>JAYVCF010000312.1:0-6777 GCA_043750095.1 Deltaproteobacteria bacterium
CGAGAGCGAGAGCGAGAGCGAGAGCGAGAGCGCGCCCCGCGATGACCCAAGTAGTACGGGGGTCATGGGGTGCCCAACGGGCCCCCATCCCCGCGCGCCTGCGCGCGGGAAAACTAATGCGCCCAGGGGTCCAAGACGCCGTCGCCACCGCCGCCACCCGTCGGCCGCGCGGTCGTCGTCGGAGGTGGAGGCGTGCCGCCGCCGGTCGTCGTGGACGGCGGGTGTCCGCCACCGCCCGGACGGCCGGCGCGCGCGCGATCGAGCGTGACCGTCACCGAGGGATCCCCGTACGCGGTCAGCGCGATGGTGCGGTCCTGAAAGCCCGCCGCGTGAACGGTGACGTGCACGATGTCGCTCCCGCTCGGACGCGGAAAGTCGCAGGGCGTGGTCGCGTAGTGCGCGCCGTCGATGAGCACCTCGGCGCCATCGGGCGTGCTCGCGATGTGCACGGGCGCGATGACGGGCGCGCTCGTCGGCGGCGGAGCGATGATCGCGAGCGTCGGAGGCGGAGCGATGATGCCGGTCGAGGGCGGAGCCACGAGCGTCGAGGGTGGCAGGGACACCGCCGTCGGAGTCGGTGCGCCGCCACCGAACGCGACCACGGCACCACCGATGCCGAGCACGGCCACGAGGCCGATGCCGCCGAGGATCGCGAAGGGCAGCAAGCTGCGCGTGGGCGGCGGCGCCTCCATCGGCGCTGCACCGGTGCCCATCGCGATCGCGCTCATGCGACCGGTGGTGGGGTTCATGTGGCGACCGGTGCCATCTGCACGCTGAGGCATCGAGGCGCGATCCACGGCGTCGACCACCGCCTGCGGCGTCAGACCCTTCTCGATCGCCTCGAGGTCGGCCTTCACGTCGGCCATCGACTGGTACCGAACGTCGGTCGACTTCTCGAGGCACTTCATGATGATCGCCTCGAGGCCCGGCGGTACTTCGACCGGCGGCGGCAGCTCGTGCGGAGCGATCGGCTTCTCGTACATGTGCTTGGTGAGGATGCCCATCAGGTTGTCCGCGTCGAAGGGCACGCGGCCGGAGGCCATCTCGTAGAGGATCACGCCGAGCGCGTAGATGTCGGTGCGCTGATCGACGTTCGCGCCCGCGCACTGCTCGGGCGACATGTAGTGCGGTGTTCCGAAGACCTGCCCGGCCTTGGTGAGCTTGCTGCTCGCGCCGCCGACCTTGGCGATGCCGAAGTCGAGCACCTTGACGAAGTCCGTGTCGTTGCCGCGCTTCACCAGGTAGATGTTGTCGGGCTTCATGTCGCGGTGGACGATGCTGCGCTCGTGCGCGGCCCCGAGCGCGTCGCAGATCTGCTTGGCGACGCGGATGATCCGGGGCGTCCTCATCGGATGCTCCATCTCCATCGCCTTGGTCAGGGAGACGCCGTCGAGGAACTCCATCACGAAGTACGTCGCGCCGTCGGGCAGCGTGCCGAAGTCGCTGATGTCGATGATGTGCTGGCTGCCGATGGCGCTCGCGCTCTGCGCTTCTTGCTGGAAGCGCTGCATCACCTCGGTGTCCTTGCTGACCTCCGGCTTGAGCACCTTGATGGCCAGCGGCTTGTTCAGCATCGCGTGGCGGGCCTTGTAGACCAGGCCCATTCCGCCTTCGCCGAGCACGGCCTCGACGCGATAGCGACCGTCGAGCGTGCGACCGATCAGCGGGTCCGGCGGCGGCACCGAGGGGGCCCGATCCGGACCCGCGTCGGGCGCTGTTCCTTCGTCCACCAAGCGGAGATGCCTTTCTGCGGTCATTCGAGCCTCTTGCTACACGGCAGCGCTACACGTCGTCACGATCGAGCGGGCACCACCAGAGCGGTGCGGCGGGAGTGCAAGTGCGAAACCACCGACGGTGGGCCCCTCGCACCGGTAGTACGCGTGGGGGAACCGATCGGTTTCCCCCCAAACGCAATCGGATGGTCGTTTGCCACGGCAGGCGGCGTCAAGGATCGGCACGAGCGTCCGACGTGCTCAGGCGGGGCGGCCTTGGGCAGCCGCATTTCGCCATCGAATCAGGGCGTCAGCGGGACGCTCAGCCGGTCCCGGATCGAGCCAGGAGACCAGCTCGGCGGCGAACGGGGTCGACGGCGCCCAGCGGGTCGGGAGCGCACCCACATGGATCTCGCCCGTTGATCCATCGACGGTGACCCAGTCCCCGCGGGCGGGTTGGTTGCGATCGCCGAGGCGAACGGGGGCCGAGACTACGCAAGGCTTGCGTAGAGCCCGGGCAGCGATGGCGGCGTCCGCGGTGAGGCCGCCGCTCGTGGCGATGATCGCAGCGGCGGCGCGGATCGCGATGGCGTCTTCGGGCGCGGCGTCGTCGATCACGAGCACCCGCGCGTCGCCGGCGGCGGTGTCGAAGTCGGCGGGGAGGGCGAGCCGGCCCGCAGCGGCTCCGGGGCTCGCGGCGAGACCGCGTGCGTACGGCGCCAGTGCGGCGTGCTCGAGCACGAACATTCCAGACGACTCGAGCTCGAGCGGGGTGATCCGCGCCAAGGCCAGATCGCGCGCGAGCCGCGCGTGGCGAACGCGCTCGACGAGCGTGCGAACGAGCGCGGCGGGCGAGAGCGCCAGCGGCTCGACGCTCACGAGCGCCTCCGCGTCGTCCACCACGTCGAAGCGCACGCGCACGGGATGTCCGTGCTCCGCGTCGATCGCGCGGACCTGTGTCGCGATCCGATCCGCGAGCTGCTTCGCGCGCGTCTGAACGGACTCGCCGCGCATGCTTCGGAACGGAAGTGCTGCTCGCGCGCCCTGGATCGCGAGCTCGCCCGTCGCGATCTCCTCGCCGCTCACCGGATCGACGCTCGTGACGTGCAGCACTCCCGTGAGCACGTTCGCGCCTCAGCCGCCGAGCAGGTGCAGGTGCGCGATGGCGTTGATGCTCTCGGCGATGGTGCGGAGCATGCGCAGCCGGTTCTCGCGCACGCGCGCGTCGTCGACCATGACGAACACGTCGGTGAAGAAGCGATCGATCGGAGCTCGGAGATCCGTCGCGACGAGGTTGAGCGCGCCCGCGTAGTCGCCCGCCGACACGCACGCCTGCATGCCCGTGCGGATCTTTCCGAACGCGGCCCAGAGGTCCTGCTCGGCTCCTGCGTCGAGCAGCTTCGGGTCGGGCTCGGCGGCGGCCGTGTCCTTCGCGATGTTCCACGCGCGCTTGAAGGCGACGGTGAGCGACTCGTACGCCGAATGCGCGCGGAAGGCGTCGAGCGCAGCGACGCGCTTGCTGAGGTCGCGCACCGACTTCAGGTTCCACGCGGCGAGGCACGCCTCCACCACGTCCGTCGGGTGGTTCTCGCCGAGGATGACGCGCAGGCGAGCGCGGACGAAGTCCTCCAGCCGCGGCCAGACCACGTCCCACGCGGCGAACGGCGTCCGCTGCGCCGCGAGACCGGCGTGGGCTGCTTCTAGTGTCGAGCCGATGTCATCCGTCGCGAGCGGCCCTTCGAGCGCGATGCGAAGGATGCCCAGCGTCGCGCGGCGGAGCGCGAACGGATCCTGCGAGCCCGTCGGCACGATCCCGATCCCGAAGCAGCCGACGAGCGTGTCGGCGCGGTCGGCGATGGCGAGCGCGGCCGCGAGCGCGGTGGCCGGAATCGCGTCGCCGGCGCCCTTCGGAAGGTACTGATCGCGGATCGCGTCCGCGACCTCGGCGTCGAGGTGCTCTTGGAGAGCGTACCAGCGCCCCATCAAGCCCTGCAGCTCGGGGAACTCGCCGACGATGAGCGACACGAGGTCTGCCTTCGCGAGCGCGGCCGCTTCCATCGATCGCGGTCCGCCGCCGAGGCGCTCCGCGAGCGCGCCGACGCGCTTCACCTTGTCGCCGACGGTGCCGAGCTTGTGGTGAAACACGATCCCGTCGAGCTTCGGGATCCGCTCCGCGAGCTTCTTCTTCCGGTCCTCGGCGACGAAGAACTCTGCGTCCTTCAGTCGTGCGACGAGCACGCGGTCGTTGCCCTTGGCGACGTTCGCCTCGTCGATGGCCGTGTTCGCGATGGCGAAGTACTTCGGGAGCAGCTTCTGGTTCGCCTCGCGCGAGGCCTCGCCGCGAAGCGCGAAGTAGCGCTGATGGCCGCGCATCACCGCGACGATCACTTCGTCGGGTAGCGCGAGGAAGCGCTCGTCGAAGGAGCCGAGCACCACGAAGGGCTCTTCGACCAACGACGCGTTCTCGTACACGAGGAACTCGTCGGGCTCGACGTGCGCGCTGATGGCCTTGCTGCGCTTCTCGAGTGCCGCGACCATCACGCGGCGTCGCTCGTCCTCGTCGGCGAGCACGTGGGCCTCGCGCAGCGTGGCGAGGTACGCGCTCGCGGTGGGGATCTGGATCGCTTCGGGCGAGAGGAAGCGATGCCCGCGCGTGGTGCGCCCGAACGCGATGCCGCCCCAATTCCCGTCGATGATCTGATCGCCGAGCAGCACCACGAGCCAATGAATCGGGCGTCCGAAGGAGAGGTCGCCCGTTCCCCAGCGCATCGACTTGGCGAAGGGAATGCGCGACGGAAGAGCGCTCGCGATCTCGGCGACCACGGCGCGCGCGTCGCGGCCTTTCTCTTTGCGCACGACCGCGGCGTACTCGCCCTTGTCGGTCTTCTTGATGAACACGGCGTCGACGGGCGCGTTGTTCTTCTTCGCGAAACCCTCGGCGGCCTTCTTCGGCCGTCCGTCTTCTTCGAACGCGGCGCTCTTCGGCGGGCCGATGACTTCCTCTTCGACGTCGGGTGTGCCGTCCGCGACCGCGTCCACGAGCACCGCGAGCCGTCGTGGCGTTCCGTACGCCCGAGCCGTTCCGTGCGTGAGCCGTGCCGCGTCGAGCGCGTCCGTCACCAGCGCCGGGAGAACCTCGACCGCGCGCTTCACCCAGGACGCCGGCAGCTCCTCGACGCCGATCTCGATCAGGAGATCCTGCGTCGCCATCAGACCGTCCCCGTCTGAAGGAGCGGAAAGTTCATGGCCGTTCGCTGCGCGAGGTACGTCTCACACACGGCGCGCGCGATGTGCCGCACGCGGCCGATGTAGCGCTGGCGCTCGGTCACGCCGATCGCGCCGCGCGCGTCGAGCAGGTTGAACGTGTGGCTGCACTTGATGACGCAGTCGTACGCGGGCAAGAGCAGGCGCTTCAGCGGATCTTCTTCGCTGAAGATCAAGAGGTTGCCCTTGCTCTTCTCGCGCGAGAGCGAGAGGAGCGCGTGCACCTCGCTCTCGTAGTCGTCGAACAACTTGAGGTGCATCGGCACGTTCGCGCGCTCGAAGTTGTAGGTGCTCCACTCGAATTCGGCGCGCTTGGCGATCTCGCCGTACTTCACGCCCGGTCCGTACTCGCAGTCGTAGATGGTGGCCTTGTCCTGCAGGTACATCGCGATGCGCTCGAGCCCGTAGGTGAGCTCGCCCGAGATGGGCTTGCAGTCGATGCCGCCGACCTGCTGGAAGTAGGTGAACTGCGAGATCTCGAGGCCGTCGAGCCAGACCTGCCAGCCGAGCCCCCAGGCGCCGAGCGTGGGGGACTCCCAGTCGTCTTCGACGAAGCGCAGGTCGTGACGCTTCGGATCGGTGCCGAGCGCGCGCAGCGAGTCGAGATAGAGCTCTTGGATCTCGAGCGGCGAGGGCTTGAGGATCACCTGGAACTGATGGAACTGCTGGAGGCGGTTCGGGTTGTCGCCGTAGCGGCCGTCGGTCGGCCGACGCGAGGGCTCGACGTAGGCGACGTTCCATGGCTCGGGGCCGATCGCGCGGAGGAACGTGGCCGGATTGAAGGTGCCGGCGCCGACCTCGGAGTTGTAGGGCTGAACGATGAGGCAGCCGCGCTCGGCCCAGAACGACGTGAGACGGAGGATGAGGTCCTGGAACGTGCGAGCGGGGGTCATTCGTCCTCCTCGTCGTCGTCGTCGTCGTCGTCGTCGTCGTCGTCGTCGTCGTCGTCGTCGTCCTCGTCGTCTGCTTCGGCCTCACTCGGAGCCGGTGGCATTTCCGACGCGGATAGCTCGGGCAGCTCACCTCGCTCGGTGGCGTCCGCAGCGCGCGCGTTGTGCTCCGCGGCCTCGATCTCCTCGTCGGTGTAGTGGTGCTGCTCCACCTCGATGTCGCCGATGGTGTCGATGCTCTCGCCCATGCGTCGCTCGAAGAGCTGGCGGCTCTCGTCGGTGAGCTCCGCGTGCTCGCGAAGGGTCGGAAGCTCGGCGAGGCTGGGGAGGCCGAAGAACTCGAGGAAGAAAGGCGTGGTCCCGTAGAGCAAGGGGCGTCCCGGCTCGTCCTTGCGGCCGAGGATCTTCAGCAGCGACTTCTCCACCAGCACCTTGATCGACGAGCCCGAGTCCACGCCGCGGATCTCGTCGATCTCGGGCCGCGTGATGGGCTGACGGTACGCGGTGATGGAGAGCGTCTCGATCTGCGCGCGCGTGAGCCGCACCGGCTTCTTCGCGACGAGGTCGCGCACGAACGGTGCGCTGGAGGCCGACGAACGGAACTGATAGCCGCCCGCGACCTCGGCGATCTCGATCCCGCGGCCCGCGTAGTGCTCGACCAGCATCAGGATGATGCGCTGCGCTTCCTTGGTGCTGGTCCGCGCGAGGCGGGCCACGCGATTCGCGGCGAGCGGGCGATCCGAGACGAAGAGCAGGCTCTCGATCACGGTCTCGAGGTGCTTGTCGGAGACGATGACCGGCGGGGCCTTCTCGAGCCCCGGGCGATCGTCGGTGTCGAGAGGGGCATCCTCGAGGTCGGGCTCGGGCGGACTCTCGGTCTCGGTCTCGGTCTCGGTCTCGGTCTCGGTCTC
>JAYVCF010000313.1:0-8028 GCA_043750095.1 Deltaproteobacteria bacterium
ACGTGATCGTGCTCGCGGCCGGCGCGATCAATTCGGCCGCGCTCCTGCTTCGAAGCAAGAGCGACAAGCACCCGCGCGGGCTCGCGAACGCCAACGACATGGTGGGCCGCCACTACATGGGGCACCTCAACTCGGTGCTCATGGCCATCTCGAAGGACGCGAACCCGACGGTGTTCCAGAAGACGCTCGGCGTGAACGACTTCTACTTCGGCGACGGCGAGGCGTTCCCGCACCCGATGGGGCACATCTCGTTCGTCGGAAAGCTCGATGGCGTCACGCTCAGCGCAGGCGCACCGGCGATCGCGCCCGGCTGGACGCTCGACATGATGGCGCACCACTCGTTCGACTTCTGGCTGACCAGCGAAGATCTACCCGACCCCGAGAACCGCGTGACTGTCAACGAGGCGGGCGAGATCGTGCTCGCCTACAAGCCCAACAACGAAGAGGGCCACCGGCGCTTGATCGCCAAGCTCGAGACGCTGATGCAGTCGCGCCCGTCTCATCAGGGCGTGTTCGCGCGCAGCCTCTTCGTCGGGCAACGGATCCCGCTCGCGGGCGTGGCGCATCAGAACGGGACGCTGCGCTTCGGAAAGGATCCGAAGACCTCGGTGCTCGATCCCAACTGCAAGGCGCACGAGCTGGACAACCTCTACGCGGCCGACGCGAGCTTCTTCGTGAGCTCGGGCGCGGTGAACCCGGCGCTCACCGTGATGGCGAACGCGCTGCGCGTCGGGGACCATCTGATCTCGACCCTCGCGAAGTGATATAGACGTGCCCATGAAGGTGGCCGTCGTTCAGTTCCCCGGGAGCAACGCCGACTGGGACGCGCTGCACGTGGCGCGCGACGTGATGGGCTGGGACGCACGCTTCGTGTTCCACAAGGAGACGTCGCTGGGCGGCGCGGAATTCGTCATCGTGCCAGGCGGATTCGCGCACGGTGACTACCTCCGCTGCGGGGCGATCGCGCGCTTCTCGCCCATCGCCGATGCGATCACGGCGTTCGCTCGCGGCGGCGGCCCGGTGCTCGGCATCTGCAACGGCTTCCAGGTCCTGACCGAGATGGGCCTCTTGCCCGGTGCGCTGGTCCGCAACGCGAGCCAGAAGTTCGAGTGCCGCGACGTCTGGCTCGAGGTGGCGGCACAGGGTCGCTTCACGCGCATGCCCGAGGGCTCGGTGCTCCGCCTTCCGATCGCGCACGGCGAGGGCCGCTACCACTGCGACGACGAGACGCTGGCCCGGCTCGAGGGCGAGGGACAGGTCGCGTTTCGCTATGTCGCTCCGAGCGGCGCGACTCCCGATGGCGGCTCGGACGGCAACCCGAACGGGAGCAAGGCCGACATCGCCGGCGTCTACGACGCGAAGAAGAACGTTCTGGGCTTGATGCCGCATCCAGAGCGCGCCAGCGAGTCGATCCTCGGCAACACCGACGGCAAGCGGCTCTTCGAGTCCTTGCTGAGCTGAGGAGCAGTCGATGGCGATGACGGAACGAAATCGGCGTGTCGCGGTCATCCTCGGGACGATCTTCGTGGCCGGCGGCGTCGTGTGTCTGGTGTGCGGCGTGTTCGGTGCGTTTCGCGCGCAGGAATGGGCGGCGCAGATCCAGGCGGACGCTCAGGTGACGATCCCCCAGGCCGACGAGTTCGCGCGCACGCACGATCAGGCCGCCTGTCGGGACGAAGGCCTGCACCGAAGCGATCTCTGCGGAGTGACGGACCTCAGCTGCTTCACGCAAGCCTCCGTGTTCCTCGATCGCTGTCTTCAGAGCTGTGCGCCCACCCCGGGCTTCTGCGACGGCGTCCCGGCACAGACCGAGATCATGGCCAGCGCGACCTGGGCCGCAGCGCAGTGCGCTCAGCTCGGACGCGTGCAGGACCAGCGGTGCACGTCGATGGTGCAGGCGATTCAGCGGACCTGCGCGCGCGCCGCGCGCTGAAGGCAGCGTTCGTCGGGGGCCGATGCCGAGGAGGCTCGCCCGGACCACACAGCAAGCGCCGCGCGAGCGTGGTGCCCCAGGCTCTTCTGACTGCTTCGTGTCGATGCAGCATGGCCTCGCTCGCCAGGGTCGCGGCCTACGCTCGCGGGGAGAGCACGCTCGCCGCGCGGCGGACGTGAAGCCGACTCGGTGTCCATCACGCGAGGGGCTAGACTCGGCGCGTGGCGCGAGGATGAACGTGTACGAGCATGCCGATCCCGCATCCCTGAGGCCGCGAGCGCATCCGTGGACCGAGGCTGGCTCGGACGCGGCCCACCGCTACTACGACTTCCGCCGCCAGCCCGAGCTCATCCGGTCCGTGCTCGAGGACTTCATCGGCCACAGCGCGTACCCAGCGGTCGAGACGTTCTATCGGCTCGTCGAGTGGCTGAG
The DNA here is from genome assembly GCA_043750095.1 of Deltaproteobacteria bacterium. Taxonomy (GTDB): domain Bacteria; phylum Myxococcota_A; class Polyangia; order Polyangiales; family Sandaracinaceae; genus JBBSAT01. The sequence continues at coordinate 2,366 of JAYVCF010000313.1, forward strand.
CTCGGACGACTGCGCGTTCGAGTCCAACGACTGCGCGTTCACCGCTCCGGCGATCGACTCCGCGCGCGAGACCAAGCGCGTGGCGTGCTCGGGCCGGCTGATGATCTTCTTCCGAGAGTTGGCCGAGAACACCTCACCCGAGCAGGTGCGCTGGCTGACCCATGCCGTCGCGCGCGCCACGCAGCGGGTGAATCCCGAGTTCCAGTGGGGCGCGCTGGGCCTCACGATCACGTCGGTCGTCTTCACGACGTTGCCCGGTCCAGCGGCCGACCAGCGCGGCGAGGAGCTCATGCTCTCGTTCTGGGCGTGGGGAGACGACGAGGCGGAGGCCATGGCGCACCTCGATCGCACACTCGCCGGCCTGACGACGGTGCTGCGCGCGATCTCCGACGAGATTCGCCAGGCGTCTGGTTGATCTGGCGAGGCAGCTCACTGATCTGCGTGGCTCTGCGCAGTGCCGGCGTCGCGCACCGCGCCTGGGATTGTTCGGCGCCGCCTTCGGGTTGTTCATGCTCACGGGCGGCGCCCGTGTCGCCCGCGCGTCGATCGAGGTGCTCACGACCGCGACGCAGCGCCTCGTACATCGGCCCGCGTGCGCGCCGTCGAAGCGACTACGCTGTAGTGGATGCTCGTCGTCGTTCGCGGCCTCGCTGCTCCCGCGCTCGACGCGCTCCACGAGTCCGTGGACGTTCGCCTGCGCGGCGTTCGCGTGGGCTTGCATCGCGGCCGCAACGTCGCGACCGACTTCACGCTCCTCGAGCGAGCCGCGCCTTTCGTGCACCGCGTCCAGCGCTCGACGTTGACGCTCGTCTTCGAGGGATCCGGTCGCGTCGACGAGGCTGGGCGCCAGCGCTGGATGCGCGAAGGGGAGATGGTCACGAGCGACGCGAACCGCGGCGGCACCGAGGCCTACGCGGGAGTCGTGACCAGCAGGTTGGTCGTCGACTGGGACCCCGAGATCATCGGCGCGCGCATCTCGGGTCCCTGCGCGATCGACCGCGTGCGCGAGCCTGAGCGTGCGCGTCTCCGCGGGGCCGCGCGCCGGCTCGCGTCCGATCGGCCCTACGAGGCCGCCGCCGACGTGCTCGCGATCCTACGCGCGCTCGGGATGCCGTTCGGTGAGCTCGAGCCCGAGGCCGTGACCGCCGACTTCGCCTCGCTGAGCGCCGCGCTTCATGCGCGCTTATCGAGGCTCGAGGCGCAGCCGGACATGGAAGAGCTGGCCGACGAGCTCCGTTGGAACCGCAAGCGCGTCACCCGCCGCTTGGCGACGATGGCCGACCACTACGCGCTGCCGTGGACCCACTGGCGCACCGCGCTCCACAGCGCGCGCATGCTCCACGCGATGCGCTTGCTCGCGGCCCCCGGCGCAACCACGGAGCTCGTCGCGCGACTCGCCGGCTTTCGTGCGCCTGCCGCCCTCTGCCATGCGTTCGCCGAGGCCGGCTGGCCCTCGCCCGGTGCGCTCGCGAGAGCCGCGCGCGGCGAGGCCCTCGTGGCGTGGACCGGAACGACGCTGGCTCGATCCACCTGAGCCGAGCCCGCGCTGTCCCGAAGGAACAATCGATCGGGTGCGCGCGGCGTGCGAGCTTGACCGCGTCGTTCGCAGCGCTCGCCCCGTGTCTCGGGGCCTGCCTCGCCGACGACAGGAGGACGAGATGCAGGCCGATCAGAAGCTCGTGGTCACGTGGCGACGCCGCAAGCGGGTCGGGGTCCTCCTCGCCGTGTACGCGGGCCTCGCGCTGTTCAGCGGCTTCGGCCTGTTCGCGAGCGGCGGCGGATCAGGCTCGCCTGATCACTGGCGCGTGCTGGTCGGCGCCGCGCTGATTCTCTCGGCGGTGATCAGCGGCCCGATCTCGGCCATCAACGGCCGCTGCCCGTCCTGCGGCACGTTCCTCGGCAAGGTGATGATGTTCGGCAACGCATGCCCGAGGTGCCGAACCGAGTTCGAGTAGGGCCGCCTCCGCACGTGGCCTCCGCTCCCGGCGGCCCGCGCTGCGCCAGACCGGAGGTCTCTGGCTTCGGCGACGACCTCGGCCCCGAGCGTCACCGCTTGCTTCCAGAACGTCGTACCGATGGCGACGGCGTCGTCGTGCGTGGCTCCGATCCTGGTCGGCACGGTGCACGTCGATGGTGCAGGCGATTCAGCGCGACCTGTGCGCGCGCCGCGCGCTGAGGCAGCGTTCGTCAGGGGGCGATGCCGAGCTCCGCCGCGACCTCGTGCGCCGGGCGCTCCATGTGCGGCCAGTGGTCCCAGCCACCGGTGAGATCCAGCTTCATCTTGTTGCCGCGGAGGTGCGCCGCTGCGAACTTTTCGGGGTCGAACGCGCCCTTCGCAGGCGCCACCACCGGCTGGATCTGCAGGCCCGCATGGAACTGAAGGATGGGGAAGAAGCAGAACGTGAAGGGATCCTCGCGCTTCATCCCCGCCGTGAACGCCGCGATCTGCATCTCGCCACCGGGATCCGTGGAGAAGCCCGTGAGCACGTGCGTCACGTCGTGCTGCACGGCGAACTCCGGAGCGCCGCCGATCTCGCCCGGAAACGCGAAGTGGTTCTCGCGCATGTGGGCCCAGTACTGCCGACCGAGCGTGTTCTCGGGCAGCAGGCCGAGGCGACGGTACTTCCAGGCGAGGTCGGAGCTCTCTCCCGACGTCACGGTGCGGAGCACGAAGAACTTCACGGCCCACGCGAGCCCCGCGCCTTCGAGCGCGCGACGCATCTGCGGAAGCATCGAGCTGCGCATGAAGTCGATGCGCGCCCTCGTGCGCGCGCCCGCCGCGAGCTTCTCGAACACGGAGAGCCGCTTCTCCGTCACGCCGAGGGTCTTGGCGTAGTCGCGGATCACCTTGCTCTCGCTTCGGTCCGCTTCCCCGTCGGCCATGCCCATGAGCAAGCACGCCTGCACGATGCGCTCGCGATCTTTCGGATCGCTCACGGCCTTGGCGAGCGCGGCCGCATCGATCGGCTCGAGCGCGTCCAGCGCGGGCGCGCCCACGCCGTAGAGCCGCGCGGCGACCTCGAGGAGCTTTCGCTCCAGGTCCGCTTCTTTTCCGTCGGCGAGCGCCACCGTTCGCAGCGCGCGCAGCGCCGCGACTCCGGCGTCAGGTCCCATCTCGAAAATGTTCATCGGCCACCCTCCGGGCGTCCCCCAACGCAAGCCGCGCGCCACACGATTTCGCGGCTTTTTCGCGCGGTGTGTCTGGATCGGCGGACGGCCGGTTCGCCTTTCCAGCGCGGGGGACGCCCGCTACCCTCGCGCCGCGATGAGCCACGACACGCTTCCCGGTAGCCCGATTCCGTTTCCTGGCGATCCCGAGACGAGCGCGGCGCTCGGGCGGACGATGGGCGTCACCGAGAGCGAGTGGGCGCGCTTGCTGAAAGCACTCGGGCGCGAGCCGACCTTCGCCGAGCTCGGCGTGTTCTCCGTGATGTGGAGCGAACACTGCTCGTACAAGAGCTCACGCATCCACCTGCGCAGGCTTCCCACGAAAGGTCCGAAGGTCGTGCAAGGCCCGGGCGAGAACGCGGGCGCGGTGGACATCGGCGACGGGTACTGCGCCGTGTTCAAGATGGAGTCGCACAACCATCCCTCGTACATCGAGCCCTACCAGGGCGCGGCGACCGGCGTGGGCGGCATCCTGCGCGACGTGTTCACGATGGGTGCGCGGCCGGTCGCCTCGCTGAACTCGCTGCGCTTCGGTCGGCCCGATCACCCGAAGACGCCGGCCCTCCTGCGCGGCGTCGTCGCGGGCATCGGTGGCTACGGCAACTCGATCGGCGTGCCCACCGTCGGCGGCGAGGTGCAGTTCGACGCGAGCTACGACGGGAACATCCTCGTCAACGCGTTCACCGTCGGCGTCGCGCGAAGCAAGGGCTTGTTCTTCGGCAAGGCCGAGGGCGAGGGCAACCCCGTGATCTACGTGGGCGCCAAGACCGGCCGCGACGGTATCCACGGCGCGACGATGGCGAGCGCGGAGTTCGACGCCTCCTCTCCGAACGGCAGCGCAGAGAAGAAGTTGCCCACCGTGCAGGTCGGCGATCCCTTCAAGGAGAAGCTCTTGCTCGAGGCGTGCCTCGAGATCTTCGCCGCCGGATGTCTCGTGGGCGTGCAGGACATGGGCGCAGCCGGTCTCACCTCGTCGTCGGTGGAGATGGCGGCACGCGCGGGCAACGGCATCGAGCTCGACCTCGACGCGATCCCGCGGCGTACGCGCGCGCTCACACCCTACGAGATGCTGCTGAGCGAGTCGCAGGAGCGGATGCTGATGGTGGCGGCGAGCGGCCGCGAGGAAGAAGTGTTCGCGCTCTGTCGCAAGTGGGACCTCGACTTCGCCGTCGTCGGCCACGTCACGACCACGGGCCGCTTCGTCTGCAAGGCCACGCCTGGATACGATCCCTACGTCGATCCGCGTGGGAAGCGCGACGCGCAGATCGTCGTCGACATTCCCATCGGCCCTCTGGCCGACGACGCGCCTCTCTACGATCGACCGCAAGAGGCTCCCTCGCGGATCCCAGAGGCGCGCGCCGTCGCGCTCGAGGGGCTTGATCTCGGCCGCGAGCTGCTCTCGCTGATCGGATCACCCAACATCGGATCGCGGCAGTGGATCATCCGGCAGTACGACCACATCGTGCGTGACGGCACCGTGTTCCGGCCGGGCCAGAGCGACGCGGCGGTGGTGCGCGTGTTCCTCCCCGCGAAGGACGGCGATGCCGAGAACCACGACGCGATCGTGAAGTACTTGGCGCTCTCCGCCGACTGCAACGGACGCCACGTCCTGCTCGACGCGCACGATGGTGCAGCGATGGCGGTCGCCGAGTGCGCGCGCAACGTGGTCTGCGCCGGCGGCGAGCCGCTCGGGCTCACGGACTGCCTCAACTTCGGATCGCCCGAGAAGCCGCAGACCATGTGGCGCTTCGCGCGCGCCGTCGAAGGCATCGCGGACGCGTGCAACGCGCTCGGCGTGCCCGTCGTGAGCGGCAACGTCTCGCTCTACAACGAGACCGACGGCAAGCCCATCCTCCCCACGCCGAGCGTCGCGATCGTCGGCCAGCTCGCGAGCGTGGACGACCGCGTCGCGATGGGCTTCCGCAGCGAGGGCGACGCGATCGTCCACCTCGGCGTGCCCTCGCGTGGCGCGCTGGGCGGGAGCGAGTGGCACACGCAGAAGAGCGGCGCCGTCGGCGGCGATCCCGTCGGCATCGATCTCGACGGGGAGGCGAGACTGCAACGCGCCGTGCTCGCGATGGCGCGCGCGCGCGTCCTTCACTCGGCGCACGACATCAGCGATGGCGGCTTCGCGGTCTGCGTCGCCGAGAGCGCGATCACCCTCGGTCTCGGGTGTCGCGTGCGCGTCCCTGGCGATGCGTCGACACCGATGGCCGCGCGCCTCTTCGCCGAGGAGCCGAGCCGCGTCGTCATCAGCGTCGGTCGCGAGCGCCTCGAGCGCGCGCGCGCCATCGCCGTCGAGCACGGCGTTCCCTTCGACGTGATCGGCGAGGTGCGAGGCACCAGCGTCCACATCGAGGGCGCATGCGACGTGGACGTGATGGCGCTCGCCGACGCGCACCATCGTTGCCTCGAGTCGATCGTCGGGAGCTGAGAAGCGCTAGCTAGGACCTCGACACAGGGATCTTGATCGATTGCCCGCGTCGGCGGCGGGC
>JAYVCF010000314.1:0-28349 GCA_043750095.1 Deltaproteobacteria bacterium
GAGCGAGAGCGAGAGCGAGAGCGAGAGCGAGAGCGAGAGCGCCCGGGCGCGGGACGGCGGCGTCATCCCATGAGCCAGGCGAGCACCCAGCTGCCTGCCATGACGCCGACCGCGGCGCCGCGCGCGATCGCCACCTCGGCGCGCGTGACCAAGCCGTCCAGCCGCTCCTCGCTCGGCGAGACGCGCGGCGGATCGGCGTCGTCGGGGACTGGTTCGAGCAACATGCCGGCACCGCGGTACGGAGCGCACCCACGCGCGCACGGACGGAAGCGCGCCACGACCTCCACCTCTTCTCCGGCGCGCAGGCGCTGTTCGACCACGAGACCGGCGTCTCCGTGCGCGGCCGGCGCGTCCACGATCACGCGCCGCGGATCGACCTCGATCGAACCCGTGCCGTCGTCCACGCGAAAGGGAAACGCGCTCAGCTCGTGCTCGACGTCGCGCAGCATCCCCTGCTGGGGATCGACCGACGCACGAATGACGAACACGCACTGCGCGCCATCGACGGCGCTCGCGACGGTCTCGAAGGGCACGATGCGCCCGCGAATGCGGAAGCGTCCTTCGCCGATCTCGCCGATCTCCGCGATCGCGCGCCGCCGCGTCCCGTCTTCGATGCGTGTGGGCGCCGCGCGTCGCGACCACGCCAAGAGCGCGGCAGAAGCGAGACCACCCGCTGCCAGTACGGTGACGAGCACGCTCTCGAGCATGGCCCGAGCGTGGGCAACTGGGAACCGACCGCACGAGCTGCGGACGCTCTTCGTTCGCTGGCGCTGGCCCTCGAAACCCGCGGGTTGTATCCTGCCGGCCTTCTTTCGGAGCCTGACCCCCGCCATGATCTTTCGTCATCTCGCTGCGTTTTCGTTTGTTCTTCTCGGGGCCAGCCTCTCCGTCGGCTGCGGCGCCGGCGATGGCGGCGTGTGTCAGCTCAATTCGGACTGCGCGAGCGGCCTGACCTGCGAGTGCAAGCTCGGCGGCGGCGTCGACGCGCGCGGCCTCTGTCGCGCGCCGGGCGTGTCCTGCACCGTGGCGACGGTCGATGCCAACGTGCCCGACGTCGGCCCGCGCGACGCCGGCAGCGACGCAGGCAACGACGCCGCCCTCGACGCGAACGTCGACGCGAGCGTGGATGCCAACACCGATGCTTTCACGCCCGTGGACGCGCCCGCTGCCGTCGACGTGGGCACGGACGCGGCGATCGACTCGGGATTCGACGCCAACGGATGAGCACGCACGATCGCATCGGCCGCGATCCGCTCATCGGCCGCACGATCGGTGGCCGCTATCGTCTCATCCAGCGCCTCGGCACGGGTGGCATGTCGAGCGTGTACCTCGCGCGCCACGTGCTCATCGATCGCCTCATGGCGATCAAGACGCTCCGGCGTGACCTCGCGACGGATCCCGTGCAGCGCGATCGCTTCATCCGCGAGGCCCGCGCGGTCAACCGCATCAACCACGCGAACATCGTGGAGATCACCGACTTCGGCGAGAGCGACGACGGGCTCGTCTATCTCGTGATGGAGTACATCGCGGGCGAGTCGTTGCTCAAGGCGATGGGCGCGGGGCCCTTCACGCCGCTGCGCGCGCTCGACATCGCCGAGCAAGCGGGCAGTGCGCTCGCGCGTGCGCACCAGATGGGCGTGATCCACCGGGACCTCAAGCCCGAGAACATGATCCTCGTCACGCTGCGCGATCGAAGCGACTTCCTGAAGATCCTCGACTTCGGCATCGCGAAGATCACCGATGCGCCCTCGCTCACGGGCAGCCAGCAGATCTTCGGGACGCCGGGCTACATCGCGCCCGAGTACATCCAGTCGACCAACATCGACGGGCGCGCCGATCTCTATTCGCTCGGCGTCATCCTGTACGAGCTCGTCACGGGCGCGCTGCCCTTCGACTACGAGTACCCCGGTGACCTCCTGGTGAAGCACGTCACGGAGACCCCGTTCCGCCCGACCGCGCGCAAGGCGGACGTTCCGGGGCCGATGGAGGCGTTCATCCTCCGCTGCCTCCAGAAGAATCCCGACGAGCGCTTTCGCGATGCGTTCCATTTCCTCGACGAGCTGCGTGCGACGCGCGAGCTGCTCGGGCCCGTGCTCTCCTGGGGCGGGCTGAACGAGCACGACGTGCCCGTCGACGAAGACGTGCCGGTTCCGATCGTGACGCCGCGCCAGCCGCAGTCGGCCAACGACATGACGCCGCGCGAGGATCCCCGCGGGCCGCTCAGCGATCGCACGCCGACGACGGAGCAGCTGATCGACGTACCCGAAGAGGCGCGACGCGAGGATGCCGCAGCGCGCGACGACACCACGTTGCCGCCTCCGCCGATGAGCAGTCCCAACGAGTACGTGAGCGACGGGTCGAGCCGACCGATCACGGCCGAGTACATTCGCCCCTCGATCCCCATCGCACCGAACGACGACCTCGAGATCGACATCGAGATCGAGGAGCCGACGGCCGCCGTCGAGGTCCAGGCGCAGGGCGTCTCCACGGGGCTCTCGGGCGCGCGCCGCTGGCGTGAGCGCTTCGAGGCCATTCGCGCGTGCGTCGAGGAGCTCTCCGGGAGCGCGATGCCTCCCGACGACGTCGTGAAGTCGATGGCGCTCGCCGAGCGTTCGGTCGAGCAGCTCGAGGAGTCGGTGCGATCGGCGCGCATGCACCAGCAAGCGGTCGAGTCGCTCTCGGAGCGCGCGCGCGACTTCCGGGCCACGCTCGGCAAGACGATCGACGAGCTGGCGGCCGAGCTGAGCAAGCGTCGAGGCGAGCTCACCTTCCTCGCGCAGCGACGCGAGGATCTCAGCGAGCGGCGCGATGCGGCGCGGCGCGGCGTGCGGCTCGGGGACACCACCGAGGGCCAAGCGGACGCGCTGCTCTGGGAGCTGGCCGCCGTGGACGAAGAAGTGCGCCAGAAGAGCGGCGGCTGCGACGAAGTGGAAGCGCAGCTCGGTGAGCTCCGCGCGCGCCTCGAGCGCGAGAACGAGGACCTGGAGATCGAGCTGAGCGTGCACACGCACGTGCTCGATCAAGAAGTCGTGCGCCTCTGGCCGCTCGCGACCGCGCTGCGAGATCCGCTCCAGCTCGTCGAGAACTGGGTCCAAGAGCGCTGGGACGAGCGAGCCGGTAGCGCTTGATCGACTCAGTTCTCCGGGGCCGATACGCGGCCCCCTCGGTCGGGAGTGCCTCTCCTGACAGAGGCCGACCGAGCCTCCCCCTCGTATCGCTTCGCGGGGAGATCGCGACCGATTTTCGGTCACGCTCTCAGTAGGAGCGCACGCCCGAGAGCAGCCAGCCCTGGCCTTCGCGTCGGAGGGTCAGCGTCACGTCGACGCGCTCACCATCGACGCGCGCGCCGACCGACACGGTGCCGGTCTCGCCGCGAACGCTCACGTCGTCCTGCACGATCTCGATCGCGCCGTCGCGATCGAGCGGCGCGAGCGCCTCGTGCAGCGCGTCGGACAGCTCGGCGCCGTCGTCGATGCGGTAGTGCGCGTGGCGCGCGCTCACGTAGACGGGCTCGCGCGAGGGATCGGCCCAGGCCAAGAGGCCATCGACCCGGCTGTTGGCTTGATCGCGAGCGAGCACGCGGGCGACCTCGTCGAGTCGCTCCACGTCCGTCTCGACCATCGCATCGGCGACGGCGGTGCCGAGCGCGAGCGTGGCGAGGATGGCGACCGACCAGAGCGCGACCTGCGCGCGTGTGAGACCGAAGAGCTCCATGTCGGTCTCACGTAGAGCAGGGGCTGTGCCGAGCGGCGATCCTCCGTTTTCACGCGCGATCTCGATCGACCGAGTCTGCGCGAGTGACAGTCTGTCATCGTCTCGCGCGATCGCGCGCGCGCGCGTGACAGGCGATCAGACGAGCGCGCGTACGGCGCCCGCAGTCACGAGGCGCACGCCGGTCGGCAGCTCGTCCACGTGGAGCTCACTCGACATCGCGGCGAGGGTACCGACTATTCTCCCGGGCGGTGAAAGAGCCGGCGTCGGATCTCGCGACTCTCGTGATCGCCCTCGTCATCGCGGCGTTGGCGCGCGTCGACACCGCCGTCGGGCTCGTGCTTTCGTACCTCGGCGCGTGGGCACTCGTGAACCTGGCCCGAGCCGTCGGTTGGCCTCGTGCTCCGATCGCGGCTCCGAAGCTCGTGATCGCCATCGCGATCCTCGCCGTCTTGCTCGTGCCGCTTCGCGATCTCGCGACACGCTCGAGCGCGCTCGCCGAGCACGAGGCGCTCGCGAGCCCGCTCGAGCACATCGGCGATCGGCTCGCGCTGGAGTCCGATCCCGCGATCACGCCTGCGCTCGTGTCCGGCGATCGGCCGCAGACGTACTTCGTGCGCGCGTCGGGATCGCACGTGCGCGTTCGGCTCGGCGCCGAGCTCGAGTGGATCGACGCCGAGGGGCTCGGCCACGGCGTGTTCCGCGTCGAGTACGACCCGCGTCGAGACGGCGCGCCGCCGCCGCATGCACACGAGACGCTCGCGACGATCAGCGTGGACGGAGCCCTGAGCACACGCCGCTTGCTCGCCGTGACGCCCATGCCGCATCCGCGCTGGCTGCGCCTGTCTCCCGATCGCGCGCGCGCGTGCGTGCCGAGCGAAGAGACGGACGAAGTGATCGTGATCTCGACGGGCCGCGAGTCCGAGCGGATCGAGACGCTGGACGGTCCCACCGACTGCGCGATCGCCAACGACGGATCGCTCTACGTCACGCATCGGTTCGCGCGCGACGTGTTGCACGTGGACGCCTCGCGGGCGCGGAGCACCCTCGACGCCTTCGGGTTCGGGGCCGTCGCGATCGCGATCCTCGGTGACGATCTCTGCATCGCGCGCGAGGGACCCGGCTCCGAGATTCGCTGCCTCCATGACGGCGCGTCGCTCGCGATCGCCGGGACGCCGCTCTTTCTCGTGAGCGTCTTTCCGGACGTCGCGCTCGTCGTCGCGACACGGAGCCCGGCCGCGCTCATGCGGATCGAGCGAGCGAACGGCGCGCTGGTCGTGCGCGAGTCCATCTCGCTCGTCTCTCCCGCGGCTCACGTCAGCGCAGACCCCTCGGAACCGACGCTCCTCGTCGCGCTGACGGACCTCGACGGACCGGGACACGCGGGCCTCGGCAATCACTTCGTAGAGGATCGCGTCGCCTCGCTCGACACATCCCGCTTCGTGCTTCTCGACGATCACCTCACCAACTGGCGGACGGAGCGCCAAGACCACGCCGGTGACGTCGATCGTGGCGCGAGCCCGCTCGGCATCTCGCGCTCGACGCGCGGCACGTCCTGGGTGGCGTTCGCGGGGACCGATGAGATCGAGGAGATCGGCGGCGACCTCGCGAGGCCGCGCGTGATCGACACCGCAGCCCTCGGTGTGTCCGCGCCCTTCTCGGTCGTGGAGCTCGCGGACGGATCGCTCGTGGTCACGTCTCCGTCGAGCGGGCTCGTCGTGGTGCTCGATGCCGACGGTGAGCTGCGAAGCTCCATCGCGCTCGCAAGCGACGATCACGAGCTCCTGCGCGACGATCCCGATGCGCTCCAGCTGCGCTTCGGCGAGCGGGCGTTCTACGAGGCGACCCGCTCGGGTGTCTCCTGCCAGAGCTGTCATCTGCACGGCGGAACCGATGGCGTGACGCACAACATCGGCGGTCGCATCGCGGCGCCCACGCTCGACGTGCGCGGCCTCTGCGGGACGTCGCCCTACCTGCGCGACGGAAGCTATCCGCGCCTGCGCGATCTGCACGAGGTGGCGGTCACCGAGTACCGCGGCTATCGCGAGCCGGCAGGCGATCGCGGGGCGACCATCGAGGCCTGGCTGCGCACGCTGCCCACGCAGCGCTCCTTCGCGGCGCGCGATCCCGAGCGAGAGCGCGAGGGGCTCGACGTGTTCTTCCGCGCGGGCTGCCCCGAGTGCCACGCGCCCCCGGCCTTCACTTCGCTCGGGCTTCACGCGATCGAGTCCGTGTTTCCCGCGGCGCCCGCGCGGACCGAGGGGCGCTTGCTCGACGTCCCTTCGCTCCGCGGCGTCGGGGCGAGCGCACCTTATCTTTACGACGCGCGCGCCGAGACGCTGCGGTCGATCTTCGAGGACCACAACGACCCCGATCGGCATGGCCACACGCGCGAGCTCGACTCCGACGCGCTCGATGCGCTCGTCGCATTCCTGAGGTCGCTGTGAGCGGGCGTGAGAGGCGCATCTTCGGCGGCGTGGCCGTGGCGAGCCTGGTGGTAGCGCTGCTGCTCGGCAGCGTCGCGCGAGGAACGGGCGGTGCGGCGATCACGCTCCTTCTCGGCTCGCTCGCCATGAGCCCGCTCTCGCGCGTCCTTCCCCCGACCTGGGCTCTGGCGTCTCGCACCGTGCGGAGGCGCCTCGGCATCGCCAGCGCAGCGGTCGCGATCGGTCACGCGCTCTTTGCGTTTCCGACCTACCTCGATCCGCTCGTGCTCGGTCCGATCACCGCGCTTCCCTGGCTTCGACACGGTTTTCTGGCTCTGGGAATCCTCTGCGCGCTGCTCGTGACTTCGTTTCCCGTGCTCCAGCGAGCGCTGCGCGTGAAGGCATGGTCCTCGCTACATCGGCTGGCCTATGTCGCCGCCGCCCTCGCTTCGCTGCACGCGCTCGCCGTCCCCTTCGGATCGATCCGCGTGGGGATCGTCGCACTCTCGGTCACGGCGCTCTTGCTCGTGGCACGGCCCCTCACGTGGGCCTTGCGACGGCGAGTCGCGCCCGATCCGGAGTAGCGACGGAAATTGTTCGGTCACGGCCGCCGGCCCCCCTTGTGCGGGCCCGGACCCTGACACATTGTTGCGTCCACAAGCGTTGCCGAGGCAACCAACGCGCCCTCGCCGACTCTCCCCTCGACCCACGCGCACTGGGGGCTCCCTGTGACCGCAACTCTCTTCGACCCCGACTCTCTCGAGAACCGCGACCCCGCGGCGATGGAGGCGCTGTTCGGGCGGCTCGATCCCATCCTCGAGAGGTTCTTCTCGCCGCGCGTGACCGGCCTCGGGCGCATTCCCGCGGGCCCCGCGCTCTACGTCGCCAACCACAACGCGGGGCTCTTGATGCCCGACGTGTACATCGTCGGCAGCGCGATCTACCGCGCGCGCGGGATGGCCGACATGCCCTACGGCCTCGCTCACGATCTCGCGCTTCGGCCCGCGGTGCTGAATCGCTTGTTCTGTCCCATCGGCGCGGTGCGCGCGCGTCCGGGCACGGCCGATCGAATCTTCGAGCGCGGCAGCAAGGCGCTCGTGTATCCCGGCGGCGATCTCGAGGTGATGCGGCCGTTCTCGCAGCGTGATCGCATCGTGTTCGGGTCGCGCCGCGGCTACGTGAAGCTCGCGCTGCGGGCGGGCGTGCCGATCTCACCGATCGTGACCGCGGGCGCGCACTCGGCGTTCATGGTGCTCGACGACGGGGGCCGCGTGGCGCGTGCGCTCGGCCTTCCGCGCTGGGCGCGCGTGAACGTGCTGCCGACCGTGCTCTCGTTCCCATGGGGGCTCACCTTCGGGTTCCCGCCGCCCTACATCCCGATGCCGACGCGCATCTACTCCGAGGTGCTGGCGCCCCTTCACTTCGCGTGGACGGGCCCGGCGGCGGCGGCAGACGAGAAGTGGGTCGAGGAATGCCACCAGCGCGTCGTGAACACGATGCAGCAGGCGCTCACACGCCTCGCGCGCGAGCGGCGCGAGATCCGGCGCCACGATCTCGTCGAGGGTGTGAGCCACGCGTTCCATCGCGTGATGCAAGCGGCAGGGCTCGAGCAGAGCGAGACGACGTCGGCGGCCGAGGTGCTCCGCCCTCAGCCCGAGCTCGCGTCGGGCCTGGATCGTCCTACGCAGATCGAATCGGCCCGACCGGTGGTCGAGCCGACTCGCTTCGCAGCTTGATCTAGAGCGTCTCGAGGTACGCGACGAGGTCGTCCACGCGCGGGTCGGTCATCGACGTGATCGTGCCGTGCGCGGTCCCGCCGCAGCGGGGATCGAAGCGGTCGCGCAGCGTGTGCGCGCAGCCGTTGTGCATGACGGGCAGCGAGCGCGAGACGCCGATCAGCGAGGGCACCTGGAACGAGCCACCGGTGCCGACGTTCACCGTCATGTTGTTGGTGAGCATGCCGCCCGAGTGGCAGTTCGTGCAGCCCGCGTCCGCGAACGCCGCCTGTCCGCGCGCGGCCGCAGCGCTGTGCGAGACGCGCGGTGCATCGGTGGGGCGACTGTCGAGCCACGAGCCGACCGCCGCCGTGTGTCGCGCGTCCACCGGCGGGCCGCCCATGCGCTCGGTGAAGACCGTGCCCATCAGGTGGTTGAGGTCCGGCAGGTCGCCGCTCCAGTGGAAGGGCGCCGTCGCCAAGAAGCCCGAGGGGATGGCGGGCGTGCGGCGGGCGCCGATCCCATCGAACTGCCACACGCGACCGTCGTCGCCGCCTTCGGGGTGACAGGACGCGCATGCGGTGCCGCGGCCGGCGTCGCCGTGGAAGAACGCGTGGCCGGTGTCGAACACGTCGGCGCCACCGAGCGAGATGACCACGCCCTCGATGCGAACGGCCGAGGGCTGCCGGCCCTGCACCACGAGTCGGCCATCGGGCAGGTACGCGACCGCGATGGCGTTGGGCGTGTTCTCCGCGGACGACGCGCTCGTGCTGCCGTAGCCGTAGCCACCGTAGTACTGGTTGATGCAGCCGCCGCCGTAGACGCTGCTGTCGTACTCGAGCTCGGCGGGCTGGATGCGCGAGACGCTCGGCTGGAACTGCGTGCTCTCGATGCCCGCGCCGACGATGGCGACCTCGCCCGTCATGGGGTTGCGCGCGATGTCCACCGGGAGCGTGGCGCCCGCGATGTTCGGCGACTCGACGGGGGTGAGGTCGGGGCCGCGGAAGATCGTGGCGGCCGACTGCACGATCGAGCCGCTGCAGACGCCGGTCGAGTAGTACGCGCCCGGGGCGAGGAGAAGCTCACCGTCGCTCGAGCGCTGGTGGGCGACGAGGATGTCGCCGTCGAACGGAATCGCGCGCCATGCGACCGAGGGCTGGAACTCGGCCGGCGAGCCGTCGGTGCGCACCGACGTGGGCGACGTGCTCGAGATCGGCGTCGCGCGCCCGAGGATGGAGCCGTTGCCCGGGTTGAGTCGGAGGACCTCGGCGCTTCGGAAGCGCGTCACCACGAGCTCGTCGCCGCGCACGATGATGTCGCGGAGGTCATCGATGCCGGTGTTCAAGGTCGCGGGCGGGTTGGTGGACGCCGCGTCGAAGCTGACGATCTCACCGTCGCGGCAGGCGATGCGCACCAGCGAGCGCGCCGTGTCCATCGCGATGCCGCGCGGAGCAGGGCAGGCGGTGCGGCGCGTGATCGTCGCCGGTCCGTTCAAGCCGATCGAGGCGACCTCGCCGCTGCCGCGCAGGACCACGTGCGCGAGGTGATTCGCTTCGTCGATCGCGACGCGGCCGGGCTCGGAGCCGTCCGGGACCTGGACCGTGGTGAAGTCGTTCGTCGCCGTGTCGACGATCACGATGCGGTCGCGGTCCGGATCGGCGGCGACGATCTGCGAGCCATCGCGCGTGACCGCGAGCGTGCCGCCCGAGATCGGCGGGAGCGCTCGGGTGGACGTCACGATCGACGCGGCGCGCGCGTCGATGTACTGCCCGGTCGCCTCGGGCGGCAGCTCGAACCCGGGGTACTCCGAGACGGGCGGGCTCAGCTCCTCGGGCGGCCGGCAACCACCAGCGAGGACGAGGACGCACGCGAGAACGGTCGAGGTACGCATTCCCTACCCCAAAGCAGGGTGCGTGCCGCGGTCTCGACCTTGATCTACAGCGAATTTCCTCGATGGAAGCGCGCCAGCGCGTGCCACTGGGCAACCTGGTGCACGGGAGTGTGAAGCGATCGCACGGTCTTGCGTTCCTACCGCCACTTGCCGGGCGGGCGCGTGGGGGCCTCCTCGGCGCGCTTCATCCACCGGAGCACGGGGATCACGCCGCCGACGAACAGGAGCCCACCGATGGCGGCGGTGAACGCGTTGGAGAGGCCGGCCGTGGTGGCGATCGCGATCACGCCGGCGACGAACGCCCACGCGCCGAGCCCGAGCCCGACGGCGCAGCGCAGCGCGAACGCAGCCCAGGGGCGAGCGGCTTCGTTGCCCTCGGTGAGCGCCGCGCGGATCCACGCGAGCGCTGCGATCGTGCACGCGATCAGCGCGGGGACGAGCACGCTGAGCCGCTCGAGCTGGACCCAGGCCAGCATGAGCAGGGCCGCGAGCGCCGCCGATCCTGCGATCGCCACGATCAACGCGCTGGCGCGCCTGCCTTCGCTCGTCTGCGTGCGATCTCCGCTCGCGAGCCGCAAGGCCTCGGGTGACGACGCGCGCTCGCTCGCCTCACGCACGCTGCTCTTGCGCAAGCACTTCGGACAGCGGGCCTCTGCGCTCTCGAAGGCCTGCCCGCAGCGCTCGCAGACGAAGCGCTCGCTCATCTCGACTCAGTGAGCATCGTCACCGGACGACGCGTCGAGCCCGGCATCGGAGCCCGCGTCGGGAAGTGGATGGTGGCTGTCGCACACTGCGCGCGCCGAGAACTCGGTTGGACCCAGCGCACGGAAGAGCCGAGTCGCTCAGATTCCGAGACTGCCCAGACCGAACGATGGCACGTAGGTTTCAGCCGGCGGCATCGCGGCGCCGCTGGTCCCAGATGGGCGGGCCGATGCTGCCGCTGCCGACGGGACGTCCATCTCGATCGCACCGAGCTCGCTCCCGTCCGGTGCGGTCACCACCCCCGAGCCTGTTGCCGAGCTCATAGGCTGGAAGTGGACGATCGTGAGGTGCGATCCCGGCGCGATTCGATCGCACGCGAGCCACACGACCCGCGCGCCGATGTCGGACGACAGCTCCGTGCGGTTGCCGACGTGGCACGAGGTATCGTGACGCCCGTCGACGTCGACGCGAATGTGCCCGTGGACGGCATGGTCCCGGACGCGCTCGGAGTAGAAGATCTCGATGTCGCCTCCAACCTGGTCGACTCGCGCCGCGGCGATGACACGCTGCACCCCCGGCTGACTCGCGACGTAGAACCGCGAGACGAACTTCCCGTCGAAATCGAGCGGGCTGTCCTTCGGTGAGGGCGGCGCCTGACCCGGAGGCACCACGCCGCGGATGGCGTACCAGCGGGACGAGAGCGAGTGCAGCGGCCGGAGCGCGATGCGCGAGAACTCGGCGGTGACGATTCCCTCGTCGAGGTACTGCGTCCGCGTGTCGACATGCTGGCGCTCGGGCCACGTCACCAGCTCGAACTGCGCGGCGAGCGCCGCGACCTGTCCGGGCGTCATGCCTCGCTGACGTACGGCGATGACGGGCACCGTCTGGTACGTGGCTGTGCTCATGTCCGAAGGAAGGAACACGATGTCCCCCACCGGCTCCGGCGGGGTCAGCATCGGCGGGACCTCGAGTTCGGGCAACAAGGTCGGGTCGAGGGGGGTGAACGGATCCGAGAGGCTCTCCGCGCTCGCTGCCGCGGTCTCGGTGGAATGAAACCGCGGCTCCTCGCCTGCGCACGCCACACACGCGACGGTGAGCAGCAGCAAGAGGCGCCTCATCGCGCACCGTCCGAGATCGCGATGCCGAAGTCGGGAGCCACGTACACGTACTCGCCACCGGTACCGGTTGGTTCGAATGCAAAGTGCTGGGTCACGTCGTGAGCACCGTCCGGCGCTGTGACAACGTCGCTCACGAAGTGCACGTCGAGGATCGCTCCGATCTGGAACGGCGCGAGGCGACAGCCGATCGACCGATCGTCGGACCCGACGACGCACGCCGTCGCGCTTCCGTCGACTCGCACCTCGAGGGTGGTCGCCCCCCAGTCGAGAATGGACTCGGTCAGGAGCGCCCCCAGCTCGCACGCGGTGTTGATCGTCGGTTGCGCGGGATTGGACGTGCAGCTCACGTACGTTGCCCAGAACGTGGGCAGCGCGCCGACGTGAATCCGGACGTGAGCGATGTCGGTGTCGCGGACGAGGTGTTCGCTGGCGACCGCCATTCGTAGGCTCGACGCGAACGGACGCCAGCCGCTGACGTCGACCCGAAGCACGTACCAACCGTCTGCCAGCGGGCTCGCCGGCACGAAGCTGTAAGCATACGCGCGCGCCTCTGCGGCGACCGAGTGCGTGCCGGTCCAGTCGGCGAATCCGACGACGACATCGCCCTGGACGCGCGAGCCGCTGGCCACGTCTACCAGCGTGATGCCCTCGAACGCCGCCGTGTCCATCGCCCGAAGATCGGCGCGCGATAGCAGTCTGCCTCCGTCGACCTCCCGCTGGACGATGAAGTGCGGCGCGGGGATCTCCCGCACGTCCGTCAGCCGCGGATCATCCAGCTCGAACGCTGTCTGGAAGTCCCTGGTGAGCACGGTCGCGGTGATGTCGACCGTCATCGGCAGCGGGGGCGAGACCGTGGAGGTGCAGCCGACGACCAACGTGGCGAGTGCGGCGACCGAACGAAGTGACGCAGTCATCGCGTCCTCCCGTTGAGAGTCCCGATCTGAGGAAGCGTCGATGCGGCGAAGGACATGAAGTCGAAGTTGTCCGCGGCCCACGGCGGATGAGGCGCGGCGGAACCGTTCCCGGCCAGCTGGTCCCACGCTGCCGTCATCCCTCCGCCGAAGCGGCTGACGCTTCCGTCGCCGCATTCCATCACCGTGGGCGATCCGGCAGCGTACCCGAGCGTCGGGAACGACGCATTTTGGAGCATGACCTGCACGGTCGAGTCGTGCGACCCCTGGGGCCCGTCGTGGCACAGCGAGGCGATTCGGAAGCTGGACGTGCGTGCCATCAGCGAGTGCTCGCAGCGATCGAGAGTGACACCACTCACGCCGCATATGGGTGCCCTGTCGTTGGTGACGAAGTACTCGTCGCCGAGCCCGTTGAACGGCCGCGTCGTCGTGAGGAGGTGCCCGAACTCGTGAGCGAGCGTCACAGAGGCGCTTCGAGTGTCGCGCAGGAACTGGCTATGGTCGGCGGGAAAGAAGTCCCTCGTATCCCAGCACATATTGATCGAGCCAAGGACAGGGTCGGTGGCCCCGTTGAACGCGCTGCAGCCAGGAATACCTCCGAAGAAGGCAGAGCGGTTTCGCCAGCAGACCTCGACACCTTCGCAGCCCCGCCGAAAGTCGAAGCTGCGGATCAGGTGGGATCCACCGGTCGCGCCGTAGAACCGCCAGGCGGCCTCGCGGGTGGCTTGCTGGATCCAGTCCTCCTCCGCACGCTCACGGACCGGCTCGAGGATCCCGACCGACATGTGCGACCACTCGCGCCCGGGCGTCGCGTTGCCGACGCGCATGTCGAAGACGGCGTCGGACCCATGAATGTTGACCGCAACGACGAACCACTGCGTGGAACACGCGGGCCTGAGATCCAAGAACGCGGGCTGACGCGTGCTCGCGAACGCGCCTACGTCCCATGCGGTACCCGCCGGCCCGCCGCTGGGATCCGTCGAGGTGATTGCTGGCAGCGCGCCACAGCGAGCGTAGAAGAGCACCGTCGGGGACGACGGATTGTTCACCCACGCGGCGATGGTCGGGTGTGAGATCGCCGGATCAATCGCGAAGGCGACGCTGTCGGGGCTCGCGAGGCTCCCCGCGAGTAGGACACCGGTCACGCGCTCGTAACCGGCGAGGTTGATCGCATCGCTTCGTCCAGCGACGCCGCTCGCCTGCGGGATGAGCGCTATCTGGTCGATGGTGAATCCACTTCCTTGACCGAACGGCACACCGAGGCCGCCCGGCCCCCGCGCCGCGGACCAGCGAATCGTGTCCGTGTAGATCGGCGCGAGGCCGCTGAAGAAGCGGAAGTGCGCGCCGGGCATCTGCAATGAGTCGGTGTCCGCGGGAGCGTGGTCGAGATCGGCGGGGAGCGCCAACCCGGCGCGGAATGGCGCGAGGGGATCGTTGAGATCGCCGCCTGTGACTGTGCTCTCCGGCGCTACGAAATCCGACGACCAGAACACCTCCAGCCTATCGATCTCGACCGATGGCATCGGCGTACACGGCAGGTCGGCCCGGGCGATCCTGTTCTCTTGGCACTGATCGAGTGCGAGGGATCGTCCGTTGCCGGGGCCGCTCAGCACGAAGTTGCCCACGAACGAGTTGGCAACGATTCGGCGCCGCATGTCGAGCCGAGCAAGGTAATCCGTGCCGGTCACCTGGACGCGCGGAGGAAAGAACTCCTCCGAGTCGATGACGAGCGGCACGAAGCGCACCGTTCGAAGCGGCTGCACACCCCATGGCACGTCCTGCGCGAGCGCCACGTATGGCGCGAGCCCGGCTACGAGCAGCACCGTCAGAAGCAGGGAACAGCGCGCGCGTTGCATGGCGACCCCGACTGTTCTTTTCAGTGGGCATCACATCTCGCAGTACGTCAAGAGCGTAGTCGGTCCAAACGGTCCGTCGGTCGCGTGAAGCGCACCGTCGTGCCGATCGCGCGACCACGGAAGCGCATCGAGGGCGGCTCGAGGCGCGGCGGGATCGGCATCGAGCTGAACTCAATGCAGCACGAGCTCGTGCGCCTCCGGCTTGCGAGGCTTCTCGGCGACGAGCAGCGGGACCATCTTGTCGAGGCAGGCCGCGTCCACCTTCACGCCGCGGTCGGGCAGCGCCATGCCTGCGCCTTCGAGCTCGGGCACGAAGAGGATCGGCTGCGCCGCGCCGTCGTAGCCCAGCTGCACGAAGAGCGAGGGCTCGAAGAGCCGGCACTTCTTCTCACAGCAGTGGAAGGCCTCGGTGACACAGTAGAAGCCCTCGGTGGCCAACGTCTCGAGCGAGGCCGCGCTCGCTTCGTTCGGCAGCGAGTGGCCGTTCGCCGAGAAGCGCGCGCGGTTTCCTTCCCAGCGCTCGGGCAGATAGATGCCAGGGCCGGGGTCGCCGTGGTTGTGGAAGTAGACGAGGCGACCGGCCGGGACCGTGCCGATGGCGTCGCGCGTTCGGTACACGCCGCAGGGAGGAAGAGCCATGCGGCGGAGAATGGGGCCGGTCCGCGAAAACGTCGATGGGCGAAAAGGGGAGGGCGGGGTGTAAGGCGGAGCGCCGGCGCTCGTTCATGGGGCGGAGGTCCCCGTGTTTCGCCATTCACTCCTCTTCTCCGTCCTCGCGTGCGCCCTGAGCGCGCTCCTGTTTCTCACGGGCTGCGGAGGGAGCACGGCGTCGTACGCGCGCTTCCGCCGGGCGGCGACCGAGGGGACGATCGTCGCGGCCGAAGAGGTGCGCGCGGCCGACTTCATCGATGTCCACGCGGAAGAAGACGCGCCGCGACCGCCGCTCGGCTCGACGACCTCGCTGCCGATTCTTCTCGATGCGCGCCTCGGCTCTTCCACGGTCGCCGTCACCGGTGGCCGCGCCGTCGTGCAGATCTCGATCCGCGGCGGGCTCTCTCTGGTTCGCGAGGCCGCGAACGTGGTGGTCGTCCTCGACGTGTCGGGCTCCATGCAAGACGACGACAAGATCGGCGCCGTTCGGCACGCGCTCGCACGCTTCGTCGAGGGGCTCGATGCGCGCGATCACATCGCCATCGTCACCTTCGCCGACGACGCCCACGTCGCCTTGCCGCCGAGCGAGGTCGGGCAGAGCGCGAGCACGATCCTCTCCGCCATCGGACAGCTCCAGGCGTACGGCGCGACGAACCTCGGCGCTGGCCTCGAGCGAGGGCTCGCGCTCGCTCAGTCGATGGCGGCCTACGGCGGCAACGCGCGCATCGTCGTGCTCTCCGACGGCATGGCGACCGTGGGCGAGACGAGCGCCGAGCAGCTCACGCACTACGCCGATGCGGCGCGCGCACGCACCATCGCGATGACCACGATCGGCATGGGCGAGCAGATCGACTTCGGCCTGCTGGAGGCGCTGGCGAACCGTGCGGGCGGTGCGTTTCACTACGTGGACCGGCCCGCCGAGGTCGAGCGCGTGTTCGGACGCGAGCTCGCCGCGCTGACGGGCATCGCCGCGCGCGACGCACACGTGAGCATCACGCTCCCGCCGGGCGCGACGCTCGCGCGCAGCTACGACGAGCGCACCCACGAGAGCGGACGCGTGCTCGACACGGCGCTCGGCGACGTCGGTGCGGGCGAGGCGCTCGTGATCGTGCACGAGATCGATCTCGCGCCCGGCATGGGTGTCGTCACGATTCCCGTCGACGTCACGCTCGGGTCGCTCGATCGATCGAGCGGAACGCTCGCGCACACATCGCTCTCGATCGTGCAGACGGGTGTCGTCGCGGACGCAGCGACGGATGCGTCGGTGCTGCGCAACGTGACGCTGGGACGCATCGCCTGGTCGGTGCGCGAGGCGAGCCACCTCGTCGAGATCGGCGACACGGTGCGCGCGGGAGGCTACGCGCACGGAGCGCTCGCGGAGGCCTCGGCGGCGCGCGCGCGCTTGCTCGCGATGGGCGACACGTCCCGCGCGACCTCGCTCGACGAGGCGATCGCGCTGCTCGATCGCACGGCGGCGCTGCTCCCGAATCCGACGCTGCCGACGACGGCGTCGGGCTGGACCGTTTCGGGGACGGGCACCTCCGCGGCGTTCGCCGGCTGGCGGTGACCGCGAATCGTTCGTGCTCGGTGCTCTTCGACTACTCTCCGGCCTCACTCGCGTGGGGCTTGGGGACTCGAGCGGAGAATGGGACGTCGCGCGTGAGCGTGCGCTCTCGACGCGTGCGATCGCGGGCGACGCGCGCGCGCTCCGTGAGCTCCTCGATCACTTCGCGCGGCCGCTGCACGACGCGATCATTCTTCCGCGCGTGGGATCGCGCGCCGACGCGGGCGAGATCCTCGAGGACACGCTGTCTCGAGCGGTTTCGCTCCTCGCCGACTTTCGCTGGGACGAGGGACGCGGGATGTGGCCCTGGCTGCGCCGCATCGCGATTCACCGCATCGTGGACGGCGCGCGAAGGCGCAGCGCGGAGCGGCGAATGAACGAGCGCTACGAGGCCGAGGTGGCGGTGCTGCCGCCACGCATCGAGGCGGGCGCCGAGGCCGAGATGATCGAGGCCGAGGAGCTTCGCTCGCGCGAGGTGCGCCTGCGCGCGGCGCTCGAGGCGCTGAACGAGCGCTATCGCCGCGCCATCGAGCTGCGCATCTTCGAGGAGCAGAGCCGCGAGGTCTGTGCCGATGCCCTCGGGGTGACGGTGCCCACGTTCGACGTGGTGCTGCATCGCGCGCTCGCCGCATTGAAGAAGAGCTTCGGAGACATCACATGAGGACACGCCGATGAGCCACGACGACGAGCCCGAGGCCACCGAGGAAGAGCTGCGCGCCGCGGCCGATCTCGCACGCGCGCTGGATGCGAAGGGCGATCCCGCGCCCGGCTCGGATGCGGCGTTCGCGGCCGCGCTCCGCGCCACTCGGAAGCCAGGGCCCGAGCTCCTCGCCATGGATCGGGAGCGCGTGATCGATCGCGCGATCGTGCGCGGGTCTTCGGTCGCGCGATCCCGCGTTCGAACGCGCTGGCTCGCGGCCGCGGCGGCGGTGCTGCTCGCCGCGTCGATCCCCATCGGGTGGGCGCTCTCGAACGCCGGCCCCGACGCGCCCGCGTCGCTCTCGTTCGGTGGCCCGACCGATGCGATCTTCTCGGCGCCGTTTCCCGACGAGCAGCGCGCGAGCGAGCGCATGGATCGCATCGCGAGCACGCGCGCGCACGACTACTTCGCGGCCATCGCGGCGGCGGGTGCGCGATGAAGCTCGACGCGCTCGTCGTCCTCGGCTTTGTTTCTTGCTCGGCGTGCGGCGGCACGGGAGACAGCCACGCGGTCCCCTCGCAGGCTCTGCTCTCCGCGATCGGAACGGCCCAAGCTCTCCAGCACGAGTCCGACGAGCACGAAGCGCGCGGTGACCTGCCTGCCGCGATCGACGCCGCGCGCCGCGTGCTCGACGTGCCGTTCCCCAGCGGCGCCGCCGAGCGCGAGGACGTGCGCCTCGATGCCTTTGGTCGCATCGCCGAGCTCGAGCTCGCGAGCGACCACACCGCCGACGCCGAAGCCGGGGCCGAGACGGGCCTCGCCGAGGCCACGCGCGACAGCTACTTCCGTGCGCGCCTGCACGTCGTGCTCGGTCGGGTGCACCAGAGCCGCGCGGCGCATCTTCGAGAGACGGGCGACGCGACGGCCGCGCGCGTCGAGTCGGAGATCGCGATCAACGAGCTCGAGCGCAGCATCGCCATCAACCGCGTCGTGCTCGGCATGAGCGCGACATCGCCCTCGCACGGAGACACGCCATGAAGAACGTCGCTCGCCTCGCCGCCGTCCTCTGTCTCGGCGCGCTTCCGCTCGTCACCTCGTGCGGGGGCGCCACGATGTCGCGGCGCGAAGACGCGCGCCCCGATCCCCAGCGCGAGATGGACGAGCAGGAGGCTCGCTTGCACGCGGCCGAGCAGGCGCTCGAGCAGGCCGGCCCCGCGTGCGACGAGCGCTGCCACGCCGGCGGCTCGATCTGCGACGCGGCGCGCCGCATCTGCGAGCTGGCGAGCGAGCTGGGCGACGATCGCTCCGCGGGCCGCTGTCAGACGGCGAGCGCGTCGTGCACGGAGGCCAACGATCAGCTCACCGCGTGCCACTGCGCGCACGACGCCCCGGACGCGGGCCGCGTGAAATCGTCGGGACCCGAGCTGTAAGGTCGCGCCGCCTGCTCCGTTCTCTCCACGACCGCGCGGCGAATCGAACCCGCGCCGGAGGTGGATCGTGACGACACGCTTCGGGCTCCTTGCTTCTGTGCTCCTCTTTCCGCTCCTCCTCGGATCGGCGATCCCCATGCCCGCGCGCGCGGACGTCTGTCGCGACGCACGTGGTGAGCCGATCGCGTGCGCGCCCGCAGCGCCGCCTCCGCCGCCGCAATCGCATCCTGCCGACCACACGCACCGCGACGCCGAGGTCGGCTACGTGAACGTCGCACCCTTTCTCGACATGTCCGACCCGAGCGGCGTCCGCTTCACGCCCGACAGCCCGCGCTCCGTGCCCGAGGTCGAGCGCGGCTCTCACATCACGGGGCTCGGGCCCGGTTTCGATCACCCCTTCGCCGGCCTCTCGTTCGGCTTCGGCTACCGCCCGCTTCCGTGGCTGCGTCTTCCGGAGCTCACGCTCTCGTTCGGCTACGGCGACTTCGAGGGCACGTCGGTCGGCATCACCGGCGGCGGCCAAGCGCTCACCGGCTCCATGCACGATTGCTGGCTACTCCGCGCGCAGCTCGCGGGCGGCTTCGACGTCGATCTCGATCCGGTGCGCTTCTACGCGCTCGGACACGTCGGCGTGGGAGGCTACTTCGCCCAAGTGGACGTCGGCGGCAGCAGCATCGGTGCGCTCGGCAGCGACACCTACTCGGCCGCGTCACTCGAGCTCGGGTGGACGGCGGGCGTCGAGGTCGAGCTCGATCGCGAGATCGCCTACACGTTCGGGTTTCGCCACATCCACACGGGCGTCGAGCAGAACAGCGTCTTCTTCGGGGTGAACGTCCGCTTCATGTGAGGACCCTCCGCGAGGCGGAAGCACGCGTTTCGCGTGATAGTGTTCGGCCTCTCATGACGAAGCATTCGGTCCGTCTCCACCTCGCCACCCTCGTGCTGTCCCTCGCCACCGCCTGCGGCGGATCCGGTGCGGCGGCGACTTCCTCTGGAACGTCGTCCGCGGAGACCTCGAGCCCGTCCGAAGGAGGCGGCACGTCCGGCGGCGACGAGTTCCGGCTCTCGAGCTCGGACAGCGCGGACCAAGCGCACGGAGATCACCCGTCGGAGATCGTGGCCACGGCGACGATGGCGGCGATGCGGCTCTTCGTCGTCGATCCCGATGCCGGTGCGACACCGGGTGTCGTCATCAAGCTGACCGGGCCGGATGGCCACGCGTACTACACGCACGAGACCGACTCGCAGGGCTACGCGGAGGTGCTCGTTCCCGCGGGCCAGCGATACGACCTCGAGTACCTGAGCCTCGGGCGGCGGAGCACGACCGCGCACGTCGACGTGCCGGCGGGAGCGAACCAGGACATCCGGCTGACCTTGCGCTATCGGCGCTGGCACCCGCCGCGGCACGAGATCGAGACGCCGCCCGCAGAGACCGCGACGCCGGCGGCACCGGAGCCGGAGCGCTTGGTGCTCGACGGCATCCTCTTCGAGAGCGGGAGCGCGACTCTCGATCCCGAGTCCAACCCTCGTCTCGATCGCGTCGTCGAGTACATGACGCACATGGCCAGCGCGCGAATCCGCGTCGGCGGCCACACCGACAACGTCGGCGACCCGCGCAGGAACCTGGCGCTGTCGCAGGAGCGCGCGGATGCCGTGCGCAGGTACCTCGTCTCGCACGGCATCGACGGCAGTCGCGTCGAGGCGGTCGGTTACGGAGACGCGCAGCCCGTCGCGACGAACGACACCGAAGAGGGCCGCCAGCAGAACCGACGCATCGAGGCGATCGAGCTCTAGCGCGAGCCCGCTCGCCGGCGCCTCGTGCAGGACTCGATCGACGACGCGGCGGTCGAGCGTCGGCGCCTTTCACCGCTCGCGACGGGCGCGTGTGGCGATGGCGGGCCGCCGACGCACGCGAACGACTACTCCGAGTCGTCCGGCGGAGCGGCCCCGTCGCCGCAGTCGGAGCAGTAGTTTCCGTCGATCGTCTCGAGCGCCTGGCGAACGGTGTCGTCATCGCGCAGCTGCAGCGAGGCCTCGTAGCGCTCGATCGCGCGCGCGGTCCAGCCGAGCGCCTCGTAGGCCCGGCCGAGGCTGTAGAGGATCGCCGCGCGCGCACCGTCGTCGGTCGCGACGTCGAGGCCACGCATGCATGCCGCGATCGCCGCTTCGTTCTCGCCTGCGCGCACGTGCGCGAAGCAGCGGTTGCCCCAGTCGCGACCGCCGTGGCGATCGACGAAGGTCGCGTCCGCGGGCGCGAGCGTGGCGACGTGCGCCGCGCAGTGGCCGCTCGGGTCGCAGTCCGAGCCCGCGTCGCACGGATGCGCGGGGCTGCACGCGCCGTCGCGCATGTACCCGCAGCGCCCGCTCGCGGTGCAGAACGCGTTGCAGAGTCCGGCGCGGAAGCAGTCGTCGTCCTCGTGGCACGGCGGAACGCAGAGCCCGCCCGCGCACACGCGCGGACCATCGCCGCTGGCGCACATCGCATCGGAGCTGCACGCGACCCTCGGCGCGTGCGCCGGACGTGGCGCCTCGGCCTGCTCGGCGCTCGCCGTCGCGCGCATCGACGCGATCAGCGCGCGTGCGTCAGTGTGAAAGCGAACACCGAGCGCGGAGTCCACGTCGGCGGGGAGCGCGAGCGACCGAGCGGCGGCGCTCGCGCCGGGCAGGAACACGTCTGCCCGATCGCCGTCGGCGACGAGCGCGCTGCTGGCGTCCGACGCCACCCAGAACGCCGGCTCGAACGGCTGCTCCGGGTCGCGGCGCGATGCGATCGACGGGAAGCGCGTCACATCTCCGCACGGGTCTTGCGCGGTCGGGCACACGTCGGGCGTCGCGGTGAGCGTGTCGATGACGACGAGCTCCCGCGCTTGGTGCGCCTGGAAGATCCATCCCGATCGGACACCGAACGTGATCGCCGCTGCGCCCACGTCACACGCGGCGCAGTCGACCATCTCGCCCATGCCCCACGGCTCCCATGTCGACCCCGTCGGGTCGGACCGGGCGGGGTGGCATCGCCAGTTCGCGGTCGCGAGGCGCGCCGGGCGCTCGCTCGCACAGCCGATGGTCCTCATGCGTGCCGTGGTCTCTTCACTCGGCAGCGCAGCGGCGTGCTGCGGATCGAGGACGTCGCGGACGTCGGTCATCCCGAGCTCGCCGGGGAGATCGCAGTCGAGCTCCGGGCCCGGATGGTTGACGCGCTCGATCGCCGTGCCCCAGAGCCCGGCGACCTCCACGTCGATGCCCGAGAGGTCGGCATCGTTGCCGGCGCAGAGTCCGCCTGGATCGATCGAAGACTGCGCGAGAGCGTCGGGCGTGTCGTCGGCGTCGAACGTCGGGGCGAAGTCGCCGTAGCACGCGCACTCCGACGAAGGTGCCGTCTCGCCCGCAGCGAAGACGTCGGTCGTCGCCTCGTCGCACGCGCCGTCGTCGGCCGGACACGCGCACGGGGGCAGGCCGATCGCGTCGGGCACCAGCGTGCGGCTGACGCGGCCACTCGCGTCCGCGATCCAGATGCCCCTCGACTCGACGTCGGCACTTCCGTCGAGCGTCACGACGAGCGTTCGATCGGTCCACGCAATCACGAACGCGGGCAGCGGGACGTCGTGGGGTCGTGGCGGCGTCGCGACCGGCGTGGCGGATGACGCGCCACAGCCGACCGTGAGCAGCACGACGATCGCGCGTGCGCGTTCGTACATCGCGCGACTCTACGTCATCCATGCAACGACGGACGCCGTTGGTCTCGAGAGCGGGACCGTACGTTGTCGCGTTTTCCTTTCGCGGACAACGAGATCCGCGTTAGATCGTTCGCTCGTGATCGCGCTCGTTCGATCGGCGATGTGCGCCTTCTATCCGCGGACGGACGAGCTGCCGGGCCTCGAGGACACGGGCATCGACGCGTTCCTCCTGCAGTTCAGGCGCGAGACCACGTGGCTGATGTGGCTCGGCACGCTCGCGGGCGCGCTCGTCTATCACCTCTCGCCGATCATCACGATCTTCGTCCCGCTGCCCGCGCTGCTGCTCAGCAAGCGGCTGCGCGACAAGCACGCGCACAAGCTCGGCGGGCACTCGATCTATCTGGTGCGACAGACGGCGATGTTGGTGAAGCTGCCGGCCGGCCTGTGCTGGGGCCGCGACCCGAAGGTGCGCGCGAAGTTCGCGCTGCCTCCGTTCGCACCTGATCCCGATACGTGGAGGACGTCGTGACGCACGTCTCCTTCCGTGATCGCCGCGAGCCACCCTACGAGGCCGACGCCGACTACGTGGTGATCGGCAGCGGTGCCGGCGGCGCTGCGGCGGCGTCCACGCTCAGTCGCGCGGGTGCGAGCGTCGCGCTCGTGGAAGCCGGCGCCTGGCGCGATCCCGCCGACTACCCGCACTCCACGTACGGATCGTTTCGCGATCTGATGGACGACTGGGGCGCGCAGCTCGCCATCGGGCGCGCGCTCTGGCCCATCGTGCAGGCGCGCTGCATGGGCGGCACCACCGTGATCAACTCGGCGATCTGCGTGCGCACGCCGGCCGACGTGTTCGATCGCTGGGAGCGCGAGGCCGGCATCGGCGGCGCGGGCGGCGGTCGCGGCACGCTGCGCGATCGCGTCTGGGCCCATCAAGACGTGCTCGAGCGCGAGCTCTCGGTCGAAGAAGTTCCGGTCGCGGCGCGCGGTCGATCGAACGAGCTCGCGTTCCTCGGCGGCGAGCGTGCCGGGTTTCCCGAGAGCCACTACATGCGGCGCTATGTGAAGGGCTGCATCGGATCGGGTCAGTGCCTGCAGGGCTGTCGTGCGCTCAAGAAGCAGAGCACCAACATCACGATGGTCCCCGAGGTGGAGCAGAAGGGCCTCGTCCTCTCGTCGGCGCCCGTCGAGCGCATCGTGATCGAAGGACGCCGCGCGACCGGCGTGCGCGGTCACTTCGTCCACCCCCGCACGCGTGCGCGTGGCGCCCCGTTTCTCGTTCGCGCGAAGAAGGCCGTTCTGGTCGCGGCGTCGGTCACGCACACGCCCGTGATCTTGATGAACTCCGGCGTGAAGAACCGCGCGCTCGGCATGGGATTCCGCGCGCATCCGGGCACGGGCGTGTTCGGCTGCTACGCCGATCCCGTCGATCAGAACGTCGGCGCGACGCAGGGCTGGGCATCGACGGGCTTTCGCGAGCATCCCGGCTTGAAGCTCGAGACGCTCTCGATCCCGCTCGAGCTCGTGGCCTCGCGCTTCTCGGGCGGCGGCATCGAGCTGATGAAGCGCATCAGCGAGTACCGCCACGTCGCGATGTGGTGCCACGCGGTGCGCGCCGAGTCCGTCGGACGCGTCACGCGCTCGCTCCTCGGTGGCAAGCCCCAGGTCCGCTACGGCCTCGATCGCGCCGACATGCTGAAGTTCCGCGAGGGCATGTACCTGCTCGCCAAGCAGCACGTCGCCGCGGGCGCCAAGGAGCTGATCACCGGCATCGCCGGCATGCCCTTCAAGATGCAGCCGAACGAGATCGAGAAGCTGAAGGACGCGCCGCTCGATCCGCGCGCGTACATCGCCATCCTCTCGCACCTCTTCGGAGGCGCGGTGATGGGCAGCGATCCGGCGCGCTCGGTCACCGACGGCCGCGGCCGCGTGCACGGCTACGAGGGGCTCGTGGTCGCCGATGCGTCGGTGATCCCCTCGAACCTCGGCGTCAACCCGCAGCACACCATCATGGCTCTGGCGCGGACGTTCGCCGAAGATCTGCTGGAGGCGTGACCCTCGACACGTCGTCGTCGTGGTTCGACACGCTCGGACCGATGCTCTCGCGGATCGCCATCGATCCGCTCCCGGATGCCGAGGCGCTGCAAGCGGCGCTCGGCTCGTTCATCGCTCCCATGCGCTTCGAGTCGCAGACGAAGAAGAAGTCGCGCGCGCGACGTGCGGCGATCGACGTCGACGCCCTCTACGAGGCGCGCATCGCGCGGCGCGGGCTCATCCCCACGCGCACGCACCTCCACGATCTGATGAACGCGCTGGTGTGGGCGACGTTTCCACGGAGCAAGCACGCGCTCGCCGATCGACAGGCCCGCGCGCTCTTCGCTCAAGTCGGCGAGCGGCCCGCGCAGCTCCCGAACGCGCGCACGCGAGCGCGCGATGTCCTCGCGATGATCGACGAGGGTGGCCTGATCCTGCTCGAGGGAGAGACACGCGTGTTCGGGCACGCGATCTACGAGCACCTCGCGACGTCCGACACGAGCGTGCGCGGCTTTCCGATTCGGCTCCCGCTGCCGCGCACGGCGACGAACGTCGAAGTGGATGCGGCGCTGGCCGCTTGGCTCGAGCGGCTCGACGCGGACGCGGCGCGTACCGTGGGGGCGGAGCTGGATCGGACGACCCGCGTGCTGCGAATCGAGGGAGCGAGCGCGTAGCGATGTGCAAGCTGCTGCGCAGCGCGCAGCGCTCGTACACTCTTCATTCAGCGCGCGGGCTCACATCCCGTCCGAACCACTGCAGTCGGCGTGCACGCGGTCCATCAGATCGGCCCTGAAGGCCGCGATCGTGTCGGGCGCCGTCGCCTCCGTGATGTGCACGACACCATCGGCGCTGGGCGCGGGCAGCGTCTGCATCATGAGAGACGCCAGCGGATCGCCCAGCGCGAAATCGACGGCGATGTTCAGCGCACCGGTCGTGCTCACCAGCGCACCATGTGCGCAGCGCACCACCAGCGTCATCGGCTCCGTGATGGCGATGTCGAGCATGCGCCCGTCGTCGGCGGGCATGCGGATCTCGAGCACCGGCTCGCCCAGATGATCAGGCCCGTTCGCCAGCGTCAGGACCACCGCCGAATACAGCGCAGGCGGCACGTCCCCCACGGGTATGTCCAGCTCCGTCGCGCCGATCGTCACGAGCCCGGTGCCGTCGACCTCGTGATCGAGCGCGGGTCCGCGGTCGCCGACCAAGCGTATCGAGGCGATCCGAAGGGCGAAGAGCTCGACACCCATCGGCCCTTCCATCGAGGCCGGGCGCAGCGCGACGGTCCCCGGAATACCGGGCGGGGGTGCATCGACCGTGGACGCGTCCTCTACGTTGGTGGGGGGCACCGCGCAGCTGGCCAGCAGCGCGACGAACATCGTCACGCGACGCAGCGCTCCCAAAGCGTGCCGGGCCGTCACGGCTTGCATGCGATGCGAAGACGGGGCCAACGCGTGTGTGCTCATGCCCGCCTCTTCAGGCCGTGGCGTTCCATCTTGTAGATGAGGCCGCGCCGAGAGATCCCCAGCCTCGCTGCGGCGTGCGTCTGGTTGCCGCCGGTGGCCGCGAGCGCCTCCTCGATCGCCTGACGCTCCGTGTCTCCCACACGTCCTCGCAAGGGACCATCGCCCCGCGTCGCGCCGCGCGGCAAGAGGCCATCGAGCGTCTCGCGATCTACGATGTCGCCTTCGACGAGCGTGGCGGCGCGCGCGAGCAGGTTTCGAAGCTCTCGGATGTTTCCGGGGAACGGATGGTTCGAGAGCGCATCGAGCGCGTCGTCCGCGAGCGTCTTCTGCGGCGCGAGATCGGCGAGCAACGCACGCGCGAGCTCGGGCAGCTCGTCGGTGCGCGCGCGCAGCGGCGGGATCTCGATTCGCAGCACGTCGAGCCGATACATGAGATCGCGCCGGAACGAGCCGTCGACGGCCGCACGATCGAGGTCGCGATGCGTGGCGGCGATCACGCGCACGTCGACGGGCACCGGCTTGGTGCCGCCCACGCGCGTGATGGTTCGCTCCTCGAGCGCGCGCAGCAGGCGGACCTGGTTGCTCGTGCGCAGCTCCCCCACCTCGTCGAGAAACACGGTCCCGCCGTTCGCCGCTTCGAGCACGCCCTCGCGTCGCGCGTCGGCGCCGGTGAACGATCCCTTCTCGTGCCCGAAGAGCGTCGACTCGGCGAGTGTCTCCGGGATCGCGCCGCAGTGCACGGCCACGAAGGGGCCCTTCGCGCGCGCGCTCATG
The DNA here is from genome assembly GCA_043750095.1 of Deltaproteobacteria bacterium. Lineage (GTDB taxonomy): Bacteria > Myxococcota_A > Polyangia > Polyangiales > Sandaracinaceae > JBBSAT01. The sequence goes on from JAYVCF010000314.1 coordinate 26,561, forward strand.
TCGTGGATCCGGTGAGCCAGCACCTCTTTGCCGACACCCGTCTCGCCGAGGATGAGCACCGCCAGGTCGCAGCGGGCGGCGCGCTCGGCGACGAGGAGCGTGTGCTGCATCGAGCCGGCGCCGACGATGCGCGTGTCGGCGGCAGGCACGAGCAAGACGAACGTGGCCGGGCCGACGTGCAGGACGTCGTTGTGCGACGCGAACGTCTCGCCGACCACGCGCCTCGACCCCACGCGCGTTCCGTTGCGACTTCCGTGATCCGTCACGCGCACGCGCGTCTTGCCGTCCCAGGCCAGCGTCGCGTGGAGGCGGCTGACCGCGGCGTCGTCGATCTGGATCTCGGAGCTGCGGCTTCGGCCGATCGCCAGGGTCGTGTCGGCCGCGAGCTCGAACACGCCGCGCACGGGGCCCTCGATGGAGACCACGCACGCCGTGTTGCGCGCCGCGCCGAGCACGCGCTCGGGGCCCTCGATGGTCGTTTGGTCGTGGGTCACGGCGACACTCGGTACAGCATCGGTCACTCGCCCCGTGGCGGGAAGTAGAGAGACACGGACGAGCCCGTCGACACGAGCACAGTGTGGTCCGAGAGCCGCGCCGCCGCCGGCGCCGCCGCGCTCGCGAGGCTGCCCGTGAGCACCACGTTGCCCGGAAGCGAATCGAGGCTCACGGCTGCGATCTCCGCCTCGGCCACGGCGCCCATCGAGTCCACGCCGCCCACCACGAGCACCAGACCGACGCCGAACGCCACGGCGACGGCGCCCTCGCGCGCATGGAAGAGCCCCCGGGGCGGCGGAGAGAGGGCCGAGATGACAGGCGTCTGATCGAGCTGCACCACGAGGATCGTCACGCGACCGCTGGCCAGGCCTGCCGCAGCGTGTCCGCCCGCGAGCAGCACGAGCCCCGTGTCGAGCGCGCACGCCGCCGCGCCAACGAGCGGATCGGTCAGAGTGACCGCCCTCGGCGCGACGCGATCAGAGGGATCGACGAGCACCACGTCGTCGGCGGATCCGGTCGCCGTGGTGCCGTCGAGGACGAGCACGCGGGGGACCAGGCTCGCTCCATCGCGCGCGCTGAGGAGGATTGCGCGCGCTCCGCTTCGAGGCCGCGGCAGCGGTGTGAGCCGCGCCGCGCGTAGCGTCGTGCCGTCCCACGCGATGCGGCGGATCTCGTCGGCGCGCGTTCCGTCGGGCATGAGCCCGCCGATCGCGAGGACGGTCGCCGCGTCGAGCGCGACCAGCGCCGCCCCGCTCGCGACGGGCAGCTCGGCGGCCGAGAGCTCGCCGAGCAGCGTGCCGTCGGCGCTCACGAGCGATGCACCGGGAGCCGCACCGCCGATCGCGAGCACGCCGCCTCCGAGCGCGACGAACGCGCCTCCGACGCGCGCGCCCGGCCACGCGGTTCGCGGCGCGAGGGTCGGCCGAGCGTGGGCGCCATGCGCGACGAAGCGCGTGAGACCGGCCGCCGACGCGAGCAGAGCGCCCTCGTCCGTAGGAGCCACGAAGAGAAATGGATCGCTCGCGTCGCCGATCGCGGCCAGCCCGAAACGGCCCAGCACACCGAGCGAGACGTCGGGCGAGCGATCTGCGCCCGCGGGCGTGACCGCGAACGGATACGAACGACCGCGCGCGAGCACGAGGCCGGAGAGCTCCGTCTCGACGACCAGCGCGTAGTCGGTACCGAACGGGAAGGGATCCAGGGTCAACGCACGCTCGCTCGGTGCGAAGCGCGTGGTGGTCGAGGTGTCGCGGACGCCGTGCTGCTCGACGGTCACGGCGATCGCGGTGGCGGT
>JAYVCF010000315.1:0-3691 GCA_043750095.1 Deltaproteobacteria bacterium
AGATCTGCGCGCCCCGATACGACTGCAGCGTGGAGATCCCCATCTTCGAGAGGATCTTGAGCAGGCCTTTCTCGATCGCCTTCGCGTAGCCCTTCCGCGCCTGCTCGAGCGTGACCGAGAGCTCGCCCTCGCGCGCGAGGCCGGCGATCGCGTCGAGGGCGACGTAGGGGCAGACGCCGCCCGCGCCGTAGCCGATCAAGAGCGCGAAGTGCATCACCTCACGCGGCTCCCCCGACTCCACGATGAGGCCGCAGCGCTGCCGAAGCCCGGCCTCGTGCAGTCCGAAGTGCACGGCACCGATCGCGAGCAGCGAGGGAATGGGCACCAGCGACGCATCGTCCAGCGCTGCGCGATCCGAGAGCACCAGGATCGTCGCGCCTGCCAGCACCGCGGCGCGCGCTTCGTCCCCGATCCGATCGAGCGCCGACGCGAGATCGACCGTGTCCCCTGCGAGTCGCGCGACACACGACACCGTCGCCGTCCGAAGCATCGGCTCGTCGAGCGCGCGGATGCGCTCGAGCTCTTCCGAGGTGAGGATCGGCGATCGCAGCTCCAGCTTGCGAACGTGCGCCGGGCTCTCTTCGAAGAGGTTCGACTCGGGACCAATCGATTCCACGAGCGACATCACCAGCGCCTCGCGGATCGGATCGATGGGCGGGTTCGTGACCTGCGCGAAGAGCTGACGAAAGTACGAGAACACGAGCTGCGGGCGGCTCGAGAGCGCGGCGAGCGGCGTGTCGTTGCCCATCGAGCCGAAGGGCTCTTCGCCCGTCTCCGCCATCACGCGGACCACGTCGCGCACGTCTTCGCGGGTGTATCCGAACACGGCGAGCGCGCTCGCCCCGTCGCGCAGCGCTGCTGGCTCGCTCGCCCTCGGCAGGGCGTCGAGGCGAACGAGGTTCTGATCGATCCAGCGTCGGTAGGGACGGCGGCGCGCGATCGCGAGCTTCAGCTCGGCGTCGGGGACGATGCGCCCCGCGCCCGTGTCCACGACGAACATGCGACCTGGCCGCAAGCGATTGCGCTCCGCGATCGACGCGTCCGGCAGATCGAGCACGCCGACCTCGGACGCCATCACCACGAAGCCGTCCTTCGTCACCACGTAGCGCGCCGGGCGCAGGCCGTTGCGATCGAGCACCGCGCCCACGCGCACGCCATCGGTGAACACGATGCACGCCGGGCCGTCCCAGGGCTCCATCGCGCACGCGTGGTACTCGTAGAACGCGCGCACCTCCTCGTTCATGTCGGCGTGCCCACGCCAGGCCTCGGGGATCATCATCATCACCGCGTGCGGCAGTGAGCGACCCGTGTGCACGAGCAGCTCGAGCACGTCGTCGAACTGCGCCGAGTCGCTGCCGCGCGTGTCCACGACGGGGGTGAGCTTCTCCACGTCGTCGCCGAACGTGGGCGACCGCAGCACGGCCTCGCGCGCGCGCATCCAGGAGACGTTGCCGCGGAGCGTGTTGATCTCGCCGTTGTGCGCGATGCGCCGATACGGATGCGCGCGCGACCACGAAGGAAACGTGTTGGTGCTGAAGCGCTGATGCACGATCGCGAGCGCGCTCTCCGCACGTGGATCGGCGAGGTCGCGATAGAAGCGCGGCAGCTGCTCCGGCGTGAGGAGCCCCTTGTAGACGACCGTGCGCGTCGAGAACGAGGCGAAGTAGGGCAGCTCGCCCTCGGTCGCGCCCACGCGCGTGAGTTCGGACTCGATGCGCTTGCGGATCACATAGAGGCGCCGCTCGAGCGCGTGATCGTCGAGCTCGAGCGTGCCCGGACCCACGAACACCTGCTCGATGCGCGGCGCGCTCGCGTGCGCGGCTGGGCCGAGCACGCTGGGATCGACGGGAACCTCGCGCGTGCCGAGCAACACCTGGCCTTCATCCTCGATCACGCGCGCGATCACCTCGCGAGCGCGGGCGGCGATCTCCGGATCGCGCGGCATGAACGCCAGGCCGAGCCCGTAGTGGCCCTCTTGTCCGAGCGAGATGCCGAGGCGCGCGCACTCTTCCGCGAGCAAGCGATGCGGGATCTGGGTGAGCACGCCCGCGCCGTCGCCGGTCTGCGGATCGCTCGCTGCCGCGCCGCGATGCTCGAGGTTGGCGAGAACGGAGAGTGCCTTCTCGACCAGGCCGTGCGTGCGCTTGCCCGCGACGTCGGCGACGAAGCCCACGCCGCACGCGTCGTGCTCGAAGTCGGGGCGATACATGCCCTGCTTCTCGAAGCGCGCGCGCTCGCTGGACGAAAGAGGAAGGGCCGCCCTCGCGATCGGCAACACGCTCACTCCGCCGCCCCCGCCTCGCGCACGCGCGACTGCGCTCGGGAGCGTCGCCGCGGTACGGACTCGTCGATCACGGGCAGCGCGAGCGACGATCGTTCGATCTGCGTGGCGAGCACGACCATCGTCTCGGTGCGCGCGACACCCGGCAGCTCGCGAAGACGGCTGATGAGCTGATGCAGCGACCCCGTGTCGGCGGTGCGCACCTTCAACATGAGCGTGTGCCGGCCGGTGACGTGGTGACACTCGAGCACCTCGGGCATCTCGGCGATCTGCTTCTCGAACCCCGGGATGCTCCGCGGGTGGTCGATGCCGACGCCGATGAACGAGCCGATGTCGAGCCCGACCGCCTTCGGGCTCACCTCCGCGTGGTAGCCGCGGACGACGCCCGCCTCCTCGAGCTTGCGCACCCGCTCGAGCACGGACGGCGGCGAGAGCCGTACCTTTTCTCCCAACGATGCGAGCGACTGCTTGCAGTCGGTCATCAAGAGGCCGAGCAGTGCTCGATCGATGGCGTCCAGGTCGTGTTGTTCGTGCCCCATGAAGACGTTGAGATACGGGAGACAACGCGACGCGTCAAGAATGTTCTTAGGTGCAGGTCGCTGTCTGACACCGAAACGTTCGTCGGTGCCGCATGAGTCCGAACGTTTCGACTGCCAATGGCGATCGGAGCCGGTCATGGCCGAATGATGTTCGGCGCATCTCGCGCTTGCGTCGCTCGCCCGCGAGTTCTATGCGCGGCGCCGTGTCGGAAACCCGATCGCTCGCGCTCGTGGTCACGATCGTCTCGGCGATCGCCGTCGCGCTGCTCGCGTACATCCTCTATCTGCACGAGCCGACGGGGGACACGCGCGCGCTCGCGTTCATGCCCATGGTGAACGCCACGTTCAACACGCTCTCGGCTGCGCTCATCGCCCTGGGGATCGCCGCCATCCGCACCAAGCGACAGAAGCTGCATCGCGCGCTGATGCTCTCGGCGCTCGCGTCCTCGGCGTGCTTTCTCGTCGGCTACATCGCGTACCACTACGTGCACGGCGACACGCGCTACCCGATCGATGCGCCGCTGCGCGGCCTCTATCTCGGCATCCTCGCGTCCCACGTGCTCTTGTCGATCGTCGCGCTCCCGTTGGTGCTCGCCACGGCCTGGCTCGGCATCACGAGCGGACATCCGCGTCATCGCAAGATCGCGCGCTACACGTTCCCGATCTGGCTCTACGTGTCGGTGACGGGCGTGGTCGTGTTCGTGATGCTGCGCAACGCGGTAGGCTGATCGCGAGCAACTCATGGCCGACGAGTATCGAAAGCCTGCCAGCCCGAAGCCGCCCCCTGCCGCGCGCGGCACGCCGGTGCGACGGGCGGACGATCCGCCCGACCCGACGCGCGCTCCGATCGCGACGGGCGCAGACCCGCGCA
>JAYVCF010000316.1:0-29914 GCA_043750095.1 Deltaproteobacteria bacterium
CGCATCGCTGCCGCTGAGGACGCCGCGCTCGAGGACGCGCATCACGGCCTGCTTGTCGGCGTCTGTGACTTGCGGCCACTTGCCGTGACGCTGAGGATCGATCAGGCGCGGTCCACCGAGAGCTGCGAGCGTCATCTTCGTCTCCTCAGGAAAAGCGGAAAAAGAAAAATGCCGCTGAGGAAGGCAGGAGTGCAGGAACGATCTTTTCCTGCCTTCTTGCCTTCCTCAGCGGCAAATCTCCTGAATTCGGTGGCTTCAGCTCCTCAGCTCACGCGTGCTTCTTGGCCCACTCGATCAGCATCTCTTCCTGCTTGAAGACGTCGTGCTGCGGCTGCTCGCCACCGAGCGCGTAGGGCGACTTGAAGTAGATCGAGAGCTGGCGCTGGATGCCCTTCTCGCCCTTGGCCTTGGCGACCTCGATGATGCGCACGAGGTCGAGGACGAGCGGCGCCGCGAGGATCGAGTCCTGGCAGAGGAAGTTGATCTTCATCTGCATGGGCACGCCACAGAAGCCGCCGAGGTCGATGTTGTCCCAGGCTTCCTTCGCGTCGCCACGGGGCTTGTAGTAGTGGATGTGAACCTGGTGGTTCTCCACGCGGTAGCCGAGGATCGAGTCGAGCACGGCCGCCTTCGACATGACCTTGGTCTTGTTCGACGCGGGGTTGTCGAGCACGAGGCCGTCGTTGTTGCCGAGGAAGTTGACGGAGTACCAGCCGACGACCTTGAGGTTGCGGGCGCGGAACATCGACGCGAGCGCCGTCTTGAGCAGCGTCTGGCCGGTCTTGCCGTCCATGCCGCCGTACGGGTTCTTGAGCTCGTTCGCCTGCTCCTGGAGCGCCGGGATGTTGGTGAGCGAGGGCGCGAAGTTCACGTACGGAACGCCGAGCTTGTTCGCCACGTAGAAGTAGCGCTGCGCGGGCGCGATCGACGTGTCGTTCGCGTCGAGGCCCTTCTCGAAGCCCGCGAGCGACTTGTGCGCGTCGGTGAGCTCCTGGTAGCGCTCGGTCGACGCGAGGTTGACCATCACCACCGTGTCGCAGTCGTTCGCCTTCTTGAAGTCGGTGATGTTCTTCTCGATGTGCACGAGCTCTTCGCGGTAGTTCTTCACCTTGACGACGTTGTCGCCCTTGATGTTCGCGGCGTACTCGCCCGAGAACACGGCCGGCCAGGGCTTGATCGAGCTGAGCTTGTCCTTGACCTGATCGAGCTGCTCGTTCGGGAGCACCTTGTGGTGCTTGGCCGCGGCGTACACGTCCGTGAACTGCAGGTCCCATCCGCCGAAGACGATGTCCTCGAGCGGGCGGAACTTGAGGTGCGTCGTGATGAGCTCGCCCGGCGCGGGGTTGCCCGCCTCCGTGAGCATGCCGAGACGCGGCACGATCCCGCGGACCATGAGCTCGACGCCCGCGATCACGGTCGAAGAAACGGCGCCGTTCACGCCCACGATCACCACACCCAGCTTCTTGCCCATCTCTATCTCTCCTGTTTTCACTAGCTCTGCGAACGAATCGAAACTCAGGCGACGTAGGAGCGAAGGATTCGCTTCCGCTCGTCATCCAGGATCCGGGGGAACTTCGACTGCACGCTCGTGTTGCCGATGTCGAGCATGAAGCGCTTCACGCTGCCGGGCGGCAGCACCACGAGCTCCGGCGCGAAGATGCCCACGTCGTCCACGCGATGCTCGCGGTAGACGCGGTTCTCTTTGCAGAGGCCCTCGTCGAAGGCGCGCGCGAACGCGGCGCGATCGATGTCCTTGCCGCCGTCGGCGAACTCCACGAACAAGACGTACTTGCTGCGCGAGGTGCCCATCACGCCGACGTCCGCCGCGCAGCCGTAGTCCACGGTGGTCGCGGGCTGCTTGTTCAACGCGTGCTCGACCGCGCGCTGGATCTCGACGTGGGTCGTGAGCTCTTGCGTCGTGGACAAGCACCCGGTGAGGCGTCCCGCGAACTCCATCCGGAGCGGGTCCTTGCTCGTGAAGCGCACGAGGTCACCGAGCCGATAGCTGTAGAGGCCCGACACGGTGGTGACGTGGATCGCGTAGAGCTTGCCGACCTCGACGCCCCAGAGCGGAACGCGCGAGGGCCAGGCGGAGAAGTTCGCGAGGTCGCTCGCCTCTTCCACGGGAACGAACTCGAAGAACACGCCGCGGTCGGGGATCATCAGCATCCCGCGCTCGCCGCTGTGGTCGCTGGTCGCGTAGATGCCGCCCTCGGTCGCGTTGTAGGTGTCGACGAGCACCACGTCGTCGCGGCCCATGCGCTGGCGAATGACGGGCATGTAGGGATCGGCCGAGACGCCGCCGCCGATCATGAAGCGCATGTTCGGCCAGAGCTCGGCCACGGTGCTGACGTTGCGGCCCTTCTTCTTGGCGTTCGCGATCAGCTTGTCGAAGAGGATCGAGAACCAGCACGTGGTGCCCGCGACTGCGCGCACGTCGTGATCGAGGTACGCGTCGACGATCTTCTCGAGCTTCGCGTCGTAGTCGGCGATCTCGCGAATCTCCGCTGACGGAAGCTGCGCCGGCTTCGTGAACGTCGGCATGTTGATCGACTGAAGCGAGGGATTCGTCGTGATGAAGACGGGCCCTTCCTTCTTCATCGTGGTGGGCGGAAAGAGGCCAAGCGTGAAGCCGCTCGTGTAGTCCGTCTCGCCGCGCCAGACGAGGTAGCGGAACACCGCATCGGCCGCGCTGCCGCGCTGGAACGCGACCTGCGACTCGGCGATGGGGAGGAACTTCGGCTTGCCCTTGGTCGAGCTTCCCGACGAGTTACCGAAGTACTTGATGAACTCGGGGACGAGGATCCCGCGCTCGCCCGTGCGCATCGCCTCGAACGCCGCCGAGTGCGAGTCGTAGTCACCGCACGGAACGCGCGCCGCGAACTGCTCGTAGCTGCGAATGTCGCCGAAGCCGTAGCGACGACCGAACGTGGTGTCCTTGCAGTGCTGCGTGATGCGCAACAGCTGCTTGGTCTGCGACTCTTCCACGTGCCGGAGCGCGCGGTCCCAGAGCGCCACGCGAACGCGCGCGGCACCGTAGAGCGTCTGCGCGACGGCCTTCGGATAGATCGTCTTCTTCAGCGGACGCGTCGCGCCCGCACGCGCGCGCGCAGCACCGTGCTCCGCCGCCGTCTTCTGGGCGGTCTTCGACTCAGGAGCCTTCGATACGGGCTTGATGGTCTGCGCGTCGTCCATTCGTGCTTCCATGACGCTCCTCGCGATCCGATTGCAGCAGTGCGGGATCCGGTACGCGCGAAGGGCGCGACTATCCCATTCCTTTTTCGAGCGGCAAGCCAAGTACGGCTGTGTGCTCACCGACCTGCCGTGCGAGCGCGTCGTGGATGCGACCGTTGGTCGCGATCACTCGCCCGCCGTCGGCCGCGAAGGTGCGTAGCGCGAGTGGCAGTCCGCCGAAGCGAGTCACCCGGCCGCCCGACTCGGACACGACCACGGCGCTCGCGGTCACGTCCCAGGCCTTGAGCCCGATGTCCCAGAATCCGTCGTAGCCACCGTCGGCGACGAGACAGAGCTCCATCGCCGCCGCGCCACATCGCCGGGCGCCGTGCGTGGAGGCGTCGATGGCGAGGAAGGCCGCGTAGTTGTTGTCGTTCGTGTGCGCGCGGTTCGACGGAAACCCGGTCGCGAGGAGCGCGTCGGCGATGTCGTCGGTCGCGCTCACGTCGCATCGGACGCCATTGCGTGTCGCGCCGCAGCCCGCCGCGGCTGCCCACTCGATCTGCATCGCGGGGGCGATGACGATCCCCGCGATGGGCTCCTCGCCGCCGTGTTCTTTCCGGGCGGCGAGGCCCATCGCGAGGCAGAAGAAAGGGTGTCCGTGGGCGAAGTTGGTCGTGCCGTCGATGGGGTCGACGTACCAGACGAGGCGCTTGTCCGCGTCGCTCGTGCCCTGACCTTCTTCCCCGATCACGTCGTGCCGAGGCAGTAGCTTCGCGATGCGCTCGCGGATCAGGCGCTCGCTCTTCTCGTCGAACTCGGTCACGAGATCGGTGCGGTCCGTCTTCGTTCGGATGCGGCCACCGCGACGGAACCCGTCCATCACGAGCGCCGCCGCCTCACGCGCGATCCCGCGGGCGGTCTCGAGGACCACACGAAGCTCGTCGGAAGTCGGCTGCTCGGGCACGGGTCGCCATAGAGCAACGCGCGGGCCACCGGCCGCGGATCGCTCCGAAAACACGGGCTCAGCGAAATTTCGGCCAAACGGCCGGTGTAGATCTTTTCGCATGTCGCCAGGAGTGGGCGCTCGCGTGAAGACCCTGCGTCGGACGGGTCGTCACAGCGAAGCGCGCTGCGCACCAAACGCGCAGACGACTATGCAGCGTCGATCTTCGCGACGGCCGCGATCGGATCGAGCGGGAACGTCCACTTCCCCTGGCGCGTCGGGGTGGCGAGCGCGACGCGGAGCTCGCCGAGAAAGTCTCGCCTGGGGATCTCCGTCGCGCCGAAGCGATCGAGGTGCTCCGTGTAGACCTGACAGTCCACGAGCGCGAAGTCCCACGCGACGAGGTTTCCGAGCAGCGTCGCGAACGCGATCTTCGAAGCATCGGGCGTGCGCGCGAACATGCTCTCGCCGAAGAACGCGCGGCCGAGCGACACGCCGTACAAGCCGCCGACGAGCGCGCTGTCCATCCAGCACTCGATCGAGTGCGCGTAGCCGAGACGATGGAGCTCGACGTATCCCGCGCGCAGCTCGGGCGTGATCCACGTGCCGCGCTGGCCATCGCGTGGCGCTTCTGCGCACGCATCGATCACGCGCTCGAAGGCCGTGTCGACGCGCACGTCGAACCCGCCGCGCTTGATGGTCTTCTTTAGCGAGCGCGGCACGTGCGCTTCGTTCGGAAAGAGCACGAAGCGCGGGTTGGGCGAGAACCAGAGAAGAGGCATCCCCTCCGTCGGCCACGGGAAGATCCCTTGCGCGTAGGCGAGCAGCAGCCGCTCCGCTCGGAAGTCTCCGCCCACCGCGACGACACCCTCGCGGCTCGCGCCCTCGGGCGGCGGGAAGACGAGATCGTCACTGAGCAAGTAGACCGGCATCGCTCGCAAGCCGTAGCGCACGCGAGCGCAGTATGCGTCAGGCGAGCGCCCAGCGGTCTGCGTCCCGCCCGACCAGGCAGCGTCGCTCGAGCTCGATCAGGTGCGCCTCGGTCGAGAGCATCGCGATGGGCCAGACCGCGGGCGGTGCGTCCGAGTACGCGACGGGCACGAGGTCCGCGATGGTGGACGCGCCGAGGCGTCGCAGCGACTCGACGATCTTCGCCTCGCGCGCGCGGCGGTGCGCGATGTAGCGGGGCAGCACCTCGGGAAGCAGCGTCGGTCCGTGCGCGGGGATCAGCTGCGTCGCGCCCAGCGTCTGAAGCTGCTCGAGCGACTCGAGGTAGAGGCCCATGTCGCCGTCGATCTTCTCGATGAGGATCGTGCCCGTGCCCGCGACCATGTCGCCCGCGATCAGCGTGCGCGACGATCGATCGAAGAAACAGAGGTGCCCCGGCGCATGCCCCGGGGTGTGGACCAGATCGATCTCGAGCGAGCCGACGCGCAGCGTCTCGCCGCCCTCGAGCGTCCGATCGATCGCCACGCTGCCCTCGAGCCGCTGCCGGGTCATCGGGTGGGCGAGCAGGGGAACGTCCAGCGCTTCACGCAGCCAGGTCGCGGCGCCGACGTGATCGACGTGGTGATGCGTCAGGCCGATGGCGATCACCTTCGTGCCCTCGCGCTCGCGCTCGTCGATGAACGCGCGCATGCGATCTCGCTCGTCGTCGAAGGGCGACGCCGGCTCGATCACGAGCGCCTCACCGTCCGACTCGATCATGACGAGGTTCGTGTGCGTCGCCGGCGGCAGCGTCGGAGTCCGCAGCGGCAGGACGTGGATCGTCATCGCGGGTGCCTCGCGTTCGCTCGCGCTCAGAGCGGCGTGATCGTCACGCTTCCAGCGCCGTGGTCGGGACGAATCGTGATCGTCGTCGCGGTCCCCGACGCGAACGATCCACCGCCACCCGAGCTGAGGCTGGGCCCCGTGTTCGAGTGCGCGGCGCCTCCGGAGTATCCGCCGCCACCCGCGCCGAAGTCGTTGCCGCCGCCACCGCCGCCACCGAAGCCGCCCGGCGATGTGCTCCCGCAGCTCTCGCTCGGGTCGCGCGTGCCGCCCGCACCACCGCTCACGAAGGAGTGGCCGCCCGAGCCCGCGACCGCGCCGACCGCGCCGTCACCGGTGAGGCCACCACCGCCCGCGCCTTCGGTCGACACGCCCGCGCCGCCGCTGCCGCCCGTTCCGCCGGCGAGCGCCGACGACGAACGACCGTCCGAGATCGTGTTCGCGTCACCGCCGATGTTGGCCCAGATGCCGAACGCGCTCCCGCCGCCGCCGCCGCCCGCGACCACGAGCGCGGTCGAGACGCCACGCACGACGAACGAGCCGCCGCCGCCGCTCGCGCCGCAGCCGTCACCGAGTGCACCGAGCGCGAGTGGCTGACCACCGACGAGCACACTCAGCGATTCGCCGGGCACGACGGTGACGATCGAGTCGACGTGCGCGCCGTGTCCGCCCGAGAAGGTGTTGGCCGTGCCGCCGCTCGCGCCCTCGGCGACGATGTGTACGCTGGTGATGCCGGCGGGCACGACGTAGCTCGCGAGAACACCGCTGTACGCGAAGCGCGTCCCCGTCGCTGGCCCCGCGTCGCGCCCCGCGTCGCTTCCGCCATCGTTCCCGGCATCGTTCCCGGCGTCATGCCCTGCGTCGGTGCCTGCGTCGTGGCCCGCGTCGGACACCGTGGCCGCGTCGTGCCCTGCGTCGGATGCGGTCGCGGCGTCATGACCCGCGTCGGACACCGTGGCCGCGTCGCCGAGCGCGCTCGCATCGACGTCGGAAGAGGCATCCACGTCGCCCGGCGCGGCGTCGTGGCCGGGGCCGACCCCCACGTCGAGCATCGCCATTCCATCGAGGTCGCGCGCGGCATCGTGCGGTGCGCCGCCGGAGTCGCGATGCGCGCCGCCCGGCGTCGCACAACCAGCGACGAGAACCACCAAACCGATCGAGACCGCGAGGAGCTGGCGCATCGAGACAACCTGCCGGGCCCCGTCGCGTGCGTCAACGATCGAACCGAAATCGCGTGACGCCGTTCGAGCGGGCCTAGCGCTGCCCTGGCAGCTTCGGCGGCCGCAGCGCGGGGATCACGATGTGCGTCGGCGTCGCGCCGCTCTCGATCACGCCGCTGCCCGCGCGGTTCGGAAACATCGACGCGCGCTGGCCCGGGATGATCGATGGCGATCGCCCCTCCGCTGCCACGCGCGGATCGGGCACCAGCGCGAGGCACTGCTTCATGATCGTCTTCATCGTCTCGAAGACACCGACGCCTTGCTTCGCGATCGCCTCGTGCTCGGGCACGCCCTCGGGAACGTTGAGCGCAACGCGGAGCTCGGGCACCGACACCACGCCCGGCAAGTCGCGCTTGTTGTACTGCACGACCAGCGGCATTCGATCGGGGTCGTCACCCTGCCGGCGGAGGTTCTCCGAGAGGTTGATGATGCTCTCGACGTTCTCCTCGTAGCGCGCCTCTTGGCTGTCCACGACGAACACGATGCCGTCCACGTTCCTCAGCACGAGCTGACGCGTGCGGTCGTACCGAATCTGTCCGGGCACGGTGCAGAGGTGCAGGCGCACCTGGTAGCCCTTGAACGTACCGAGCTCGACCGGGAGCAGATCGAAGAACAGCGTTCGCTCGCTCTCCGCCGCGAGCGAGAGCAGCTTGCCGCGCCGATCCGAGCGACTGCGCGCGTGGATCCACTCGAGGTTCGTCGTCTTGCCGCCGAGACCCGGGCCGTAATAGACGACCTTGAGGTGAAGCTCTTTTCGAGCGTGCTGGACGAGCGGCATGCCGTGTTCGCCGATGCGAAGAGCCACGATAACACGGCGACTCCGGGGCCGTGGCGCAGAGGATCGCTGTGCCTCTCCGTGCCGAAGCGCTGGCATCGCGCGTGCTCTAGACACGCTCGTGAACCGCCCCCTCGCACTCCTCCTGCCCGCCGCGACGCTCTCCGTGGCCCTCCTGATCACGCCGACGCTCCTCGCGTGCGAGCCCATTCCGTGTGATCCGAGGGCGCCCGTGTACGCGCGCGACGTGACGCCCGTCATGCTCACGCAGAACGTGACGCAGCGGATCACCATCGTGCTCACGGCACCCACGCAGCCACGCGGTGCCACGCTGATCGACTTCGGGTTGCTCCACTGCGCGGCCGCGCCGATCACGAGCGGAACCGACGACCGCGCCAACGGGACCTTCCGGCTGCTCGACGCCGCAGGCGCTCCGCTCGCGGCCGCGGCGCGGGCCACCACGACGAATACGATCAACGGCTGGTGCTTGGCCGAGCACGACGCGCGCGCAGACGCGCTGCCTTCGATCCCGAGCACCGCATTCGACTGCACGTCGCACCCGTGCACCGCGTCGCTTCTGCTCGAGATCACGCCGACGGTGTCGATCGCGGCCGACGAGATCGAGGTGCGTCTGCACGACGCCAGCGCCTCGTGCTCGGGCACGAGCGCCGCGGCGACCACGACGCAGATCGAGCAGTTCGGCCCCTGAAACGTGCCATCATCCGCGCGATGATCGTTCCGCCCGTCGGACGCCGCGGTCGATTGGTTCGGTCCCTCGTGCGCACGGGAACTTCCGGCCACCGCGCGCGTCGAATCGCGCTGATGACCCTCGCAGCGATGCTCGTGGCGTGCGGAGGTGCGAGCGCGCCCGATGTGCACGTCGCCTTCGCCTCGATCCAGGTGGACGAGGCCAGGATCGAGCACGCCTCGGTCGCGCTCGAGAGGGCCGACGACGACACGACCCGACGGACGCAAGGAGAAGAGGTATGCGCCGCGAGCGCGCACCTCTGCGACACGGCGCGGCCCCTCGATGACCGCGACGCGAGCGCGCGCTGCGCACGAGCCGAAGAGCGCTGTGCACGCGCGACCGACGAGAGTGCCCCGAGGACGACGGCTCCGTGAGCCTCTCCGAGTCCGATCTCCTGGCACGCGGCCGAGCGCTCGCGAGCGAGGCGTCGCCGACGACGAAGGGCGAGTCGGTCCTCATCGGACGATGGCCTCCCGTGCTGGAAGGCGACGGCATCCGTGGCTTGCTCGCACCGCTCCTCGCGGCCACGGCGTGGGCCGGCGCCACGTTTCGCGAGATGGTCAGCGGGCCGGTCGATCCCTTCGCGCTCTTCATGCGGCTCTTGGCCATCGGCCTCTCGGTGCGCGCGCTGTTTCTCTTGGGGGGGCTCGTGCGGCGCATCGCGCTCGGGATCGGCGCATCGCGCGCGCGGCTCGTGCTGATGGAGGGCGGGCTCTTCGCGCGCTTGCCCGACGGCGAGCACGCGATCCTGAAGTCGGAGATCGCGGGGATCGCCGAGCACGGCGCGTGGCAGGGCCGAGGCGGTCGACGCTACTCACCGGTGTACGTGGTGGGCTCCACGCCGGTCCCGCTCTTCCTGACGCTGCCGCCCATCTTCGAAGAGACGCCGGGCGTGCTCGCGGAGCACTTGATGCGCTGGCTGGGGCCGAAGGACGAACCCGAGACGCCGACGTTTCCCGATCCGAGCGGGCTCGCGAGCAAGATCTACGACGACGCCGCGTCGGGAACCCTCGCCGTGAGCACGCTCCGGGTGTTGCACGGCACCCGCTGGCTGAGGGGCGGCCCCTACTCGAGCATGCTCCTCGCGATCGCCATCGCCGACGGCTGGCTGCGCGCGCCCGAGGCGCTGCGCGACGCGGTGGGCCCGTGGCCCGTGATCGGTGCGGTCGCCGCGTCGATCGTGGTGCCGCTGGGATGGATCGCGCTGGCATGGCGCGAGATCTCTCCGCGACACGGCCTCGCGATGGTGCTCACGCCGGCCGAGGTGCTCTTCCGAACGCGCTCGGGTGTGCTGCGAACGCGCTGGGGCAAGCTCGCGCGCGTGACCATCGACGAGCGCAACGCCTGGAGCGTGCTCGAAGGCTTTCATCGCGCGCGCGCGCTGGTGCTCCGTCGCAAAGAGGACGAGCCCATCCGATACCAGGAGGTCTTCCTCGGGATCCCGGCCGAGGTCGCGCAGGTGCTGCTCGACGCGTATCGACGCGGCGCGCTCCCGGCGCCCGACGCCGAGTGAGCCTCTCGACGACCGGCGGGCCCCTCGAGCGCCGCGGGTTTCTCGCTTCGCACGGGCGGCCTTCTTATCGTCTCCGTGGTGAGCGATTCGGAGAGCGACTTCGTCGTCGACTCGTACTTGGCGCATCTCCGCGTCGAGCGCGGGCTCGGGCGCGCAACGCTCGAGGCATACGGAAGCGACCTCACGCGCTTCGGCGCGCATCTCTCGAGCACCGGCGCGAGCATCACGGGCGCGACGCCGGAGCACGTGTCGGGGTTTCTCGTGCGGCTCTCGCAGCAGGGTCTCGCGGCGCGCTCGCAGGCGCGGATGCTCTCGGCCGTGCGTGGGCTCTATCGCTGGCTCGTGCGCGAGCAAACGATCACGCGCGACCCGACCGAGCTCGCCCCCACTCCCTCGCGCGCGAAGAAGCTGCCGGTGGTGCTCAGCGAGGCCGAGGTCCTCGCGCTCCTCTCGGCGCCGGACGAAGCGACTCCGATCGGGCTGCGCGACGCCGCGATGCTGCACACGATGTACGCAGCCGGCCTGCGCGTGAGCGAGCTGGTCTTGCTCGAGCTCGGCTCCGTGCAGCTCGACGAGGGCTTCCTGATCGCGCACGGGAAAGGAAACAAGCGGCGGGTCGTGCCCATCGGCATGCCGGCGCGCGAGCGGATCGGCCGCTACCGCAGCCAGGTGCGTGATCGCTGGGCCAACGACGGCGAGCGGGCGCTCTTCGTGACCGAGCGCGGAACGCCGATGACCCGGCAGAACTTCTTCGAGCGCGTGGGGATCTACGCGCTGGCCGCGGGGATTCGGCGGATCTCGCCGCACAAGCTGCGTCACTCGTTCGCGACGCATCTCCTGGTACGCGGCGCCGACCTGCGCGCGGTGCAGACGATGCTCGGCCACGCCGACATCACGACGACCGAGGTGTACACGCACCTCTCGCGCGATCACCTCGCGTCGGTGCACGCGAAGTACCACCCGCGCGGGTGAGCGAGAGCGAGAGCGAGAGCGAGAGCGAGAGCGAGAGCGAGAGAGAGCATCGCGCTACACCCGGCGATGCACACGATCACGCTCACCGGTCGCGGGCCGAACACCATGTCGATCGCGATGCTCGACGCGATCGCGCGCGCCCTCGACGAGGCCAAGGACGAACCGGTGCTGGTGACGGGCGCCGGGACGGCCTTCTCGGCCGGCCTCGATCTCGACGCGCTCGCCGCGCTCGACGCGAACGGCGTCCGTGATCTCTTGATGGCGATGGAGCGCGTGACGCATCGGCTCTTTCTGCATCCCGCGCCCACGGTCGCGCTCGTGAACGGGCACGCCATCGCGGGCGGCTGCCTCGTCGCGCAGTGCTGCGATGTCCGCATCGGCGTGCGCGATCCGAAGCTGCGCATGGGGATGACCGGCGTCGCGATCGGGCTCACCTACCCGCCCTTCGTGCTCGACGTCTTCGGCGCGCGCCTGTCTCCGCCCAACGTCGAGAAGGTCTTGCTCTCGGCGGCGCGCTTCGACGTGGACGAGGCGCTCGCGCTGGGGTTGCTCGACGAGGTCGCCGCTCCCGCGGACGCCGAGGCGCGCAGCAAGACGATCCTCGGCGAGCGTGCGGCCCTGCCGCGCTCCAGCTACGCGTCGACCAAGCTCTCGATCCGCAAGCCGCGCATCGACGCGAGCGCCAGCGATCGCGCCCGGTTCCTCGACGAGGTCATCCCGCGCTGGACCGCAGCGCTCATTCGAAGATAGGCGCTCTCGTTCACGGGCCCTCGACGAAGCGCTGCGCCTCCTCGGCGGAGACCACGGGCGCATCGGCCGCGACCTCGATCGTTCGATCGCCTTCGAGCGTGACCACCACGGCGTCGCCCAGCGCGAACGCCGCGCGCAGCTCGGGACGTGCGGCGAGGATCGCGAAGTAGGCCTCGCTCATCGCGCGCACGCGCAGCACGCGGCCGCCCTCGTGGAAGCGCTCGTCGACCCAGATCCCCGACGTGCGCGTGAAGGTGCGACCGAAGATCACGCGAACCGTGCTCGCCTCGGCCTCGTCTGCGCGATCGGCCGATCGCATCTCGCGAAGTCGAGCCGAGAGACGACGACCGGCTTCTCCACTGGCATCGGGCGTGGGCGCGCGCGCGACGACCGAAGGCGGAGGCGGGCTGTAGCTCGGCGTGCTCGCGTGCGTCGTGCCTGTCGTGGTGGTCGTCGGTGCGACGGGGGGGCGTGGCGCGGTCGCGTATCCGCCACCGCTTCGAGCGCCCGTCCCATCTCGATCTCCGCCTCGTTGATCCTCGAGATCGAAGCTCCGACCGGGGAAGCTCGCGAAGTCGCCTCGCACCACCGACTCCTCCGACGCAGGCGCGTAGGAAGGCGCGGCCGCGGTCGTGGTCGCGTCGACTCCGAGCGTCGGCTGTTCCCACACGACGGTCGGCTGCGCGGGAATCGCCATCGGCTCGTCGGGCGCGACGAGGTAGCTCGTGTACGGCGTCACGATCCCGAAGTGCCGCGCGAGCACCACCACCTCGTCGTGTAGCTCGGGCCGCTCGCCGTGCAGGCGAATGTCGTCGAGCAGCGTGCCGACCTTTCGCACCGCCCAGACGCGCGGCAGGAACTCGTTCCGCTCTTCGGTCGCGGCGTATGCCACGTCGTAGCTCATCTCGCGCGTGGTGGTCTCACCGCCGAATCGCCCTTCGAGGACGACGCGTCCAGGGCCGTCGCCGCGATAGCGACCCACGACGAGCAGCTGCTCGCCGCGATAGAGATGCCCGAGGTCGCGCGGGTACACGTCGAACGACTGCGCGCCCGGCATGGTGAGACGCAGGTCGGTGAACACCGGATAGCTCACGCGATCGAAGAACGAGCTCATGCGGCGCTGGAGCTCGCTGCCGTCGCGGAAGTAGTCGCCCACGCCGCCGTTCGCATCGGCGAGCCCGTCGAGGAAGGTGGTGTTCACGTCGTCGCCCACACCGAAGACGAAGAGGCGCGCGCCGGCGGCGAGCGTCGAGACGTTGCGCGTGATGGTCGCGGGATCGGTCTGGCCGACCGTCGGCATCCCGTCGGTGAGGAACACGACCATGCGCGGAAGCGCGCCGGCAGGCGGATGCGTGCGCAGCGCCTCGGTCAGCGCGGGCGCGATCGCCGTGCCTCCTGCGGCGACGAAGTGCGCGCCGAATCGCTGCGCGCGCGCGACGTGCTCGGGCGTCGCCGCCACCGAGTGTCCCGAATCGAAGAGTGGCTCCACGTCGGTCGAGAAGCGCACGACCTGGAAATAGTCGGTAGGACGCAGGCGCCCGAGCATGTAGTCGAGCGCGGCCTGCGCACGCTGCAGCTTGTCGCCCGACATCGAGCCCGACGTGTCCATCACGAAGATCACTTCCTCGGCCGCGACCTGCGACTCGCTCAGCTCGGTGCGCGGCGAGATCATCGCGAGGAAATACCCGTCTTCGCCGGGCTCACGATGGGTCAAAAGCGAGAGCCCCACCTCTTCGTCGGCGACCGTGTAGTAGAGGTCGAAGTCTTGATCGAGCGAGGCGTGCGCCTGGCTGAGCGCCGCGATCGCGTGGTGATCCCCATCGCGCGTGACCGCGATCGGATGACTCGGTGAGTACACCGCCTGGATCGCCGTGCGCGACGCGAGGTCGGCCTGGATCGTCAGCGACTCGAGCGTCGAGCCGTACGCGGCGCCCGCGCGCAGCGGGTAGTGATAGCGGACCACGCTGCCCTGGTACTCGAGCGTCTGCGTGAATCGGATCTCGATGCGCTGCTCGGCGCCCGGCCCGATCGGATAGACGCGCGCGCGAAAGAGATTGTCGCCGATGTACTCGACGAGCCCCGGGTCGCGCATGCGCGCGACGATCGACTCGTACACGCTGCGCGCGGTCCGCGAGTCGAGCAGCTCGCCCTCGACGCGCTGCCCGTTCACCCACATCGCGAACCCACTCACCGTCGCGCCCTCCGGCACCGGAAACACGTACGTCGCTTCCAGCGTGGCCGACGTCGAGTTGAGGAACGTCTGCGTGACGCTCGTCTCGGCGATCCGCTCGCGCACGCTGACCGAGACGTGGTGGCTGCGAATGGCGAGCGGCGGGATGTCGGTGTTCGTCGGCACCAGCCAGCCCAGCGCGTGAGCGGGCGTCGGCGCCGCCAGGGGCGCGAGACAGACGACCAGCGTGGCGAGCGCAGCGAAGATCGGACGCGGTTGGCGCATGGGTTCGTCGGACGGGCGAGAACCGCCGTCGATCTAAGCCAAGATCGACGCGTCGCGCGCGAACACCTGTACAGAACTTGACGGGTATACGGATGTCACGTAACGCTGGCTCTCACCTGTGCAGACGTGCAGGCTCAGACGACTCGCGGCGCCGAAATGACGCCCGAATTAATCGGCCGGTCGGTGCGCCCAGCACTCCGGCCTCGAATTAGGAGCGAACGATGAACGGCATCACCGATCGGCAGCGCATGGTCCTCGACTACATCTGCGGCTCGATCGACGAGCGCGGGTACCCCCCGACCCTCCGCGAGATCGGCAACAAGCTGGGGATTCGCAGCACGAACGGCGTGAACGACCACCTCCGCGCGCTCGAGCGCAAGGGCTACCTCACTCGCGAGGACATGAAGTCGCGCACGCTGCGCCCCACCGACGCGACGCTCGAGCTGGTCGGGGGCGGATCGGCCAGCCGGGCGGTGGGCTTGCGCGGGATCAACGGCGGCAAGGCGAACGGCAACGGCCATGGGCTCGCGGCGGCGAACGACGAGATGGTCGAGGTCCCGATCCTCGGACGCGTGGCGGCTGGCCCGCTCGGTCTGACGAACGCGTTCGAGGCCCCCACCGACACCGTTCGGATCGATCGCATGCTGCTCGGCCAGCGCGGCGGCGACGTGTTCGGCCTGCGGATCAAGGGCGACTCGATGATCGAGGCCGGGATCCACGACGGCGACTACGTGTTCGTGCGCAAGTCGCCGACCGCGAATCGCGGCGCGATCATCATCGCGATGGTGGGCGAGGAAGCGACCTGCAAGTACTTCTTCCCCGAGGCGAGCCACGTGCGTCTCGAGCCGGCCAACACGGCCATGGCGCCGATCCTCGTGCCGCGCGGCGAGTGGCGCGAGACGAACATCCTCGGCGTCGTCGTGGGCATCTACCGCAAGATGTGAGCTACTTCTTCCGGAGGGCGAGCGCCTCGGCCTGATCGTTCGGGTGCTCGTCGAGGAAGGCCTGGAACGACTCGTCGGTGATCTCGACGGCGATGTCGCCGTGGATCTTCGCCTGACAGCCGAGGCGCGACGTCGAGCGCACGTCGAACGCCTTGTCGAGGATGTCGAACTCTTCGTCCTCGATCTCGCTCGTGTTCGCGAAGCCTTCGACCACGTAGACGTGACAGGTCGAGCAGGCGCAGACGGCGCCGCAGCGATCGCCTTGTGGCGCGTGGATCTTCTTGGCGGCGGCGAGGATGGTCGTACCGCTCTCCACGTCGACCTCGATGCCCTCTTTCAGGAAACGTACGCGCGGCATTCAGCCATCCTCGTGAGCGCGGTCGATGCCGCGCGCTTGCTCGGTGTCTCTCTCGATCATGCCCACGTCTCGACCGGCGAGCGCCTTCTGGATGCTGCGATCCATGCGGCGACCCGCGAAGTCGTGCGTGGCGTCGTCGAGCGAATCGATCGTGGCGAGCAGGCGACGCGGATCCGTTCCAGCGTGGGCCACTCGAAGCGCGGCGATGGCCGCGTCGATGCGCGCGCGCTCGGCCTCGGCGAGCAGGTCGCCGTCCTCGCGGAGGCCCTTCTCGGTGGCCATGAGCACGCGCTCGGCCTCGACGCGCCGCTCGGCGAGGAGGCGCGCCTCGACGTCGGCCTCGCCGTGATCGTAGGCGGCGAGCAGCATCCTCTCGAGGCCCTCGTCGGAGAGGCCGTAGCTCGGCTTCACCTCGACCCGCTGCTCGATCCCCGTCGTCCGCTCCAACGCCTTCACGGTGAGCAGGCCATCGGCGTCCACCGCGAAGCGAACCTCGAGGCGCGGCAGGCCCGCGGCCATCTTCGGAATACCGCGGAGCGTGAAGCGCGCCAGCGATCGACAGTCCGCGGCGAGCTCGCGCTCGCCTTGGAGGACGTGAAGGTCGAAGCCCGTCTGTCCGTCGGCGTACGTGGTGAAGACTTGCGCGGCCTCGCAAGGAATCGCGGTGTTGCGCGGCAGGATTCGCTCGACCACGCCGCCCATCGACTCGACTCCGAGCGAGAGCGGCAGCACGTCGAGCAAGAGCACGTCGTCCTGGCGACCTTCCCCGCTGAGCAAGTCCGCCTGGATGGCCGCGCCGAGCGCCACGACGAGATCGGGATCGACGTCGCTGAGCGGCGCCCGGCCGAACGCCTTCTCCACGTAGGCGCGCACGGCAGGAACCCGCGTCGCTCCGCCGACGAGGATCACCCCATCGAGCGGCAGCGCGCTCGGCAGCGTCGGATCCATGCCCGCATCACGCAGCGCGCGTCGGCAGGCGACGCCGGTGCGCTCGAGGAGCGGCGCGGTGAGCGCGTCGAATTCCACGCGCGTGATCGCGAACCGCGCGCGGCGATCACCGTGCGCGAGCTCCGCGTCGACCGTCGCCGCGTCGGTGAGGCCGTGCTTGATTCGCCGCGCAGCAGCGAGCGCGTAGCGCGTGAGGCTCGCATCGTCAGTGCCCGCGGCGCCGAGCGCGTCGAGCACCTTCGTCGCGATCGCGCGATCCATGTCGTCGCCCCCGAGCTGGCTGTCGCCACCGGTCGAGCGCACCTGGAACACGCCGTCGTCGAGGTCGAGGATGGTGACGTCGAAGGTGCCGCCACCGAGATCGTAGACGACGAAGCGGCCGTTCTTCTTCGCGTCGAGGCCGTACGCGAGCGCCGCCGCCGTCGGCTCGTTGAGGAGACGAAGGACCTCGATGCCGGCGATCTTCGCCGCGTCCTTGGTGGCCTGTCGCTGCGCGTCGTCGAAGTAGGCCGGGACGGTGATCACTGCGCCGCCGATCGCACCGAGCTCGTCCTGCGCGTTGTCGGCGAGCTCGCGAAGGATCATCGCGCTCACCTCGACTGGGGTCACGACGCGGCCGCCCGCAACCTCGAGCAACACGGTGGGGCCTTCGTGCGTCGCGAATCGATACGAGCCGAGGCGACGGGTCTCGGGGTCGTCCGCACCGCGGCCCATCAGTCGCTTCACGCTCGCGATGGTGTCGTACGGATGCTCGACCGCGCGATCGAGCGCGTGGCGCCCGACGATCGTCGCGCCCTCCGACGTGTAGTGGACGACCGAGGGAACGAGAGCGAGGTTGTCGCAGTCGCGGATCACGACGGGGTCGCCGGTCGGCGCCACGTAGGCGACGACGCTGTTCGTCGTGCCGAGATCGATCCCGATCGCCTTGGGCCTCGCGGCCGGGTCGTGGATTTGGAGGAGAGACATGGTGCGTCAGCTCGGCGTTGCGGCCGCGTCTTCTTCGGCGAGCGCGACCTCGTCGAGGAAGCGCCGGTAGTACCGCATCTTGCCGATCTCGGCCTCGGCGCGGTCGAGATCGTTCTTCGCGTCGAGAGCATCGGCCAGCGCCGCGCTCGATGCACGGAGGCTGGCCTCGACGTCGGCCGCGAGCTTCTGAACGCGATCGAGGGCGCGCGCGGCGCGTGCCTCCCCGAGTGTCTCGCGAAGCTCCATGATCTCCATGAGGAACGCCGGATCCGCCGCGCCACCCGTCTCCGACACCGCGCGACCCCGCACCCTGAGCAACGCGGAGCCTCGACTCAGATCGTCGCGGAGCGTGCGGTACGCTTCGTTCACGCTCACCGCGCGAGAGAGCGCGGCCCTTCGCTCGGGCGCGGTGCCGTTGGCGTGCTTGTCGGGATGGAGAGCTCGCTGGAGATCACGCACGCGCGCTTCCAGCACGGCGGCGTCGAGCGCGAAGCGCGTCGGAAGCCCGAGCACGTCGAAGGGACTGTCGGTCATGGATCGCGCTCAGATGGCGAACGATTCCCCGCAGCCGCAGCCCTTCTTCTCGTTCGGATTCTGGAACTTGAAGCCGTGGCTCATCAGCTTGACCTCGTAGTCGAGGACCGAGCCGCGCAGGTAGACGAGGCTCTTCGGGTCCACGACCACCTTGACGGTATCGCCGGCCGTCGTGGTGAAGGTGAAGACGTTGTCGCGCTCGCGGATCTTGTCGGCGAACTCGATCACGTACGACGCGCCCGAGCAGCCTCCGCCGCGCACGCCGAGACGAAGCGCCGCGGCCGGCGTGCCACGGCGGTCGAACGCCTTCTTGGCCATCTCGACGGCCTTCGGCGTCAGATCGATCCCGGCAGGAGGCGCAGGGGCCTCGCTCGTCGTCGTCATGGTCGTCGTCGTCTCGTTCGTCACGGCAACTCTCTCAGGTCGCAGCGGCAGCAGCGCGCTTGGGCTCGCCAGAGTGCCCGGCGGAGTCGGGCCGAGCCTTCGCGGCGGCCTGCTTCTTCCGGTAATCCTCGATCGCGCTCTTGATCGCGTCCTCGGCCAGCACGGAGCAGTGGATCTTCACCGGCGGGAGGTTGAGCTCCTCGACGATCTGCGTGTTCTTGATGGTCATCGCCTCGTCGACGGTCTTGCCCTTGACCCACTCGGTCGCGAGCGAGCTCGACGCGATGGCGCTTCCGCAGCCGAACGTCTTGAACTTGGCGTCCTCGATCACGCCCGTCTCGGGGTTCACGCGGAGCTGAAGCTGCATCACGTCACCGCACGCGGGCGCGCCCACCAGGCCGGTGCCGACCGTCGGGTCGTCCTTGTCCATGCGCCCCACGTTCCGCGGGTTCTCGTAGTGATCGATGACTTTTTCCGAGTAGGCCATGGCAACTGCTTTCTAGTGGGCGGTCCATTGGATGGTCTTGTAGTCCACGCCGTCCTTGTGGAGGTCGTAGAGCGGCGAGAGATCGCGCAGGCGTCGCACCTCGCGGATGACGATCTCCGCGACGTAGTCGACCTCCTCGTCGGTGTTGAAGCGACCGAGGCCGAAGCGGATCGACGAGTGCGCCAGCTCGCCGTCGACACCGAGCGCGCGCAGCACGTAGCTCGGCTCGAGGCTGGCGCTGGTGCACGCGCTGCCCGAGCTCACGGCGACGTCCTTGATGCCCATCATCAGGCCTTCGCCCTCGACGAACGCGAACGAGGTGTTGAGGTTGCCCGGCAGCCGCATGGGGTCGTCGGCGCCGTTGAGGTAGACCTCGTCGAGCGCCGCGAAGAGCTTGCCGCGCAGTCGCTCGCGGAGTCGGTAGGCGTGCGCCGCGTCCTTCTCCCACTCGGTCGACGCGATGGCCGCGGCCTTTCCGAAGCCCACGATGCCAGGGACGTTGAGCGTGCCAGAGCGCATGCCCGACTCGTGCCCGCCGCCGTCGATCTCGGGCGTCACGCGGACGCGCGGCTTGGTGCGCCGCACGTAGAGCGCGCCCACGCCCTTGGGTCCGTACATCTTGTGCGCGGTGATCGAGACGAGATCGACGTTCATCTCGTCGACGAGGAAGCGCATCTTGCCGATGCCCTGCACGGCGTCGCAGTGGAGCAGCACGCCCTTCTCGCGCGTGACCTTCCCGATCTCGGCGATGGGATGCACGGTGCCGATCTCGTTGTTCGCGAGCATCAGCGACACGAGGATGGTCTTGTCGGTGATGGCGCGCTTGACGTCGTCGGGCGTGACCTGGCCCTTGGTGTCGACGTCGAGGTACGTGACGCGGAAGCCCTCGCGCTCGAGGCGCTTGCACGTGTCGAGCACGGCCTTGTGCTCGGTCTTGGCGGTGATGATGTGGTCGCCGCGATCCTTGTACTGGTGGGCGACGCCCTTGATCGCGAGGTTGTCGCTCTCCGTCGCGCCCGACGTGAAGACGATCTCCTTCTCGCTGTGCGCGCCGATCAAGAGCTTCACGCGCTCGCGCGCCTCGTCGACGCCCTCTTCCGCGGCCCACCCGAAGGGATGATTGCGGCTCGCGGAGTTGCCGTACTTCTGCGTGAAGTAGGGCAGCATCGCGTCGAGCACGCGCGGATCGACCTGCGTCGTGGCGTGGTTGTCCATGTAGATCGGGAGCGACAACGTCATCGAAGTGTCCTTCTCGCAGAAGCAGAAGCAGAAGTAGGAGTCGTCACTCCGGCGACCATCAGCGGAGCTTCGGCCTGGCACTCGTGTCGATCACACGAGGAGCAGGCGTGGACGGTGCGCACGGGCTCGCACGTGTTGCAGGTCTCGAGGTACGCGAGGCTCGACTCGAGCTCGTGCTCGAGCGCGGCGAGGCGAACGATCTGCGCGCGCGTCTCGGCGAGCTTCTCGCGATAGACGAGCGCGAGGCGCAGCATCGAGTCGGGCGCGCTCGAGCCGCCGTTCCATCCGGCCAGCAGCTCGCGAATGTCGGGAAGCGAGAGGCCCGCATCCTGGAGGCGCGCGATCCACTCGACCCGCGTCACGGCGTCGCTGCGATAGCGGCGATAGCCACCCTTGCTGCGATCGGCGGGCTCGAGGAGGCCGAGCTCCTCGTAGAGATGCAGCGCGCGGACGGTCTTGCCGGTGCGGCGCGCGAGGTCGCCCACCAAGAGCGTGCCCTCGGTTCGCAGCAACGATCCGCTGGAGAGCGGCGTCGTCGGCAGCGAAATCGCGCGTGCGGCAGTGTTCGTCATCGGCGGCTCGTCATCATGAACCAAACCCTTACGCATACGTGAGGGTCGAGCCATAGCTATCTAGGACAGGCGCAGGGCGCGTCAACCGGGTTCCGCCGTCCGTCGCCGTCAGGCCCGTCGATTTTGGTCGGACTCCCGCGGCGAAGTAGCTGAAACCGCCCGGCACGCGGGGTGACAGAGAGGCGCCGTGCTGGCCCTCATCGCATGCGGTCTCATGGCCGGGCTCGTCCTCGGTGGCTTCTTGCGGCTCGAGGCCGGGGGGCTCGCGCTCGCCCCGCTGGCCCTCGGAACGCTCTTGTTCCTCATCGCCGCGCGCGTGAAGTCCCGGCCTCGCACGTGGACCCTCGCCCTCGCGTCCGTCGCGGCTTTCGCGGGCGGCGTGGCGCTCGTCCGGCCGCCCGAAGCCCCTGGACACGCTGCCGCGTGGTCGATCCACGGGACGGTGGAGCGTTGCGCCGCGGACGGGTGCGTCCTCGATCTCGACGGCATGGGACCGGTCTCCGCGCTGGTCGTCGCAGTGCACACCCGTGCGCGCGTCCATGGCCTCGTCGCGTCGGCGGGCGACGCCGTGACGCTCGAGGCCGAGCTGCGACCGCGCGCGGCGTTCCGAAATCCCAGCCCGCACCCCGACTGGCCGAGCCTCGAGCCAATCGCGTGGACCGGTCGTGCGAGGGAGAGCACGGTCGTCGTCGCGTCGGCGAGCGCGCCACGCGCCGCGATCGAGTCGATCCGTGAGCGAGTGCGGGCCGGGCTCGAGCGCACGCTCACCTCGCCGACGCGCGGGCTCGCGATCGCGCTCGTGCTCGGCGACGAGATCGACGTCGACGCCGAGTCCGCCGCGCGCGTTCGCGCCGTGGGCCTGACCCACGTGCTCGCCGTCTCGGGGCTGCACGTCACGATCGTGGTCGGTGCCGTCCTCTTTCTCTTACGCCGCGTGCTGCGCCGCGCTGGGATCGCATCGCACATCGATCCGGCGCGCGTCGCGCACGGGATCGCCGCACCGCTCGCGCTCGTCTACGCTGAGCTCGCCGGGGGCTCGCCCTCGGCGTGGCGCGCGGCGGTCACCGCAGCGCTCGCGTGGAGCCTTCGTGCCGCAGGGCGACGACCGGACGCCATCGCGACGAGCGCGCTCGCGGTGATCGTGTTCGCGGCGATCGATCCGGGCAGCGCGCTTCGACCGGCGTTCGTGCTCTCGATCGCCGCGACGGCGGCGGTGCTCGATCTCCCGGGCGAGCTCACGCTGGAGACGCTGGCGAGCAGCAGCGCGCGCGCATCGATCGCCACCGCCCCCGTCGTCCTCTGGTGCTTCGAGGGCGTGCCGCTCGTCGGCATCGTCGCGAACGTGCTCCTGCTCCCCATCGTGGCGGCGCTGGTCCTTCCGCTCGCGACGATCCACGCGCTCGTCGCCGCGATCGTCCCCGATCTCGCGGGGCCGACGGCGTTCGCGCTCGATCTCACGTGCCGCGGCTTCGTCGGGGCGTGCGATGCGCTCGGCGCGATCGAGATCGGGCGAGCCCTTCCCCCGCTCGACGCGCTCGAAGGCGTGCTCGCGACGCTCGCAGCAGTGGGCTTCGTGGCGACACGAGGGGCACGACCGAAGCTGGTCATCGCTGCGATCGCGATCGTGGCGCTCGCGGGCGCCGAGGTGCGGCTTCGCGCGAATGAAGTCGGGACCGGCGAGCTGCGCGTGACGTTCCTCGACGTCGGCCAGGGCGACGCGGCGATCGTGGACCTTCCCGACGGGTCGCTGATGCTCGTGGACACGGGCGGCGCGTTCGAGACCGGCGCCGACCCGGGGGCGCGCGTGCTCGTGCCTCTGCTGCGAGCGCGGCGTCGCGCGCGGATCCATCGGCTCGTGATCACGCACCCGCATCCCGATCACTACGGCGGCGTCGCTGCGATCGCCGCGCGCTTTCCCATCGACGAGATCTGGGACAGCGGACAGGCGCCTGACGAGGATCCCGACGGCAGCTGGTCACGCGCACTGGCCTCGCTCGGCGCGCACGCGCGTGTCTTGGCGCCGCGCGCGCTCTGCGAGCACCCGCGCGAGCATGCCGGCGCGCGCATCGAGGTGTTGTGGCCCTGCCCCGCGTTCGATCCGGGCTGGGACGCGAACGACAACTCGCTCGTGCTCCGCATCACGTTCGGCTCGCGCACGCTGCTCTTGCTCGGCGACGCGGAGGCGCATGCGGAGGCGGCGTTGCTCGCGCGCGGGCTCCGAGGACCCGTGGACGTGCTGAAGGTGGGGCATCACGGCTCGCAGACCTCGAGCACCGAAGCGCTCGTGGACGCGCTGGCGCCGCATCTCGCGATCGTGAGCGCGGGCGTGGGGAACCGCTTCGGTCATCCGCATGAGGACGTGGTCGCGCGCTTGTCGCGTCACCACGCGACGATCCTGCGCACGGATCAGGACGGCGGCATCATCGTGCGCACCGACGGGCACGCTCTGTCGGCGCATGCCTGGAGCGGCGCGACCTACGACGCGCCGTGATCGATCATCCAGCGCGACGCCTTTGGGTCGGGATCACGTCTGCTCGAGCGCGCTCCTCTCGACCTGCGACTCGAGGTACGTCTTGATCTTGTTCTGCAGGCGCTTCTCGAGCTGACGCACGCGCTCGCGCGAGACGCCGAACTGATCGCCCAGCTGCTGGAGCGTCTTCGGTTCCTCGCTCATCAGGCGCTCGCGGAAGATGATGTCCTCCTTCCCCTTCAGCGTCCGACCGAACTCGTGGATCTTCTCGCTGAGCAGATCGTTCAGCTCCCCCTCGGCGAGCGTCACGTCCGCGCCCGCCGCATCGCTCGGCATCGACTCGATGCGCGAGGTGGGGTTGCCATCCGCCTGACCAACCGGCGCATCGAGCGAGACCTCGCCCGCCGAGAGGCGTCGATCCATGTGGATCACCTCCTCGGTCGGGACGTGCAGGATCTCGGCGATGCGCTCGGGCGTGGGATCGATCCCCATCGCCGAGAGGCGCGCCTTCTCCTTCTTCAGGTTGAAGAAGAGCTTTCGCTGCGCCTGCGTGGTGCCCACCTTCACGAGGCGCCAGTTGTTGAGGATGAAGCGAAGGATGTACGCGCGGATCCACCACGCCGCGTAGCTCGAGAGCTTCACGCCGCGGTAGGGGTCGTACTTCTTCACGGCCTGCATGAGGCCGATGTTTCCCTCTTGGACGAGGTCGAGGATGTTGCGGTGCGCGCGCTTGTAGTCGAAGGCGATCTTCACCACGAGGCGCAGGTTCGACGTGACGAGCTTCTTGGCCGCCTCCACGTCGCCCGACTCGATGTACTTCACCGCGAGGTCGCGCGTCTCTTCGGGCGAGAGCAGCGAGTAGCGCTGCACGTCGCGCATGTAGGCCTGCAGCGGATCGGTCGTGCCGAGCGCGCCGCCGCTGTCTCGTCGAATGAGTCCCGCCGCTTTCGCCGGGAGCGGGTCGGCTTCGAAGGAGACCTCGGCATCGAGATCCCCGTCGGCCGGTCCGGCCTCGATCACGTCGGCGTCGAGCGCCTCGTCGTCCTTGCTCGACTCGACGTGCGGCGTCGGCGCTTCGCTCGCGTCGACGACATCGCCCGACAGGGCGTCGTCATCGTCGCGCTCGGGCTCGGCCGCTTTGGGGGACTTCTTCTTTCCGGCCATGGGGAGCCGGAATGTGGGCCCGCCGACGGCCCGCCGCCACCTCCGCCGATCGCGCGCAGAAAAGACCGCGAAATCGATCGGGAGAAGCCGGAACGCGCGCTGGACCGCGCTCGCGAATGCAGGGTGCTCGTGGCAACCTACAAGCGATGGACCTGATCGATCCCTATCGGCCCGAGGTCCCGCCTGGTCAGGACGAGCTCCCGTTCAGCGACGGAGAGCCGATGGAGTCCTATCGACACGTGCTGCAGATGCAGCTCCTGATGGAAAGCCTCGCGGACGCATGGAGCGAGCGCGACGACTACTTCATCGGCGGCAACATGTTCGTGTACTTCTCCGAGCCGCAGGCGCGCGGCGAGGTGAAGGTGCGTGGCCCGGACGTCTTCGTGGTGCTCGGGACCGAGCGGCACAAGCGCCGCAAGAGCTGGGTCGCCTGGCAAGAGGAAGGCAAGCTCCCCGACATCGTGATCGAGCTGCTCTCGCCCTCGACGGCATCGATCGATCGCGGAGAGAAGAAGCGCATCTACGGCCAGAGCTGGCGAACAGGACACTACTTCTTGTTCGATCCGCACACCGGCGAGCTCGAAGGGCATCGCCTCGTGAATGGGAAGTACGAGCCCATCGTTCCCGACGCGCGCGGCGACCTCCCCGTCGAGAGCATCGGCCTCGCCCTCGGCCTCCGCGACGGTACGTTCCAGAACGAAGGCGGCCGCTGGCTGCGCTGGACCGATCCGGAGGGCGCGACGATCACGAGCGGCGCCGAGCGCGCAGACGGAGCCCAGCGAACGGCGCGCGCGGCGACTGAAGCGGCACGAACGGCGACCGAAGCGGCACGCGCGGCGACTGAAGAAGCGCGAGCAGCGACCGAGCGCGCTATCGCAGCCGAGCGACGCATCGCGGAGCTCGAGGCGAAGCTACGCGGGGATGGCTGAGGAGAAACGAGCGAGCGGCTATCGCGAGCCGGCCGATGCCGGCGTGCGCGAGCTCGTCGTGTCGCGGCCGACTCGGGCGAAGTGTCTCGTGTCGATCACGGCGATCGCTGGATTCGCGCTCTGCATCGGAATGCTGCTTGCGCGGAACGTCGAGCCCAGCGCGCGGCTCAGTCAGATCGGGTTCTGCCTGGTGTGCGTCGGGCTCTGCCTGTCGCCTGTCCGGAACCTCGCGACGCACGTTCTCATCGCGGATCGGCGAAACGGCTCGCTGGTGCTCGAGCACCGCATCGGACCGCTCCGATTTCGCGATCGCCGCACGCGGACGCCGCACATGAGCGATGTCCGCGTCGAGCGCGGCGACGGCTCGATCTCCACGATCCTCGCGATCGGTCGCGAAGTCATCGTGCTCGACACGCATCGCGAGGACGTGCACGCCCTCCTGCGCTGGGGCCGCCGCGAGCCCGACGAGGTCTGAGCGCACGCCATCGCCGTCGCGCATGCGCGCGCGTCGTGGCACGATCGAAGCGATGGACGTGATCGATCCGTACCCGCCTGTGGTCCCGCCCGGCCAGGACGCGCTGCCCTACGAGGACGGCGAGCCCATGGAGTCCAAGCGTCATCGCTCGCAGATGGAGGTGCTCCTCGGCTCGCTCGAAGACGCGTGGGACGCGCGCGACGACTTCTTCGTCGGCGGCAACATGTTCGTCTACTTCAGCGAGCCGCAGACGCGCGGCGCGAAGTTCAGAGGGCCCGACGTCTTCGTCGTGCTCGACACCGATCGCCAGAAGGTCCGCAAGAGCTGGGTCGCGTGGGAGGAGAACGGCAAGCTCCCCGACGTGGTGATCGAGCTGCTCTCGCCGAGCACCGAGGCGATCGATCGGGGCGAGAAGATGCGCGTCTACGAGCGTGTCTGGTGCACGGGGCACTACGTGCTCTTCGACGTCGACGACGGCAGGCTCGAGGGGTTCCGCCTCGTGGGTGGGCGCTACGAGTCGATCGCTCCCGATGAGCGCGGTGACTTGCTGATCGGATCGATGGGGTTGGCGCTCGGCGCGCGCGAGGCGCGGCACCGCGGCGAAGGCGGAGTGTGGCTGCGCTGGATCGAGCCGTCGGGAGAAATGGTGCCGACGGCAGAGGAGACCGCGCGCGGCTTGAAGAAGCGCGTCGCGGAGCTCGAGGCGAAGCTGCGGGGTGATGACTGAGGAGACGGTCCCGTCGCCGGGCGCGAGGTCATCGTGCTCAACGAGGATCGCGGCGACGCACCCGGCGAGCGGACGCAGAAAGAAGTCGAAGCGCTCCTGCGCCGGGGACGCGGCGAGCTCGACGAAGTCTGAGGCCGCGCGCCCGACGGCTCGTGCGGTGCTGCTCACATGCTCACCGATGCCCGGGCCGAGGAGTGCGGCTGAGCCGTGGTGACATCGCGCGAACGGAGAGCGGCTCACTCGTCGATCGACAGCACCACGGCCAGCGCATCGCTCCCGCGCGGCACGAGGTCAACGCCGAAGCGCGCGAAGTAGATGATCTCGACTCCGGGCGCGGGTGCCTCGACGGACCAGAGTGGGATCCAACCGTCGTAGTGCCTGGGCTCGAGCCGGGCCCTCGGACTCGGAGTAAACGGTCCCGTATCCAGATTTTCCGTCGGCCAGGGGCGATGCGGGCTGTTGTCGAGGCGCCAGAGCTCCGTCGTCGCGTTCGCCGCCAGCACGCGCCACTCGAGCGGCTCACTGAACGCGCACATTGGCACCCCGCGCGCACGCGCGAACCCTTGCAACAAGCCCGAGAGGTCCCCAATCGCCCAGGCCGCGCGCGCTTGCCAACCCCGCGCGACCAGTGCGACGTCGGTCCCGTTCGTGATCTCGAGCGTGCCGGGGCTCCGCCGATGGGCGCGGACGCGCGGATCGACGCGGGCGATGCTGACGCGAGGCGCGCCGAAGAGTGTATCTTGCGCGAGCGAAGCGCGGATCGCCGACTCGGTCCCGACCAGCGCGATGGCGATGCGACGCTCCTCATCGCCGAACCGAACGACGTACTCGCCAGGCCCGACCCACCACGACGGATCGACGTCGCAGTGCGATCGACAGCTACCGCGCGCGACTTCCGCGCCGCTCGGATCGTCGATCGCGTAGGCCGTCGCGTCACGCGCGACGGCGTCGATCATGAACCGCGGCGGATCCGCCGCCGCGACGGCCACCCGTGTGACCACCACCGAGGCGACCACGGCGGCGACTATGAAGCGGGCGAGCACGACGACCAAGACGCCACGCGCGCTTCTGCGTATTCCTTGGTGGCGTCCGCGACGGGGGCCAGACACCACCGCGTCGCGAGAGGGCGATGCAGCTGTCGTGCGGGTCCTACTGTGTAGGCACGGCGGCCTCTCGGGCCAGCGGCGACCGAGCGCTCAGCTCGGGGCGCCGTTCGATGCGCTCGTGGCCGCGGGGGCCGGAGCGATCTTGACCTTCTTCGCCTTCGGCGCGGCCGTCGGCGCGTCGAAGAGCGACGCGAAGACGCCCACGGCTCCGTCGTCCTCGGCCGCGCGCGCGCCGCGCTTGAGCGACGCGAACGCCTTCTCCCACCGGATGCCGATCGCGTCGCGCGCGGACACCGCCGCATCGCGGGTGCGCGTCAGCGCCTTGATCGGGTCGGACGCCTTGAGCACGGCGCGCGCGGCCGCGTCGGCGGCGGCGGCCGTCTTCTTCACCTTCGCGTCCGGGTGCTTCTTGTCCTTGGCCGCGAGCTTCACGATGAGCTCCGCCTCCGCGCGGTCACCCATGCCCTTGATGTCGCTCGCCGACGGCCCCTTGAGATCGGCGAACGGCTGCAGGCGCTTGGCGCCCGCGCCGGTGCGTGCCGACGCCCACGCTTCGACGGCATCGTCCTGCACCGCGTCGAGCTCGCCGATCGTGCGCTGCTGCGCGATGAGCGCGGCGCTCGCCTTCTCGGCCACGGCGTGCCCCGACGAGAACGCGCGGTGCGCGGACCGGAACGCGTCGAGCCGCTTCTTCACCGACCGAGCGTCCGCCGAGCTCGCGCGATCGAGCACTGCGTTCCCCGCGTCGACCCGCTGCCCCGGCGACTTCCCACTCTGAAGCGTTCCCATGTTCGACCCTCCTGGTTGCCCTTCTAGAGCGAGAGCCGCGAGCCGCGCAAGGCCAAAAAGGACGGTAAATACCCCTGAAGGGAGTCGCTTCGGGGTCCCGGCACGATGCCGGCAGGGTGAAGCGCCGCCTGTCGGGCGGGCGGCACGATGCCGCGAGGGTGAAGCGCGGCCCGTCGGGCGGGCGGCACGATGCCGGCAGGGTGAAGCGCGGCCCGTCGGGCGGGCGGCACGATGCCGGCAGGGTGAAGCGCCGCGCCCGAGGCGTCTGACACGGCGCTCGGCACTGACGAAAGTAGCGTTCATGCGGGCTAGGCCCCTCCGAGCTTCGTCAGTGACCCGCGTCAGATCCGCTAGCATCCCCACCGTCCCCAGCGCCCGAGTCTTCCGGGCACACGTCCGGGTTGATGCAACCGGCGCAGTTCGCGGCGGAGCACAGATGTGCGGCGGCTGGGCAGCCGCAAGCTGGGCAGTCGCAAGGGCAGACGCAATTGCGGGTGTGGTAGTCGCAGCTCGACGGCCCGGCGCCTAACAGAAGCACCAGGCCGCAGAGCGTGACGCCACGGACGACGGACGCCACCGAGCGATCTGGGCGTCGGGTCACGGCACGTACGCCAGGGTGCGCGGGTCGATGCGGTAGAACAGCGGGATGGCAGGCGTGCCGGGCATCCCGCAGTCGAGCAGGACCTCGGTGCTCGACACGTAGTGCGGGAACGAGCAAGCGACGCCCGGCTCGGGAACGCTCAACATGCGCACGCGGCCGTCGGCGATGTCGGTGAGCTGCGCGCTGAACTCGAACCCGGTCGCGCGCACGGCGAGGTAGATGCCGTCCGCGAAGCAGGCGTACTCCTCGCCTGCGTCGGGGTGCACAATGCGTGGCACCACGCCGGCGGGTGTCACCAGCGCCCGTTGTTCCGAGACGGCGTACGCGAGAACGTCCTCATCGGGGACCGCGCGCCCCGCGTTCCCGGCGTCCTGCGCGGTCACCACGTCGTGCCCCAAGCTGCGCAGCGCGTGAACGACCGCGAGCGGGAAGTTCTCGTTCGCGTAGAGCCTCAAGCCGACTCGTTCTCGTGGATCTCGCGATCGATCTCGTCCTTGTGGTCGTCCGCGTACGCAAAAGCAGCCATCAGATCGACGGGGCGGAGCGCCGGGAAACTGTCGAGGAGGCGTTGGTCCGACCAGCCGCCCCTGCGATATGCCTCGAGCGTCCACACCGGGATGCGCGTGCGAGCGATGTGCGCAGCGCCGCCCGCGACCCCGGGCGTGAGGTCGACGAGGGCATCGACGAACGACGGTCGCTGGCGCGCGGCGTCACCGGGCATGCGATCGAACGTAGCGGAGCCGCTGGCGCCCGCAACGCGGCTCGACGATCTCGGAGACGCTCTCGGCCGCCCGCCTGCCTGTCGTGTCTGACACCGCGCACCGCCGGTCCGCCGTCACCCCCGCCGATCTCGGGCAGGAAACCACCCGAGATCGATCTCGCCGATCCGGAACGCGGC
>JAYVCF010000317.1:0-6238 GCA_043750095.1 Deltaproteobacteria bacterium
TCGCCGACCTCGACGCGCCCGTGAGCCTCGCTCCGGGCGCGTTCGCGCTCGTGCCGACCGGCATCGCCATCGCGCTTCCTCGCGACCACGAGGGCCAGGTGCGACCGCGCAGCGGCCTCGCGGCCAAGCACGGCGTCACCGTGCTCAACGCGCCCGGGACCATCGACGAGGACTACCGGGGCGAGCTGAAAGTGGTCCTCATCAACCACGGGCCGCGCGCGTTCGAGATCGCAAGCGGCGATCGCATCGCGCAGCTCGTCATCGCCAAGATCGAGCGCCCCACCGTCGTCGAGGTCGATTCACTCGACGCGACCGGGCGCGGCGAGGGCGGTTTCGGCAGCACCGGTCGGTGACCGCGTGCACCACCAGGCGATCCACATGAACAGGGGCTGAAACGGCAGCCGAGCCCAGACGAGCCAGCGCTCGGGCACGACACCGTCCACCGCGATCGGCTCGATCGCCATGTAGATGTTGGCGGGAAACACCGCGAGGTAGAGCAGCACGAGGCCGATCCCGGCCCAGGCGCGCGTTCGCGGGATCAACACGCCCACGCCGCCGAGGATCTCGAACACGCCCGAGATCCAGACCAGCCAGACTGGCGCAGGCAGGAACGGCGGTACGATCTGGGCGAACCAGTGCGCCCGCGTGAAGTGCAGGACGCCCACGCTGACCATGGCGATCGCAACGACGCCGCGCACGATGCGCTTCAGTCGTTCTCGCCGGCTCTCGGTCATTGTCGCGCTGAGGGTGATCCATGGGCCGCCCGCGCGCTATCCTCGCGCCAGCCGCGCTGGCGGCGATGATGGAGACCGACTCGACACAGGTGACTGGCTCGCCCATCTCGGCGCGTGGCCCGCGGCGAGGTGCCGTGCTCGGCGAGCGCTACGAGATCGTCGATGCGCTCGACGGCGACGCGCTCGGGCTCACGTACAAGGCGCTCGATCAGGAGTCCGAGACCCACGTCCTCTTGCGATTGCCCGCGCCGGGCGCGCTCGGCGAGCGGGATGCTCGCTCGCTCGTGTCGCGTCTCTCGCCGCTAGTCGGGATCGGAGGTCGCACGCTCGCCCGGATCCGTGACGTCGATCGCGAGGGGTCGCTCGTCTTCGTGGTCGAGCCCTGGCCCGCTGGCACGACCCTGCGCGCGATCCTGGAGGCGCGTCGCGACAAGGGCAGCGTGTTCACCACGGCCGAGCTCCTCCCGGTGATAGCGAGCCTCGCCGAGGCGACGATGGCGATCCCCGCGTCGTGGTTCCACGGCGATCTGCGCGCGCATCGTGTGTACGTGCATGCCGACGGCGTGCGCGTCACCGGAGGCTTCGTGCTCTCGGTTCTTCCGGGCGACGCCGTCGTCGACGCGCTGACCGACGACGTCGGCCTCCGACGTCAGTTCGCGCCCGAGGTCGGTGACGGGCTCGCGGGCCGCCCTTCGGATCGCTGGTCGGTCGCCGCGCTCGCATGGGAAGCGCTCACCGGAAGCGCGCCCGAGCCAGGGCCCAAGACCGCGCCTCCCACGCTGGGCGATCTCGGCAAGGTGCTCGTTCGCTACCTCGATCCGGATCCGACGCTTCGGCCCCCGACGCTCGAGCTGCTCGTGTCCGCGATCGCCAAGCACGCCAAGACCGACGTGCCGAAGCTCGCGCCGGAGCCGTTCTCGATCGAGACGGAAGCTCCGAGCGATGATCGGACGCAGCAGCTCGATGCGAGCGAGCTGACGCCGTCCGACTCGGGAACGTCCTCGCCAGGCACGAATGCGTCTGCGAACGACACGGCGAAGATGAAGGCCGTCGTCTTGTCCGACATGCCGACCGTCAAGGAGGCGGAGCGCGATCTCTCGGACATCGATCCCGAGCTGCTCAAGGCCGCGGCGCTGAATCGCAAGATGAGCCCCTCGGGCACGTTCAAGCTCGACGCGAAAGAGCTCGAGCCGGTCACCGGTCAGGCCAAGCAGCTCAAGCCGCGCGTCGGCGACAGCGGCGAGCTCGATCCGCGCCTCGTGCGCGCGGCGCTCGGCCTCGACGAGGGCACCAATCCGCGCGGCGACGCCGAGGCGCCCGCGGCGGCTCCGAAGCGGAGGCCGTCGGGCGGGACGGAAGAGCTCGACGCGCTCGATCTCGAGGCGCTTCCGACTCCGGCGAAGGCCGCGGTCG
The DNA here is from genome assembly GCA_043750095.1 of Deltaproteobacteria bacterium. GTDB lineage: Bacteria > Myxococcota_A > Polyangia > Polyangiales > Sandaracinaceae > JBBSAT01. The sequence continues at coordinate 2,148 of JAYVCF010000317.1, forward strand.
CGAAGGCCGCGGCGCAGCATGCCCGAGGACCGGCTCCGAACGCCGTGGCGCCCAAGGTCGCCGCACCCAAGGCCGCCGCACCCAAGGCCGCTGCGCCCGCGCCCACGGCAGGGAAGTCGATCCCGCCACCGCGGTCGATCCCACCACCCAAGGCGATGCCGCGGACGGCGCCGGCCGCGGCGGCGCCGAAGCCGACACCCGCGCCTGCACCCATGCGCGCTCCGATGGCTCAGCCGGCTGTGCGCCCCGCGGTCCAGCCCGCACCCATGGCCGCCGCGCCGATGGCCTCTGCGCCCCAGCACGCGCCGATCGTCACCGCGCCGCCTGCGGTCGTCCCGGCGCCGCGTCCCTTCGCGGACGCGCTACCGACGCGGATCGATCGCCCCGTGAAAGAGCGATCGAACGGCACGATCATCATCGCGCTCGCCGTCGGCTTCGCCGTGACGATCCTCGTGCTCGCGTTCTGGTTCCGCTCGTCGCAGCAGCAGGCCGCACGCCAGCGTCAGATCGACGAGCGCGTACGGCAGATCCAGGGGCAGTAGCTCTCGCTAGGCCGAAAGGCCGCGCTGAAGGACCTGCGCGATCACCGTCTTCGGGGCTGCGCCCATCTGACGTGCGACGGCTTCTCCGCCTTTGAACACGATGATGGTGGGCACGCCGCGCACGCCGAACTTCACGGCCGTGTTGGGCGCCTCGTCGATGTCGAGCTTCACGACCTTCACCTTGCCGAGGTACTCGTCGGCGAGCTGGTCGATGAGCGGCGCGATCTGCTTACACGGCCCGCACCACGTCGCGGTGAAGTCCACCAGGACGGGGGTCTCCGACTTGAGAACCTCGGCTTCGAAGTTCAGGTCGTTGACCGAGAACACGTTCTTACCCGCCATCGAGAACCTCCGCTGTGGAGATCAACGTAGGGAGATGCCCCCCTCGTGTCAACGCATCGCGAGCGCCACGCGCAGGCCGACGTACGAGGCGACCAGGCAGGTCCAGAGGATCACGTGCCACTTCTTGCCCGCCATCCAGCCGATGACGGGGGTCGCGATGGGGATGAGCACCGCCATCCAGCGCTGGCGCGTGGTGATCCCCGTCACGCCCAGGATCCGGACGATGAGCGCCAAGTGCGCGACGATCGACGCCGCCAGCGCGATCACGGCCCAGACCAGCAGCTCTGCGCCCATGGGCACGGCGCGACCATCCCACAGCTTCCCCGTTGTCGCACCGTGGAGATCGAGCGTATGAACGGGGCGTGTCTCTCGGCGCCGTGTCTCAGAGCGCTCCGTCCGGCGTGCGCCCGGTTCGGATCGGCCTGCTCGGCTGCGGTGTCGTCGGAGAAGGCACGCTGCAGCTCCTGCGCGACAACAAGGAGAGCCTCGCGCGTCGGCTGGGCACCACCTTCGAGGTGCGGCGCGTGGTCGCGCGCGATCGCATCAAGCCGCGCACCGACGCGCTCGAAGAGGGGCAGCTCTCGTTCGACGCGAACGACGTGCTCGACGATCCCGACGTGGACGTCGTCGTCGAGCTGATGGGAGGTCTCGATCCCGCCGGACGCTACGTCCGCACGGCGCTCGAGCGCGGCAAGTCCGTGGTCACCGCGAACAAGTTCTTGCTCGCCGAGCAGGGCCACGAGCTCTTCGAGCTCGCCGAGGCGCGCGGCGTCGATCTCTACTTCGAGGCCGCCGTCTGCGGTGGCATCCCGGTGATCCGCGTGCTTCGCGAGGCGCTCGCGTCCGACACGGTCGTCTCGCTGCGCGGGATCGTGAACGGCACGAGCAACTACATCCTCTCGCGCATGGCCGAAGAGCGCATCGGGTACGACGTGGCGCTCGCGGCCGCGCAGGCAGCGGGATACGCGGAGGCCGATCCCTCGCTCGACGTGAACGGCGGCGATGCCAGCCACAAGCTGGCGATCCTCGCGACGCTCGCGTTCGGCGCGCGCATCCGCACCGAGCAGATCGCGCGCGAGGGCATCGAGGCCATCTCGGCCGTCGACGTGAAGTTCGCCGAGCGCTTCGGCTACACCATCAAGCTGCTCGCGACCGGGCGCGTGCTGCCGGGCGGGTCGCTCGATCTTCGCGTGCACCCGGCGATGATCCGCCGCAGCAGCGTGCTCGCGAGCATCTCGGGCGCGCTGAACGCGGTCGTGCTCGAGGGCGAGCGCCTCGGCCCCTGCATGCTCTCGGGCTACGGCGCGGGCGCCATGCCCACGGCGATGAGCGTCGTCAGCGATCTGGTGGACGTGGGTCGCAACATGATGGCGAACTCGCGCGGACGCGTGCCGCAGCGATCGGTTCGCTCGGAGCTGCTCGCCGACCGCGAGGTGCGCTCACCGGGCGATCTCGTCGGTCCTTATTACCTGCGCTTCTCCGTGCTCGATCGGCCCGACATCCTCGCCCGCATCGCCGGCGTGCTCGGTGCGTTCGAGATCTCGGTGTCGGAGCTCGTGCAAGACGGCCGCGCATCGAGGTCCACCGAGGCCGCGGCGCGTGAGCCCGTTCAGCTGGTGATGATCACGCACGCCGCGCGTGACTCGGCGGTGCGCGCTGCGCTGCGCGAGATCGATCGCCTCTCGGGCATCGCGCGGCCGACGAGCGCGATCCGGATCGAAGAAAGCGCGTAGCATCGTCTCGATGGGCGAAGCCGAGGACGCGCACCCGTTCGTCACCGTCGCGCCAGGACAGCGACTCGCGGTGCGAGATGACTTCGTGCTCGTGCACCTCTGCACCGTGGTGGGCGCTCCGATGGCCAATGCCCTCCTTCAGCACGGCAAGCAGCATGGAGCAGGCGGAAAGCAGCTCGCGCTGCTCTATTTCATCGAGCGTGGTGGGATCGGCGCGCCCGATGCGGCTGCGCGCGAGGCGTGGATAGAGCTCTCTCGCACGTCGGGCCCCTACTACGCCGCCTCGACGTTCGTCGTCCCCCAAGACGGGACCGCCGCGGGGGCCGCGCACGCGTTCGTGCAGGACGTCCGCGAGAACTCGGGTGGGCGCCTTCCGCTCGCGATCTTCAGCTCCGTCCGTTCCGCGCTCGGCTGGCTGCGCCAGGCCGTGCCTGCGAGCACTCGCCTCCCGAACGACGACGTGATCGAGCAGATGCTCGATCGGCTCCGCGCGACTGCGTGATCCCAGCGAGAGGCCGCGAAGATCACGCACCGTCGGCAGGCTTGCCGTCGGGATCCGCGTCAGCCCGTCTCCTTCACGTGATCGGTGGCCTCGAGCAAGGCTCGGAGCGCTTGCTCGAGCTGGTCATCGCTCTCGAACCGATCGGCGATTTTCTCGTCGACGAACACCGCTCGCTTGGGCCCACGCCGCAGTGGCCGGACCGCCGTGCGGAACCACTCCGCGCTCAGCTCGGGGATCTCCTGATCACCGTTCGCTACGTTGGGCATACAGACGTTCTTCGAATACGGTAGCACGACGCGCGGAGATGATCCGCGTGCGCTCGCCGCGGACGCCATGCACGACGACCAGAACGCGCGCGACGTTCGAGAGACCCACCGCGATGAAGCGCTCGGGATCTACCGGATCGACGTTGAGCAAGTAGTCGAGGTCCTCGAAGACCGTGCACGCCTCCTCGAAGGTGACGCCGTGCTTGACCACGTTGGCGTCCGCCTTCGCGTCATCCCACTCGAAGTCGTCGCGCTCCACCGTCGACACGCGGGAACGGTACCACCCACGGCCCGCGCTCGGATGCCGTGGACTCCGTCAGCGCCGCCGTGCCAGATCCCGACGCGAGGCGTCGGAGACGCGATGATTGATCACGCACCGTCGGCAGGCTTGCCGTCGGGGTCGGAGCCGCGCGTCGCCGCAGGGACCATGCTGCATCGACCGTCGAAGAGGCTGCCCTTGGCGATGTCGATCTCCGGCGCCGTGATGTCCGCGTGGACCTGGGCGCCCTCGTGGATCTCGATGAGCTCGCGCGCGACCACGCTCCCGCGGAGCGTGCCACCGCGCACGATGAGCGTGCCGACCTCGATCGTTGCGTCGACGTTCGACCCGTCGCCGAGCACGAGCAGGCCCTCGCTCTTGATCTGACCGAGGAGCACGCCGTCCACGCGCACGCGTCCCTCGAACGTGAGCAGGCCCTCGAAGCGC
>JAYVCF010000318.1:0-10643 GCA_043750095.1 Deltaproteobacteria bacterium
ACGCGAAACCGCGGAGTGGTTCGTGGAGACAGAGGGTCGAAGACGCCGCTGACTAACAAAGCGCACCGCACGCATCCATGGGTAGCGGCGGCGGCGGGCATCCCTCTGACGAGCGTCGAGGGCACCGTCGTTCGTGCCCGAAGGGCGAAGCAGAGGGATGCCCGACGCCGACGCGGGCAATCGATCTAGATCCCTGTGTCGAGCTACCACTAGCGCGTGAATCAGCCCCGAGGCGAGCGTCGCTGAGCCCACTCGAACGCGGCGGTCGTCAGCACGGCGAGCGCGGAAGTGACCACGGCGAGGATGTGAATCGACATCGGACTGCCGACGTCTGCAGCAAGGTCCGCGCCGCGGCATCGCTGCGGCTTTTGCCGTCTCTGCGCGGCTCGCAGCGGAGCAAAGAGCCACGGGCTGTCGCGATTGACCCCACCCCGTCCCCGACGGGGCCCAGCGGCGTTCTCGCGTTAGGCTCCCGCCCGCGCGAATGGATTGGTCCGGTCGGTTCATCTATCTGGTGCTCATCCCTGCGGTGCTCGTCGCCGCCGGTGTGCTCGGTTACTACTCGCTCCAGTCCGCGCGGCAGCTCACGCAGATCTCCGAGCAGTCGGTGCTGCAGACCACGCTCTTGCTCGTCGACGAGAAGGTCGACCGCATCGAGCAGATGGTGATCCACGCGGACGAGGCGGTGTTCCAGCTCATGGACCCGGCCGATCCGCACTCGTTCGAGGAGGCCTGGCCGCCGCTCGCCGAGCGCCTCTCGCCTTCGGTGCGCGCCCTCGTGATGCTCGACGACGGCGGCAACGTGCTCGCAGAGCAGTGTCGATGCACGGCCGTCGAGCGCGAAGACTTCGTCAAGACGCTGACCGAGCAGATCCTGCCAGACCTCGCGCTGCACGAAGCGCCCATCGGACAGCTGCGGCACCTGCACCGAAGCTACGGCGACGAGAGCTACCTCGTGTCGTACCGCGCGACGCGTCACGACGGACGACGCGTGTACCTGGTGGCGCACCACGACACCGGGTGGGTCATCCGCAACGTGCTGCCGGAGATCTTCGCGAGCGAAGAGCGCGAGCGGCGCTGGAACGTCGTCGATGAAGAGAACCACCTCGTCTACGGGCCGAGCCTTGCGCGGGCGGGCGACTACCTCGTCGGCCGCACGTTTCCCACCACGTTCTACGGCTGGCGCATCCAGGTCGCGCCCAAGGCCGCACCAGAGCTTCGCGCCGGGACCGCGACGCGTCAGTACACGGAGGCCGGGCTCATCGGGCTCTCACTCGCGGTCATGCTGCTCGGCCTCGGTTTCCTCCTCTACGGCGCCACGAAAGAGAGCCGCCTCAACGCGCTCCGCAGTGAGTTCATCGCGAACGTCTCGCACGAGCTCAAGACGCCGCTCTCGGTCGTGCGCATGTTCAGCGAGATGTTGCTGACCGAGCGCGTGCGCGACGAGAAGAAGAAGCGTCAGTACCTCGAGACCATCCTGCGCGAGTCGGAGCGACTGAGCGCGTTGATCGAGAACGTGCTCGACTTCTCGGCCATCGAGCGCGGCAAGGAAGCGTACGACTTCCGCGAGGGCGACGTCGTCGACGTGGTCGCGCGCGCCGTCGACACCTATCGCTCGCGCCTCGAGGGAAGCGCCACGATCCGCGTGGAGACCAAGGGCGTGATCCCGCCCGCGCGCTTCGACGAGCAGGCGCTCTTGCTGGCGCTGCTCAACCTGATCGACAACGCGGTGAAGTACGGCGCCGGCACGGCGGTCGACGTGACCATCGAGCGCGGGCGACGACACATCTATCTCCGTGTGCGCGATCACGGTCCTGGCATTCCCGCGGAGCATCACCGTCGCGTGTTCGAGCGCTTCTTCCGCGTGCGCAGCAAGGACAACGGCGGCGTGCGCGGCTCGGGCATCGGCCTCGCGCTCGTGAAGCGCATCGCCGAGGCGCATGGCGGCCGCGCCTGGGTGGAGTCGCCCGAGGGCGGCGGCGCGCGCGTCTCGTTCTCCGTGCGCTGTCTTCCCGATGCCGCGAGCCCTCGGGTGGCCGACGTTTCCCCGTGATATAGGAGCGTCGGGAATGGCCGCAGAGCCCAAGCGAATCTTGCTGGTCGAAGACGATCCCTCGCTCGCGATGGGCCTGGTCGACGCGCTCGAATTCGAGGGCTTCGAGGTCACGCATGCGCGCACCGGCGTGGACGGCATCCACCTCGCGAAGGACAAGCGACCCGACTGCATCATCCTCGACCTCATGCTGCCCGACACGAACGGCTACCGCGTCTGCGAGGTCGTCCGCGAGACGGATCCGGTCGTGCCGATCCTGATGCTCACCGCGCGCAGCCAGGAGGCCGACAAGATCCGCGGCCTCGACGCGGGCGCCGACGACTACGTCACCAAGCCCTTCTCGATCGGCGAGCTCGTGGCGCGCATTCGCGCGATCTTCCGGCGCAGCACCCGCGCCTCGGGCGAGACGTTCAAGGTCGGCGCCGCCACCATCGATCCGGCGGCGCAGACGCTGGTGCGCGGGCGCGAGAAGATGGCGCTCTCTTTCTACGAGGTGCAGCTGCTTCGCTATCTGTACGAGCGAGGCGGCCAGGTCGTCGGTCGCGACGAGATCCTCGACAAGGTCTGGGGCACACCCGGCAGTGCGAACAACCGCACGGTGGACAACTTCGTGGTGAAGCTCCGGAAGAAGATCGAGCCTTCACCCGAGAAGCCGGTCCACATCCTCACGGTCTACGGCATGGGCTACAAGCTGGTGGTCTGAAGGAGACGTCCTGTCTGAAGGAGAAGAGCATGGCCGACGCGAACGATAGACACCCGATCTCGACGGACGCGGCGCCTGCCGCGATCGGCCCTTATTCGCAGGCGCTTCGCAGCGCCGATCTGCTCTTCCTCAGCGGACAGATTCCGCTCGATCCCAAGACGGGTGAGCTGATCGAGGGCGACGTGCGCGCGCAAGCCGAGCGCGTGATGGACAACCTCGCGGCCGTGCTCGCCGCAGGCGGGACGACGTTCGCGCGCGTGGTGAAGGCGACGATCTTCCTCACCGACCTCGGCGACTTCAAGATCGTGAACGAGGTCTACGGCAAGCGCTTCGAGGGTGTGGCTCCGCCGGCCCGCTCGACGGTTCAGGTGAGCGCGCTTCCGCGGGGCGCCAAGGTCGAGATTGATCTGATCGCGCGACCGTGAGCTCGACGTCGATCTGGTCGCGCGACGCCGATCTGCCGACGTGGACGCCGCTCGCGGAGTCGCGACGCGAAGAGATCGTGATCGTCGGGGCCGGGCTCGCAGGGCTGGGGCTCGCGCGCGCGCTGCGCTCGCTGGGCGCGGATCCGCTGGTGATCGATGCGCGAGGACCCGCGGCCGGTGCGAGCGGACGCAACGCAGGGTTCGTCCTCTGCACGCACGTCACCGAGTATCCGAAGCTCCGTGCGCGCGTCGGTGACGTCGTCGCGCGAGAGTTGCTCGCGGCCGCGGCCGACAACCACGCGCAGATCGCGGAGCTGGCCGGTACGGATGCGCGCATCCACCGTGCGAGGGGGAGCATGATGCTCGCCGCGGGCGACCACGAGATCGCCACGCTCTTCGAGGCCCGGCGCGCGCTCGAAGAGGCGAAGGTGCGCGTGCGCGAGACGCACGTCCCTACGTGCCTCGCCGGATACGACGCCTGCCTGCGTGTCGACGACGACGGCGAGGTGCATCCCGGGCGACTCGTCGCTGCGCTCGCGTGCGGCGTGCGTGGCGCGCTCTTGACGGCGCGATCGATCGACGAGGGTGGCGTGAGCGACGGATCGCTTCGCATCGACGCCAAGCAAGTCGTGATCGCGACCAACGCGTGGACCAGCACGCTGCTCCCCACGCTCGCCTCGGTGATCACCCCGCAGCGCGCCCAGATGCTCGCGACAGCACCTCTTCCCCTGGCGCTCGACACGCCCTGCTACGCGGGTCTCGGCTTCGACTACTTCCGTCAGCGAGAGGACGGTCGCGTTCTGCTCGGCGGGCAGAGGCATCGCTTCCTCGAGGCCGAGCGCACGCGCGATGAGAGCACGAGCATCGAGGTGCAGTCCGCGCTCGACGCCTACCTCGCCGCGCACCTGCCGTTCACGCGCGGTGCACGGATCGAGCATCGCTGGGCGGGCATCATGGCCTTCTCGCCCGATGGCCTGCCCCTCGTCGGGCGCCTCGATCGCACGCTCGGTCGGCCCTGGATCCTTGCGGGCTGGACCGGGCACGGGCTCGGCCTCGCGATCGCGCTGGCGGAGCGGCTCGCGCGCGTGATCACCGACCCATCCCGGCCGGCGGATCCGCTCCTCTCGGTGCTCGACCCGAACCGCTTCTCCGCTATGTTCGCGCGCGAATGACGGCGGCAAAGCGTCCCTCCGCGCGTCGCAGCGCGAGCCCGAGCGAGCTCGACAAGAAGCGCGGTGCGACGCTCGTTCCGGAACGCCGTTGCATTCGCGTCGGCGATCGCGACGTGCCCTTCCTCGCCGGTGCCGTGCACTACTTTCGGCTCGAGCGCGCCGAGTGGCGGGCCGCGCTCGCCGAGGTCGCGGGGCTCGGGCTTCCGATGGTCGAGACATACGTGCCCTGGGCCGTGCACGAGCTCGCACAGGGTGCGTTCGACTTCGGTCCCTCGCACACGCCGGGCGGGGATCCACAGAAGGACCTCGGTGCGTTCATCGACATCGCCAAGGAGCTCGGGCTCTTGGTCATCTTGCGCCCCGGTCCGCACGTCAACTCGGAGATGACCTGGTTCGGCCTGCCCGAGCGCGTCATTCACGATCGCGCGTGCCAAGCGCGTGGACCGAGCGGCGGGCCGGTCGTGCTCGGGTTTCCACCGCGCATGTTCCCGGTGCCCTCGTATGCGAGCGAGACGTTCCTCGCCGAGACCGACGCCTGGTACGCGGCCTTCGCAGCGGTCGCGCGCCCGCACCTCTATCCGCGCGGACCGGTCGTTCTCCTGCAGGTCGACAACGAGGCGGCGTACTACTTCCGCGACGCGCCCTACGATCAGGACTACCACCCCGACGCGATCGCACTCTGGCACGCGTATCTACGCGACCGACACGCCACGGTGGCCGAGCTGGGGCGAGCGCACGACGCGACCTACGCGGACTACGTCGACTGTGCGCCGCCCAAGCGCTTCGATCTGCACGACGAAGAGGACCCCGCCGCGCCCTCGCGCGCGCTCTCGCTGCACCTCGAGTGGGCTGCGTTCAAGGAGCACCTGATCGAGCGCGCGATCATCCGGATGAAGGAGATGCTGGTCCGACACGGCCTCGGCACGGTGCCGACGTTCCACAACTTGCCGCTCGGTGAGCTCACGGCGCCGCTGAGCCTCGCCAAGCTCGAGGACACGGTCGGATTCGTCGGGCTCGACTATTACCACGCGCGTCGCGAGCACCGGGCGATCAAGCGGCGAACGCTTTACGTCGCGGGCACCTCGCGCATGCCCGTCTCGCCCGAGCTCGGCGTCGGGGCGCCGCCCTGGTTCACGCCGCTGGCGCACGAAGACTCGCTCTACACCGCGCTGGTCGCGCTCGCGTACGGCCTGCGTGGCTTCTCGCTCTACATGGCTGTCGACCGCGACCGCTGGTACGGCGCGCCCATCGAGAGCCACGGCACGCCTCGCATCGAGGCCGCATCGTGGAAGGCGCTGCTCCGCGCGATGGAGGCGACGCGCTTTCATCGGCTCGCGCGTCGCGTGCGCGTGGGTCTTTCGATCCCGCGCGAGTACGTTCGCCTCGCGCGCACGACGCACGTGTACGGCCCCATCACGCCCGTGATGCTCGAGGCCATCGCCGGCTCGCCCATCGAGGGCGCGAGCGATCATCCGCTGGGCTTCAAGGGGCCGATCCAGCTGCTCTGGTGGAAGATGCTCACGCGCTTCGCCGATGCGTTCTCGCGCGCCGGCGAGCCCTACGTGCTGATCGACTCCGATGCGAGCCCCGAGCGCCTCACGGGCATCGAGGCGCTGGTCGCACCTTCGTTCGAGATCGCGAGCCCCGAGCGCTGGCGCGCCCTCACCACGTTCGCGAAGAACGGCGGGCACGTGGTCTTCGGACCCGCGATGCCGTCGCTCGACCTCACGCTCTCGCCGCGTCCGTTCGAGGTACCGCGCCTGAGCACGCGGGTGCTCGTCGATCGCGATGCCGATGCCGACGCGGTGGTGAGCGAGCTGCTCTCGCACCTCTCGCCGCTGCCGCGCTTCTCGTGCGAGGCGCCCATCGAAGTCTGCGTGCACGAAGACGACGGCCGGCCGCGCGTGCTCTTCGTGATGAACCCGGAGCGCAGAGCGATCGAGGCGAGCATCCAGCTGCCCTACCCGATCGACACGACCGACGTGTTGTCGGGCGATCTCTTCGCGGGGGAGCACACGCTCACCATCGCGATGGCTCCGCAGACGTGCCGCATGCTGCGGATCGATCGGGCGGCGCGCCCGGACGCAGCGGTGATGGGCGGCGGCGCGCTCGGAGAAGCGGGATGAGGACCCACGCGCCTTCGACGACACCCGCCATGATCGCGGCCGACATCCGCATCGAAGGCTTCGACGCGCGGAGCTGGACGAACTTGCTCTCGCTCTTCGCGCCCCAGGTCGCCGAGCGGCCGAAGACGCCGCCGAGGACGAGCGACGCCCCCGAGGTGGATGCTGCAGAGCTCGCCAGCGAGCCCGCGAGCGGAACGCTCTTCGTGGTGGTGACCGGCGGCGGGCGCGTGCTCGCTGCGCGCCACACCAAGAGAGGCCGCGTGCGTGGGCTCGTCTACACCGGCGCCGGCTCACTCGCGACGCTCGGAGCCTCGCATCGCGCCGATCGCGTCGTGGTGCTTCGGGAGGGGGCGCTCGAGGAGATCGCGCAGCGCGCGAGCACCCGCATGGAGCGGCACGACGACTACGTGACCCAGTGGCTCACCGTCATGCGCGCGGTCCGAAGCGCGATCGAGGCTGGGCTCGTCGAGATCTGGCCGCGCCCCTTCGCGTCGGTGCCGATCCCCAGCGCCGCCGTCGTCTCGCGCGCGGTGGATGCGGTGCTCCCCGACGGACGCTCGCTGGTGCTCGGCGTGTTCTCCCGCACGACGCCCTGGACGCTGGTCGCCTTGAGACGCTCGGAGGGCGAGATCGATCGCATCGTCGGGCCCGACGTGATCTCGCGCTGGACGGGACCGCTCGGCGGCGACTTCCGGCGCGACCACCGCGTGATCTCCGAGGCGGTCGGCAAGCACCTCGCGCCCGTGCACCTGGGCATCTTCGCCGACGAGCGCGATCTGCGCGCGCTCCTGCGTGATGCGCGCCCGGGGGCCTGGACGCGAGCCGTGGTCGCGCGCGACATCATCGTGCAGCCGACCCCGCCCTACATCGCCGTCGCCCTCGCTGCCGACGGAATGCGGGCGGCGGCGAGGCGAACCGAAGCGTGGATCGAGGGCACGGCCGTACGCGAGGTGCTCTCGCAGCTCGCCCCGATCGCGAACTTCATGCGCGGCCGCGCCGCCGAGGTGGCCAGCGTCACGCAGCTGCTCGGCTTCGATCCGCTGAAGCTGCTCGCCGCCTGGCTCGAGGGGACCGAACAGGATCCGCGAGCGACCGCGGCGGGCCATCCCGCTCCGCACGAAGACGAAGACGAAGACGAAGACGCCTAGACGACGCGCTCGATCTTGAGCTCGACGTTCTCGCCGCCGCGATAGGTGTCGGGACGCAGCGCGCCGATCACGGAGACGTTCGCGCCGATGCGGGAGAGCTCGCCACCCATATCCCAACCGAACGCGCTCAGCCGCGTGTCCCCGACGCGCATCACGAGCTTCAGGTGTCCGTCGCCGACGCTCGCTGCGTCCTCCACACGTGCGCTCTCGACGAGGAAGCGCGGCTCGCGGTTGCCGTGTCCCGTCGGCTCGAGCAGCCCGAGCTCCGTCGCGTTCGGCAGGCCGAAGCGCACGCCATCGAGCACGATGTCGACCGCGCGATCGGGGCGCGCGCCGTGTCCGCTGGCGCGCAGGCGCCGACACTCGTCGTCGAAGGCACGCGCGAATTCTGGGATGCGCGCTGCTGGGAGCGTGACACCCGCGGCGGCCTGGTGACCTCCGAAGCGCGTGAGCAGCGGGCGACAGGCCGCGATGGCGTCGAACACCGGGAACCCGAGCGTGGTGCGCGCGCTGCCGTGAGCGGTCTCGCCCTCGATCGCGAGCACGATGCTGGGCGCATCGAAGAGCTCCACGATGCGGGCCGCGACGATCCCCACCACGCCGCGATGCCAGCGATCGGACGCGACCACGATCCCGCCACCCGGCTCACCCGCGCGCGCACGCACCATGATGGCCGCTTCCTCGGTGATGCGGCGCTGCAGCTCCTTGCGCTCCTCGTTCAAGAGCTCGATCTGCCCGGCGATCGAGCGCGCCTCGTCGAGCGACCGGCTACGAAGCAGCGCGAGCGTGAGCGATGCGTCGCCGAGTCGGCCGGCGGCGTTCAGCCGCGGCGCGAGGCGAAATCCGATGTCGGACCCGCCGAGCCGTGTGCCCGGACGTACGCCCGCGCGCTCTCGAAGCGCCACGATTCCGGGCCGCGCGTCCGCGCTCCCGAGCCGCGTGAGGCCCGCTCGCACGAGCCTGCGGTTGTCGCCGTCGAGCGGCATCACGTCGGCCACCGTGCCGAGCGCGACCAGATCGAGGTAGGGTCGTAGGTCGAGCTCGCTCTTCATCGCTCGCCGGAGCGCCGCCGCGACCGAGAACGCGAGCCCCGCGCTGCAGAGCCCCTTGTAGGTGAAGCCGCAGCCCGGCTGATGCGGGTTGAGGAACGCGACAGCGGGGAGCGGCTCGTCGGGAACGCGATGATGATCGACGACGATCGTCTCGATGCCGGCGTGCCTCGCGTCTTCGAGGCGCGGATGGTCGGTCGAGCCGCAGTCGCATGTGATGAGCAAGGTCGGCCGCGTGTCCTTCACGCGTGCGAGCGCCGCGTCGCTCAGCCCGTAGCCCTCGAAGCGGCTGGCAGCGATGGCGGTGACCTGCCCGCCGAGCGCCTCGATGACACCCGCGAGCAGCGCCGTGCTGGTGGTCCCGTCGACGTCGTAGTCGCCGTAGAGCGTGATCCGCTCGCCGCTGCGGATGGCCGAGACGATCCGATCGGAGGCTTCCCCGCGCCCGCGCATCGCGTCCGGGGAGGCGAGCCCAGCCAGCCTCGGGTCGAGGTAGTCCTTCGCTCGCTCGCTCTCGCCGAGGCCGCGGTGCAAGAGGATCTGCGCGAGCGTCGCGCCGACGCCCAGCCTCGTCCCGAGCTCGGCTGCGGCCTCCGGATCACAGAGCCGAAGCTGAGGGGTGGCCTCGAAGCCAGGCGCGGCGGCGCTACGGTCGTCGCCGGCGTCGCTCGCGAGAGGGCCTGCTCCTCGGGTCACGCCCTCGCGGGCCGTGGGCCGCCGCTCTCACGACGCTGCGCGGCGCGAAGCGCCTCGATGCGACGCTCGCGGTTGGTGCGGAGATAGTTGTCCATCCACTCGGTGATGGGCGCCGCGATGTAGATCGACGAGTACGTCCCGACCGCGAAGCCGACCTCGAGCGTGAACGTGATGTCGCGGATGGTCTGCGTGCCCCACAAGAAGAACGCGGCGATCGAGAGCATCGTGACGCCCGAGGTGATGATCGTGCGGCCGAGCGTCTCGGTGATCGAGATGTTGATGAGGTCGTGGAGCGACTTGTCGCGGTGCCGACCGAGGTTCTCTCGGATGCGGTCGAACACCACGATGGTGTCGTTCATCGAGTACCCGATGACCGTCAGGAGCGCAGCGACGATCGTCAGGTTGAACTCGCGCTGCGAGATGACGAACACGCCGACGGTGAAGAGCGAGTCGTGCGCGAGCGCCACGACGCCGCCGGGCGCGAACCGCAGATCGAAGCGGAAGGCGACGTACACCATGATGAACGCGATGGAGTAGAGGAGCGCGCGAAGCGCCGCGTAGCGCAGCTGCTCGCCGGCACGCGGGCCGACCCACTCGACACGGTCCGGCTCGTTCGGTCCGGCATCGCCGAGGCGATCGTTCAGCTGCTCGATCATGTGATCGGCGACGCCGATCAAGTCGGCCTCGAAGCGATGCTGGTCGGCCGCGCCGAGGCGCCGCACGTCCCCGCGCACGCGAAGGCCCGATGCAGCCAGCGCGGCCTGGATCGCCGCGAGGTCGGCGTCGGCGGTGAGGTGGATGTCGATCTTGTCGCCGCCCTGCGAGACGACCAGACCATTCTCCGCGACGTCCGCCTCGAGCGCGCTGTCGAGCTCGTGCTGAACGGTCGCGACGATGTCGTGGGGCAGCGTCGTCGTCTCTCGGACGCGGATGATGTACGTGTCGTCGGCGATGCCCTGGACCGAGATCACGTCCGGGCTCTCGTAGCCCAGGTCGATCAGCGTCGAACGAAGCCCCGAGGAGTCGATGTGCCCGCGGAACGACGTCTGCAGCTCCGTGCCGCCGCTGAAGTCGATGCCGTAGTTGAGCCCCGGGTAGAAGAGCGACGCCGTGGCGGCGACGCAGACCGCAATCGAGGCGCCGACCGCCGCGTTGCGATACTTCATGAAGTCGATGGTCTTGCCTGGCTTGAAGAGCTCCATGTTCTTCTCTCCTCAGCCGATCCGAAGGCGGCGGACTTTGATTCCGCGCACCAGCAAGTCGAAGGCGAT
>JAYVCF010000319.1:0-15030 GCA_043750095.1 Deltaproteobacteria bacterium
CGTTCGCACAGCCCGCGCCGAAGTCTCCTTGCGCGATGCTGCTCGGGCGCACGGCGTCGCCGCTGTACGTGATCCGCGTGGGATAGAGGCCTTCGGTCTCGATGCACGTCACGCGCGCGTGAGAGTCGCGCGTCACGATGACCATCGGAGATGCGTGCGCTGTGTGGGTGGCGGGCGTCACCGTCACCGTGGTCGGGGCGAGCGGCGCGTGCGCGTCGAAGCGCGTGCTGGCAACGGTGACCGTGGCAACCGTCTGCTGCGTCGGGTACGTGAACGTGTCCTGAAGGACTCCGAAGCTGTCGATCAGGCGCGAGCGCGTGTAACTGGACGTCATCAGCCCGCTCGGATGCGCGGACGAGCGTCGCTCGATCGTCGTGTGCGCCGCGTAGCGTGCGTCCGGCCCGATGAGGATGTCGGGGTGGTCGGCCATGCTGGTCGTCGCGAGGTACGGCACGCAGATGCCGTGGTCCGGCCCGCCCTGCGTCGAGGTCTCCACCAAGCACGTGTTGCCGGGGTCGCAGCCCGACGGGGTCGAGCCGTTCGGGATCTGGCAACCGGTCGCAGGCTGCGATTCGGCGGGCAGCTCGATGGCTTGCTGCGCGACCAGACCATCGGCGGGACGCGAGAGTCGTTCGACGTAGCCAGTTGGGGAGCGGCGAGCGCGGCGATGAGTCCAGCCGACCTCGCCTGCCTCGTACGTCGTCGTCCGCCCTTCCTGCGTGGTCGTCGTGAACGAGCGCAGGCCCTCGAGCGTGGGCGTGCCTTCTGCGAGGGTGGTCGACGGGGCGGTCGTCGTGCTGCCGTCGGGCACCCCCTGATCCGTGAGGAGGTGTCCGACCGAGTCGTAGACGAACGTGTGCCCGACGCCGAGCCCCGGCTCGGTGAGGGTGTGAAGCATGCCGGGCAGCGCAGTGTAGTAGGTGAGGTTCCAGCGGTGCGACGCAGGGTCGACGACACGCGTCACGTAGCCGCCGGCGGTCGTCAGCGTCGTGACGAGCCCGCCCGGCCCACCCGGCGCCGCGATGCGGATGTCGTTCCCGACGTACTCGATCGTCGCGGGCTGGCCCTCGACGTCGGTGACACTCGCGAGGCGCCCGTCCGGGTTGTAGCGGAAGGACCAGAGCGTTCGCCGCGTGAGGTACTCGACCGTGCGGAGGTGCCGTCCCGCCGGGTCGAACTCGTAGATCAGCGAGCCGTCCTCCGACGCGACTTCGTGATGGTCGAGCTCGATCGTACCTTCCAGGTACGGCGCGACCTGACGAACCGCACCGGGGGTGACGAACATGGGGCGATCGTCGGGTGTGACGTCGAGATCGAAGATCGAATTCAGGAATGCGGCGGTTGCAGGAATCGACGCGTTGCACGCGACGGCGGCGTCCCCGATCGGCGAGAGCGTGGGGCAGCCGGTCAGGCCCCCGTTGGTGCAGATCGGAGTGCCGACACGGTCCGTCGGCCGCGGTCCGGCGATGATGGTCACGGTCCCGTCGAGGTCGAGCCGCCAGACAGAGGGGTCGATCGAACCTCCTCCGCCGGATCGCGTGAAGTAGAGCCGACCTAGATGATCCGACCCGAAGCTGCGTCCCGCGATCGTGGGGGAGACTGAGGTGTCATAGCCGAGGCTGAATTGCGTCCCGAGGACGCCGTCTGCCCGCGAGGTGCCGCCGCCGACCACCCTCGTCATGCAGTCGAGCGGGTTGACGCAAGTGGTCGGGTCCATCGCGCCATCGAGCGTGAAGCGAACGATCCGCCCAGTCCCGGACGAAGAGTCCTCGCCAACCCCCAGGTAGATTGGCCCGCCGTCGGTCGCCTCCACGGCGAGCAGCTGGCTCGGGCGTGGAACGACGGCGACCGCCTCGACCCAGCCGTCGGTGCGCCAGCGCAGCAGGCGACTCGGGACGCCGGTGGTCGCGGCATCGACGATGAAGAGGCTGCCATCGCGGCCAACGTCCATGCTGATCGGCGCGACGACCAACCCGTCGTGGACGTTCGGAGACGTCGAGCTCTGGGGCGACAAGGGGTTGCCTTGCGCGAGCGAGTCGACGACGCCGGATGCGCCACACGCACCGATGCTGCGCTCCAGCGTGAGACCGGCGGACAGAACGCGATACTGGCTGACGCAGTTGTCGACCGCGTTTCCTACGAAGAGCGTCGTGCCCTCGACACCTGCGTCCGAGCGGCGGGCTGCGGCCAGATGGGCGAACGCTCCAACCACGCCCAGATCGACGCGCGTGTGCGCGGCATCCGGCGCGATGCGCCAGACGTGCATGGGCGCGATCAGAGAGCCTGCAGGCCCGCCAGCCACGAACACCGAGCCGTCGGGGGCCGCCGCGACGGAGTAGAGGCTGCTGCTACCGCTCGAACACGCGCCACAGCGATCCGTGCCGCTAGGCGCGGTGCCTGTCGGGCAGGGCGCGATGCCGTTCTCCAGAAACGAGAGGGTGTTGCCGGAGCCGCGCACGGTCCGTCGGTCGCCGGTGCCGGAATAGATCGCATGCGCGACCGGGCTGTAGGTCTGATGGATGTCGAGGTTCCAGCCGCCGAGGCCCTGCGTCGCGTCGTCCACCGTCCCCACGACGACGTCGCGCGTGACCACGTACGTGAGGATCACCGGACTGAGCAAGACGGCCGCAGCGCCCCCACCGCCACCACCAGAACCGCCGCCCACGCTGATGAAGGGTGCGCCGAACGAGCGACCGTTCTCTCCGTTCGGCGTGCGGATCTGCGTCGCCTCCACGACGTACGTCATGAAGACACGGCCTGGCTGGGGCCCGACCGTCGGGCGTCCCCAGCGGTCGGTGCCGTCCCACACGAAGCGATGCTCGCGGCGATCGGCGGCGGGCGGGGTTGGCGGGCCGCTGAAGATGTCGCCGTTGGTGAACGTGAACGGCTCGAGTCGGTTCCCGGCGATCTCCACGATCACGGTGACGCCGATGAGTCCGAGCGCCACGCCCGTGCTGGGGTCAGTCGCGAAGGGTACCGGCCGCACGACCACCGAGTTCTCCACGATGCGTCCGCGTTGATGGCCCGAGAAGTACGCGAGCGAGAACCCCGCGCCCGTCACCGGAATCCGCTCGCCGAGCGAGCGACTCTCGCAGCTGATGATCGAGCCTCCCGCGCAGTCGTCGTTCCGATCGACGTCGCCCGCGATCGCGACGCCCTGCTGAGTGAACGTGCCGAACGCTCCGTTCCAGTTGTCGTCGGTCGACGAAAAGTGGCGAGTCGGGATCCGCCAGAAGCGCGTGTGCTCGGGAAAATTCGCGAGGTCCCCGGCGATCTGCGCGCACTCGTCCGGGCTGGGAAGCTCGGCCGTCGGCATCGAGAATGTTCCCGCGAGCGGACAGCCGGGCGGCAGGAGCGGATGCGACGGCAGCGCGAGAACATGCCCGCGATCAACCTGCAAGACGAAGCCGTTGGGCTCCGCGGTCCAGCTCGCTGCTCCGGAGTCGTAGCTGCCACTAGGGACGACGCGTCCGACTCCATCGGTCGGGAAGTCGAGTGAGAACGCGTCCGCTGGACGCGCGCTCGCCGCGTCGGCGGCGCGGCTCACGAAGACGTAGCGGAAGATCGGAGCCTCTCCGGTGGTGTCACTGAAGCTCGTCGAAGTAGTGCATGACGCGCTGCCGGGCTCCCGGGCGCACGCCTCGGTCGCGAACGTGTAGCTGGTGCCTGGCGCGATGTCGGCGGGCATCGTGCTCGTCGGGTCGGCGATGCACTGGCTCGGCGCGCTTGCGTCACTCCCGCCCGCGCAGATGAATCCGTTCGTGCACGGGCAGGGGCCGACGGGCGCCGGCGTCTGCGTGTACTCGACCATGCAGATCTCGAACGTGTCGTCGCCGCCGCGAACGCTCGAAGCGACGCCCGGCGGGACGTAGAAGCCGACGCTGCGACGACCTCGCGGATCACCATCGCGGCTCGTCCAGCGATGAGCCGCGTCCGCGCCGAAGACCATCTGACCCAGACTCGCGCCCGAGTCGACCGGTGGCGAGCAGAGGCTCGGCTGCTCGATGAGCGTCACGTCGGGCGCGCGCGAGTAGTCGTTCCACGCGACCTCGACCGTGCGCTGCGCGGACAAGAAGCCGACGAGGCCGTAGTCGAGAACGAGGGTGCCACCGCCGTTCACCACGAGATCGAACTGGCCGTTCGCGCGCGAGCGCGTCTGGCCGTACTCGGGGTGATCGTGGAAGCGGATGTTGACTCCCGGCAGCGGCGCTCCGTCGAACCCGAGGACGCGACCGTGGACGAGGGCGGCGCGATCTCGCTCGATCCGATCCGCTGCGATGCCCCACTGGACCACGCCCGCGGCCGGATCCGGGAGGAACGAGGGGTTGTAGAGGAAGCGCGTCGCGTCGAAGACGCTCGTCGGCTCGGTGTGATCGAGAGGGGGCGGAACGGGCTCTGCGGGGATGTAGCCGCTCGGGCCGATCCGAATGTCGAGCTGCGCGGGCCTACCGCCCTCGGTGGTGGTCGTCAGCGTCGCGAGGTGCGCGTCGTACGTCAGCGCGAAGATGGTCCAGCCGTTGACGACGGCATCGGACGTCGCGCTCTGCAGGTCCGCCGTGACGTCGAAGACCAGGCGAGTCGTCCCATCGGGAAAGTTGGTACACCCAACCACGTCGGTCGCGGCGGCGCGATAGGGCGGCGCGGCGCTCCCTGCGCTGAAGTCCCACACGTCTGAGGGCGCGCAGCCGCCCGATGTCACGTTCGCGCACTCGAACGTAGCGCCCATCTCGCTCCAGAAATGGGTCATGGCGTGGACCTCGTAGACCCGATCGCAGGTGACGCTCGGAGCGGTCGGGTTCTGGACCCACAGCGTGAGCTGAGCCGAGAGCACGTCGCCCATCAGGAGCTGCTGGCCAATGATCTCTTCGTCGAAGCGGACGAGCGGCATGTAGGTCGTTGCCTTGACGCGCATGTAATGGGCGTCGCCGTAATTCGTCGTCCGCGCGTCGCCATCGACGTAGGTGTCCGCCGTCGGTCTGTCGATGATCAAGTACGGATCCGTCGATGCAACCCCTGGAGGCCCGACCCCATCGCAGCTGCCGAGCGCCCCGCTCCCCGCGAAGAGGCCCAGCGCCACGAGCGAACGAACGAACCCGCGCCCACTCGCCATACGGCCCCGAATTCTCAAGCTCTCTCTGTTTTCTAGGCCACTCGATGCTGCCGACGTGTCCCGCGAGAGTCAACGCGGATCGCAGACCCCGGCGGGAGCTCGACCGCTCGACTCTCGGCGGCCCACGGCTCACCACGAGTCGGTGTGCTGGTCTCCCTGGGGCTCTCATCCGTGCGTCCGCCCCGCGATCCAACCCAGCGTCCGCACCACGTTCGCGCGCACCGGCATCTCGCTGATCAGATCCAACACCTCCGCCGCCGTCCCGGGGCGCTCGTTCTTCTCCGTCTTCAGCAGCGCATCCACGATCTCCACCACCCGCCCGGGGACCTCCGGCGCCATCGTCCTGAGATCCGCGCGCTTCCCCGTGGCCACGTTCAGCTGCGTCGCGATGTAGGTCTTGCCGTCGAACGGGCGCGCGCCCGCGAGCATCTCGTAGAGCACCACGCCGAGCGCGAAGAGGTCGGTGCGCGCGTCGACCTCTTCTCCCATCGCCTGCTCGGGCGACATGTATCCGGACTTGCCCTTGATGTCGCCGGTGCGCGTGCGCTCCGCGTGCAGCACCTTCGCGATGCCGAAGTCGGTGAGCTGCACGCTGCCTTCCATTCCCACCATGATGTTGCTGGGCGACACGTCGCGGTGCACCAGGCCTGCGCTCGTGCCGTCGTCGAAGCGGCGCGCGTGCGCGTGGTGCAGCGCCTTGGCGACCTCCGCGGTGATGTACAGCGCGCAGTCGACGGGCATGCGCTCGCCGCGCTCGTGCAGGCCCGTCAGGATCGCCTTCAGGTCCGGGCCCTCGACGAGCTCGAGCGCCATCCACCAGTCACCTTGGTCCTCGCCGAAGTCGATGAGCGACACGATGCTCGGATGGTGCAGCCGCGCGACGAGGCGTGCCTCCATCTGGAACATCCGGATCCAGCGCGCGTCCTCGGCGTCGCTCGTGATGATGCGCTTGAGGCAGACGCGCTGCGTGAAGCCCGCGGGCCCGCTGCGCTCGGCGACGTAGGTCTGTCCCATCCCGCCGCCGCCGATACGCTGGCTGATCAAGAAAGGGCCGAGCCGCCGTTCGGTCACGGAGCAGAAGCGTAGCGCAGTGCGCGATCCTGGATGAACGGCGATCCGGAACCGACCTCCGCTTCGAGATCGATCGCATCTCCGAACCTCGGTACTAGCGTCGGTCTGTCCAGCGCAGCAGATGCGCGGCGAGCTGCGCCGGCAGATCCTTGCCGCGCGCGAATCCACGTCCAGCGATCAGCGCGATGGCTGCGCGAGCACGGTCGAGCTCGACATCGTCGATGCCGGTGAGGAGCGCGCCGAGGTCTCCAGCGTCCTGTGGACGGCGTTCGCTCTCGGAGAGCAGCTTGAGCGCCACGAGGTGGCCGCGGTGGGCGACGGGCGCGAGTACGCCGCGGCCGACGTCCATCGTCATTGCGGCCTCGACGAGCTCGGGCTCGACCCCCGAGGATGCGTACAGGATGTCGACCATCGTGCGGTGGTCGACAGGCGAGACGAGTCGGACGGTCGAGAGGCGCCCGAGCGCGGTCTCTTCGAGCACGAGCGCGACGACGTAGCCTCGCGCGACCAACTCGCCCGTCACCCGCTCGGCCTCTGCGTCGTCGGTGACCGCCACAGCGAAATCTGCGTCGCGCGTCGAGCGCTCCAGAACGTGGACACCGACGGCCAGCCCGCCTACGAGCGCGGCCCGAGCACCGATCGCGCGGAAGTCGTCTACCGCACGTCGGACGACGTCGAGGAGCGACGCCGGCTCGCTCATCGCTCGGGCTTGGTCCCCGCGGGAGGCGCCGAAAGCAGGATGAGCTCGCGGGGCCGCCCCGGTCCCGGATCGCCGCCGGCGAGCCATTCGGTGACGGCCGCGTCGAGCTCGACTTCCGTGATCCCCGGCTGCGTGCGTCGGAGGCGCGCCACGAGCTGGGCGATCGCCACGTCGTGCATGTCGCAGGTCGCGACCAGGCGCTCGTACATCGTTCCGTGTGGAACGGGCGCCCGGAATCGCTCGCGTGTGGAGGCCCCACTCACTGCTTTAGTGTAGCAGGGGAGCGGGTCGCCACGAAGGTAGACCGCGCGAGCGCGAGCTCGCTTCGCTGATCCGCGTTGAACGGCGATCCGGAACCAACCTCCGCTTCCAGATCGCCGTTCATCGAGGATCCGGAAGCTCGCGCGCTTCGAGATCGCCGTTCAACGGCGATCGGGAACCACCAGCCACTTCGAGATCGCCGTTCAACGGCGATCCGGAACCACCAGCCACTTCCAGATCGCCGTTCATCGGCGATCGGGAACCACCAACCACTTCCAGATCGCCGTTCAACGGCGATCCGGAAGCGACCACCGCTTCAAGATCGCCGTTAAAGAGCGATCTGTGCCGCGCTCCGCTTCGAGATCGCCGTTGAAGAGCGATGTGTGCCGGCGCCTCCGCGGAAATTCCTCGCGAAGTGCGATGCGAGAGCTTCCTCACGCTGGAGGCCTCGGATCCTGCAAGTTCGGAGGGCATCGGGGCGACCCCTCTCTTGAAGGCGGCGGTCATAGGGACCGACGCAATCATGAAAGAGAGAGATAGAGGTATGACCACGATCGACGTTCAGTTCTCCGAGTACGTTCGTAACGTCCGCTCCGGCGCGCTTCAGGCTTCGGTGCTCGCGACGCGGCTGCAGAAGGCGGCGCCCATCGACATCACCAACGATGAGAAGAAGGCGCTCAAGGTGGTGGTGCTCCGCGCCGGCGAGGTGTCGCTGGTGCAGAGCGCGCGCGATCGGCTCGCGCCCGGCAAGGTGCGACCGGTGTTGCTCGAGTACACCAGCGACTGGAGCGCGTTCCTCGATGCGCTGCTCGCCAAGGCCCGCGTGCCCGCGCACGTGAGCGATGGCGGCGCGCGTGCACGCGAGATCGCGACGTCGCTCTTCCCGGACGGCATCACGTTCACGCAGCTCGACGCCGAGAGCGCGTGGAGCGAGGGCAACCGCCGGCTGGAGCGCATCGCGCAGGAAAAGCTGGGCGACACCATCGACGAGCTCATCGGCGCCGACTTCCTGAAGGCGGCGGAGAAGGGCACCAGCGCGCTTGCCGACGCGATCGGCACCGGCGAGGCCGACCAGGCGACGCCGAGCACGACGGCACTGATCGAGTCGCTCGCGCGCTTCGGCAAGGCGGTCGGCGCCTACGGCCGGCTGCTCGCGGCGCACACGGACGAGGACGATCCGGCCTCCGTGCAGCGCTTCCTGCACGCGGTCGCTCCCATCGACGCGCACCGCGCCAACATGCGCTCGGGCCCCAGCGCCCCGGCGCCGGCCGACGTCCCCGTCGTGCCCGACGCGCCCGTGGTGACGACGCCCGCGACGACCACGACCAGCGTCGGAACGCCGGCTCCCGTCGTCGCGCAGGCGAACGGAACCTCCACCAGCAACGGCACGCCCGCGCCCGTGATGAACGGAACCCCGAGTGTCGCGTCCGCGTGACCAGCCCGCGTCGGCGACGAATCATGGCACGTCGCCGACGCGGCCCACTTTTTCGAGAGAGGCTCTTCGAGAGGCTCGTTGACAGCGCCTCGCCCGATGCCGGAGCCTCGGAGGCTTCTTCATGGGGACGACGGCGCAGACGATCACGCCCGAGAGCGACGCGATGGTCCGCGGTACGGCGCGCGGGATCGCCAAGCAGCTGCGCCTGCTGCACGCGCTCGATGATCTGATCGCCTACGGCTTCGAGGGCCTGGCCGAGGCGCTTGCCCAGTTCGATCCGTCTCGCGGCGTGCCGTTCAACGGGTTCGCGTACAAGCGAGTCCGCGGCCGGATCCTCTACGGCGCACAGCACGTGGGCGGCATGTCGCGCAAGACCTACGCGCGCGCCATGCGCGAGATCGACACGCGCATCGAGGAAGCGGCAGAAGCGAAGCGCGACGGACCTCCGCGCGAAGCGGAAGAGGTCGGCACCGTGATCGACGATCTCTTCGGCCAGGCCGCCGGCGCGATGATCGTCGCCCAGCTCGCCGACGAGCAGGTCACGCCCGAGACCAAGCTCATCCACGAGCTCGATCGGGCACGCGTGCGGCGCGCGCTCGCCCGTGTGCCGGATCCCGAGCGAGCGCTGCTGCGCGCCCGCTACTTCGAAGACCGCGTCCTCGAGGACATCGGCAGGGAGCTCGGCAAGACCGAGAGCTGGGCCTCGCGCACGCACACTCGCGCCCTCGGGATGCTCCGCGAAGCGCTCGGCTGACTTGGCGTAGAATCGAGGACGAACGATGGCCCGCGCCGAAGACGAGAGCGAAGACGAGACGCTGAGGACCGAGGAGCTCGATCCGGTCTCCGGCATGCGCAAGAAGCAGCCCGGCGAGGGGATCTACCTGCTCATCGCGCAGCTGCGCGCGCGCGCCGAGGGCCTCGACGGCACGGAGCTCGACGCGGAGATCGAGCGCTTCAAGGACAAGCTCATCGAGCGCCACGTGAAGGTCGCGCCCGATGGGATGAAGGAAGAGATGCGCGAGACGTTCCGCGAGATGCTCGAGTTGGACCCGACGATCGGCGCGATGATCGAGGAGCTGCGCCAGGCCGTTCTGCGGGGCTAGCATCGCGAGCGGAGCGTATCGCCCTAAGACACCGCTGACTCACAAAGAGAACTGCGCGGCATATGGGTAGCGGCGGGGGGCGGGTGCCCCTCTGTGGAGCATCGGAGGGCACCGTCGTTCGTGCCCGACGCGCGACGCAGAGGGGTACCCGCCTCCCGACGCGGCCTGCGCTCGGCATCCGCCTGTCATCAGAATGCGTCGGTCAGAGCGAACGCGTCGGTCAGAGCACGCACTAGCGGCACGACGTCGGCAGCACGTTGCGCTCGTACTCGCCGTCGACGTTCCCGGGCGGATCGTAGTTGCACACCCAGACGTCGAGGTCGTCGCAGGTCGTCATCGCGCAGCCGAGCGACGTCGAGCCGACCCAGACGAGCTGCGTGAAGTGGCCCGTGTCCATGGAGAAGCCGCCGCTCGGGAACGCGTACTGATCGATCTCGCGGTACCACATCGCGACGACGTCCTCGGGCGAGAGCGTGCCCGACGTGCCCGCCGCGAGGTTCTCTCCGGATGGGCTCTGGCTGTGCTCGAGCTGGCAGCCCGAGGCGGCGAGGTGATCGGCCCAGCGCTGTGCTTGCGAGGCGAGCGCGTCCGACCACGCGAGCGGCGGCGCGCAGTGCTCGGCGCGGTGGGCGTCGTGCGCGTCGAGGATGGCGCTCATGCGCGGATCGGTTGGAGCGCTCGCTCGTGCGCTCGGCGTGGAGGGCTCGGCGCGCGATGCACGCTCGGTGGGGCGCCCTTCGGTGCGCGAGCCACCACACGATGCGAGGACAACGAGCGCGAGCGGGACGATGCGATTCATTGGCCGATGCTGCCTTCTTCTACAACGGAGGTCATCCGCGCAGGCTCAGTCGATCGAGAGGAACGCGATCACGCGGTCCGCGAGCAGCCGAGGGACCTCCAGCGAGAGGTCGTGGCCGGCGTCCGGGATCATCTCCACCAGGGCCTCGGGGATCTCGCCCTCGAGCTCGTGACGCGCATGTCGGCCCGCGATCTCGTCGCGACCGCCGAAGAGCAGGAGCGTCGGCGCCGTGACGCGGGGCAGGCTCGCAGCCGCGTCGTGGCGCGCAGCCGCGAGGGCGAGCGCGAAGAGGTTGCGGTGCGTCGTCGGCGCGCCTCGGACCAGCGCCTCGATCTCACGCACGCGCTCCGGGTGATCACGGCGAAACGCGGGCGACAGAACGTCTCGGACGAGTCCGACCTCGGCCGCGGATCCGTGGCGCAGAAACGCGCGTGCCACGGGCTCGATGTGACGTCGCACGCGATGCGAGATCGCCGCGGCACGCGGGAGCGTCGAGGCCAAGACGAGCCGCGCGACTCGCCGCGGCGAGTCGATGGCGACCCAGGACGCGACCATGCCACCGAGCGAGAGACCGAAGTGATGTGCGCGGGACACGCCGAGCACGTTCAGAAGATCGACGCCGTCGCGCGCCATGTCGCGCGTGCCATGCGCGAGAGGCGCCGCGCTCGAGAGGCCGACGCCGCGCGGATCGAAGACGACGATCGGGAATCGCTCGGAGAGGCGCGTCGCGAGCTCGCCCCAGAGCGCCATCGAGCCACCGAGCGGTCGGTGCAGCATCAACGGCACGGCCGCGCGCACGTCACCGAGGACCGCGTAGCTCAACACCGCGCCGCCGCGGATGGATGCGCTGCACAGCGTCGTCACGGGCCGAGCGCATCGAGCGCGGTCTGCATGAGGCGCTGAACACGGTGAGCGGCCGCGAGCGGCGCCTCCGCAGGATCCAAGTGGACGGGCGGCAGCACACGCAGCCGGAGCCGAAACGGCAGAGGCAGATACGGAAGCCAGGGCCCGAGCGCGACACCCCACGGAAGCGCGAGCGCGATCGGAAAGCGCGTGAGGCGCGCCCACTTCTGCATGCGCAGCCGCTCGGCGATCCAGGCGCCCTCCGTCAGGATCAGCGCGCTCTGATGAGCACCGCGCACCACGATGGGAATGATCGGGACGCCAGCCGCGCGCGCGACCTCGATGAAGCCGGTGCGTGGCGCGATCACCACCTCGTGGCGCCGACGAAAGCTGCGATAGGCGTCGAGGTCGCCGCCGGGATACACGAGGAGCTGACCGCCACTGCCGAGGACGCGCGCTGCGTTCTTGCGCGTCGCACGGATCGCGCCGATGCGCTGGAGCAGGCGGCCGAGCGGTGTCAGCTGGCGCATCGCGAAGTCGTGCGCGAGCGCGTAGAGCGGCGTCGTCGGCTTCGACCAGCGCCAGAGCAAAGGCAAGGTGCAGAAGAGATCCGGTCCGAGGATGCCGCCGTTGTGGTTCGCCACGAAGAGCGCCGGCCCCTCACTCACGTGCTCGGAACCGGCGCAGTCGAGTCGAAAGTAGTTGGCGTGCAGCCACTCGAGCGGCGGCAACAGGCGCTCTATGAGGCGCGGGTCGCGTTGGTCGAGTGCGTCGGGGTCGAAGGTCATCGCATGAGCCTGCACCGAGAATGGTTCACGAAGCTCACACGATGACCCGCTCGCTCACGCGAGCCGCGCTGACTACCTCCGCGGGGCCGGGTCGGTGACCCGGAATTCCACGCGGCGGTTCTCTTCACGTGCTTCGCGCGAAGTACCCGATGCCATGGGACGCGACTCGCCGAAGCCATGGGCCTCGAGGCGCGAGGCCTCGATGCCGTGCGCGACGAGGTACGCCATCACGCTCGCGGCACGACGCTGCGAGAGCGCCATGTTGGCCTCTTCGGTGCCGACGTCGTCGGTGTGACCCTCGATCGAGATGTGGCGAATCTCCGGGGTGAGCTGCATCGCATCGGTCAGCGCCAGCATCAGGTTGTGGCTGCGCGACAGGATCACGTCTCGTCCCGTCGCGAAGTAGACCGGCTGCTCGATCGAGATCGAGTCGATGTGGAGCACGACCAGGCCGGGGCAGCCGTTGTGCAGCGGGTTGCTGCTCGGTGCGCCGGGCTCGTCCGGGCAATGATCGGTCGCGTCGGGGATCATGTCGTGATCACGGTCGGGCAGAGGACAGCCGATGTGCGCCGGATCCGGGTGGAACCCTGCGTGCTCGGTCCGGCACTCGTCGACCGCGTTGAGGACGCCGTCGCTGTCGTCGTCCGCGTCCGGGCAGCCAGCGCGCAGCGGATCGGGCGTGGGGCCCGCGGGCGTCGTCGGGCAGATGTCCTCGAGGTCGTAGACGCCGTCTCCATCGGTGTCGGCCGCCGGGCAGCCGAGCCGCGCCGCGTCCGGGTGAGCGCCGCGCGCTTCGTTCGGGCAGAGATCCTGGCGGTCTTCGATGCCGTCGCGATCGCTGTCGAGGAGCGGACAGCCTCGACGCTGCGGATCCGGCGAGGAGCCGGCCGCGTCGTGGGGACAGACGTCGTCGACGTCGCTCACGCCGTCGCGATCGCTGTCGGCGAGCGGGCAGCCTTCGCGCTCGCGATCCGGCGTGTTGCCGGCGGGCTCGTTGATGCAGACGTCGTCGTCGTCGAAGTAGCCGTCACCATCGGTGTCGAGGCGCGCGACGTGCGCTCGCTGCGTTCCGACGGAGACCGAGAGACCGTACGAGAGCATCATCGCATCCGGGCCCTCGCTCGTGGTGGCGGGGAACACGTGCGTGTAGCGGACGTAGGGCCCGATGCCCACGTCGTTGCCGGCCTGGAACTCGAGGATGAGCCCGGTGTCGAGCGACACGCGCGAGAGCTCCCCCGTGAGGGTGTAGTTGACGTGACCGTCGATCGCGAGCCGCGCGATGTTCCCGAGCCGCGGCTCGAAGCGAATGCCGCCACCGGCGAGGAAGACTCGCCCGATGTTGTCCGCCTGCACGTTGGGCGTGGGCATGAAGAGCGAGCCCACGTTGAGCTCGAGGTCGAAGAAATCGGCGAAGCGAATGGCCGGCCGCACCATCGCGGTGAACCCGTTGTCGAAACCGAGGTCGCGACGCTGATGCGTCGAGAGCATCGCCGCTCCGCCGAGCTCGCCGTGCACGACGAAATCGACCTGCGCACGCGCTGGTTCGGCGATGGACGCCCAGGCGACCGACGCGAGGAAGAGGATGGTGAGCGAGCGAGCGAGCGCCGATGGCGATCGGAGGACGATGGATCGAGGCATGGGTGAATCCGTCTCGCGACACGACGCGCCACCTCCGTCGGTGGTCGTGCGGTCGCAGTGAGCCCGCTTTCAGCAAGGCCCGTGCCTCGTGATCACGAAACGCCGAGTGCGACGAAAATCGCGGCGCTCGCAGATTGCGGCGGCTTTCTCGATCGGCGCGTCGCGCTTGTTGTCTCACGACGCATCGCCTGTGGCGCCGATGCACGAGCGACTCAGCTCAGCTCAGCTCAGCTCGCCGAGAAGGTTCCGCCCGCGCGCGTGCAGAAGCTGGCAGCTCGCGGTCCGACCCGCGGAGCACGCCGAGAGGACGAGGACGATCACGATGGCCGCGGTTCTGATCATCGAAGGCGTAGCTATCACGGCGAGGGTGCAGCGCCACGCAGCTCGCCGGGCGTGAGCCCCGATCTGCTACCCTGGAGCGAGCGTGTCCCTCCGCATCGACCAGGATCACTCGCGCTTCAAGTCCATCGTCCGCGGGAAGATTCGGCAGAACCTTCGGCGGTACATCTCGCAGGGCGAGCTGATGGGCAAGCAAGGGAAGGACGTCGTGTCCATCCCCATCCCGCAGATCGACATCCCGAAGTTCCGCTTCTCCGACAAGCAGGGCGGCGGGGTCGGGCAGGGCAACGGCGACCCGGGCGACGCGCTGGGCGGCGAAGAGCAAGAGGGCGACGGCAAGGGCAAGGCCGGCGAGGGCGAGGGCGAGCACGTCCTCGAGGTGGACGTCACGCTGGACGAGCTGGCCGAGATCCTCGGTGAAGAGCTCGCGCTGCCGCACATCGAGAACCGCGGCAAGGCCAAGCTCGTCGACAAGAAGGATCGCTACGTGGGCGTGCGGCGCGTGGGGCCGAACTCGCTGCGGCACTTCAAGCGCACCTACAAGCAGGCGCTGCGTCGGCAGATCTCCACGGGCACCTACGACGCCAAGCGCCCCATCATCATCCCCACGCGCGACGATCTCCGGTTTCGATCGTGGAAGACCGAAGAGGAGCCCATCGCCAACGCGGTGATCCTCTACATGATGGACGTCTCGGGCTCGATGGGAGACGAGCAGAAAGAGATCGTGCGCATCGAGTCCTTCTGGATCGATGCCTGGCTCAAGAAGCAATACAAGGGGCTCGAGACGCGCTTCATCATCCACGACGCCGTCGCGCGCGAGGTCGATCGCGACACGTTCTTCCGCACGCGTGAGTCGGGCGGCACGATGATCTCGAGCGCGTACAAGCTCTGCGCGCAGATCCTCGAGAACCACTACCCCGCGAACGAGTGGAACGTGTACCCG
>JAYVCF010000320.1:0-12025 GCA_043750095.1 Deltaproteobacteria bacterium
GCGGTGCTCGAGGATCGGCTCGGTCCCGCACGCACAGCCGACGAGTACGAGACCCACGAGGGCGCGAAGAAGAGGTCGAAGCATGCAAGGTCCTCCGGGGGCGATGGTACCGCGAGGGCGAGGGCGAGAGCGAGGGCGCGGGCGAGGGCGAGGGCGCGGGCGCGGGCGCGGGCGCGAGCGAGAGCGTGAACGGAGACCGCCGCTTGCCCGTGATCTAGAGATGCAGCGACTGGAGGCCGACGTCTTCCGCGCCGATCGTGCCCGCGCCATCGACGCTGCCATCCGGATTCAGCGCCGCCCTCCACGTCGTGGCGAGGTACGCGCCGTCCACGTAAACGAAGAACACCCAACGAGCGCCGGCTGGCGGGAGCGCACGGGCCATCCAGGCGCCCGGATCGTCCTGCTCCAGCACGTATCCGCTGGCGGGATTTCCTGCAGGGTCCACCAGCGTTGCCGGCCCGCTCGGGGCGGACACCATCACGCTCGAGTCCATGGTCGCACCGAGCGAATCGACGACACGTACGACTGCGGCCGCGCGTGGATACGACACTCTGAGATCGTAGTAAGCCGGCGGCGAGAGGACTGGATCGAGCTCGACGATTGCCCCGTCCACTTCGCCGACGAAGACATGACCGTTCGCCGCGCGCACCGTCGCCGCGAGCGCTGCCAGCGACTGAGGTGGCGGTGCGAGTGAACCGCCCCCGTGGATGACCATCGGAGGCGCGGCCGCGGAGCAGGCCGACACCGCCGCGATCATTACGAGCGGAGACCAGATCGGCGCGCGCGAGGTCATGGCCGGCAACTCCTGGTCCTGACGAGATCCCTGGGCCGCCTGAGGGGGACCGTCAACTGGGAGGGCTCCAACGAAAGAGAGCGAGAGCAAGAGCGACGGATCCGAGCTCCGTCTCCCGCTTGGAGCGTAGGCGCTCTGCTCGGGGATTCTCATCGTGCGGGCGTGCTCGGCCCCGTCAACCCCGCGCACTTCGTGCGCGCCGTGCTCGCGGTGCTCGCAGTGCTCGCCGTCGAAGCGACGGCTCCGCGCTGCTCCGCGCCGCTGCGCTCGGTCGGTCCGCCTTCGCGGACCGAGGGTGGACCGAGCCTGCGCGCGCCCTGGGTGGGGCTTCGCCCCGAGCAGTCGGGGCACTCAGCCAGAAATATACGGAGGCTCCTCATGCTCAGCATCTATGTGCGCCAGGAAAAGCCTGGGGAGGGTGACGCGATGAGACGGTGACCCATCGAAGAAACCTCCGAACGCGTCCGGCGGGAGCTCAGCCCGCCCGTCAGCGACTGATCATCAGACGGAAGCGAGTCTTGCGTGGACGACCCGTGAGGGCGGCTGCGAAGCGTAGACAGCGAGCGTGCGGGCCGTGTGATTGAGCCCCGAAAGGAAGCAAGTCGTGGAGGCCGACGCCGTGTAGATGGCGGAAGGCAGCACCGAGGTGCCCGAGGATCATGGGCACGTAGGCTCCACCGGGGTCGCGAGAGCAGGGCACGTACGCGAGGACGCGACAGGAACCTGGGAGATCTCGCCACCTCCACGCGCAGTGCGGAACAACGGGCGAACCGCAACCAAGCTCGAGGCCCGGACGCGATGCACATCGAGCGTTCGGGAGCCGTGAGGAACACGAACAGGATGTGCACGCAGTGGTAGCGCCGAGCGAAGGAAACGAAGCGGAGCGCGATGGGTGCCGAGAAGTCGGAGCCGCTCGTAGTACCGACGACAGCGGGGAACTCGCGCCACGAGGACCCGAACGAGGGAAGGGGCGGCCAGTTCATGGAATCGAACGAGGGAACGATGTCGGAGTCTCTGAACTCCGGGAGCGTCTCAACGAGACTCGCGCGAATAGCGGAGCTCGCGAGGAAGCATCCCGAGCGTGCGTTCATGTCGCTGCACCACGTCATCGACGTGGCGTGGCTGCGTGAAGCGTACCGGCGCACGCGCAAGGACCCCGATCGCACGACAGCCGGAGCGCCGGGTGTGCGCCGTCTTCGCGCGATGAGCGCGAACCGTAGTTCGTTCGTGCGACCGCGAGCCGAAGGCGTGCACCCGGCGCGACTCCGCAGAACTCTCCACTCGGAGGCTCGTTGCTAGAGATCGTGCCCGCGAACGACCGCGCAGCCCCAGCCGTCGTACGTGCCGTTGAGCTCTTCCGCGAGCCCGAGCAAGCGCTCGACGATGTCGTGCACGTGCGCCAGCTCGCTCGGGTCTTCGCGCACGGCGTGGGCGCTCCATGCGTCTTCGCTGCCCTCGAGCCGCTCGATCGCCACCTCGAAGCCCATCTGTCTGACGGCGATCGCCCAGGCCTCGGCCTCCTCGCGCTCGCCGAAGCGCGCGTGGTGATCGATCGGGCGCGCGATGTCGCTCTTGTCGCCTGACTCGGCGAGGGACTCGACCAGCCTGCGGTCCTTGATCCACTGCCACTCGAGCGGGCCGGGGTAGAGCACGTCGAGGTAGTGGCGCCAGTCAGCGTCCTTCTGCTTGCGCGTCATCACGCGGCGCGGCTCGGTGCCCGACATGCCGGCGCCCAGCGCTTGCTCGAGCAGCTCGGTGCGCTTCACGTAGAAGAAGAGGTCGCGCACGCCGTTCCAGGTCATGCGGCCCACGAACAAGCCACCGCAGTGCGCGTCGAGCGATCGCACGAGGCTGTCTTCCACCACGCCGAGCGTGGTCGCCTCCGCGTTGCTCGCGAGGCCGTCGCTGCGCGGGTCCTTGAGCGGCAGTCGGATGCTCACGAGCCAGGGGCGCTCGGCATCGGGCGCGCCCGCGATGAGCGAGAGGTCGAGCATCGTCGAGCAAGGCCGGCCATCGACCACGAAGAAGTAGAAGTCCCAATGACCGTCCTTCTCCTTGAGCTTCTTGGCGACGCTCATCTCGCGCCTCGATCTGCGCCACCGCCGCGTCGGCCGAGGCGTCCCGAAGGCTTCGCGCCTCGCGATCGCTGCGCGTGGATCGAGAGCGAGCCCTTCCCACTCGCCGGTGGAACGAGCGCGCTCTCGCCGCTGCCGATCAGATCGTGGCGCTTCGCTGCGATGAGCGCCTCGCGCGCGAGGTCGTGCTGCGCCGGATCCCAATAGAGCAGCAGCGCCTTCTGCTTGCGCTTGTCGCGCAGCGTGCGCGCGGTGTAGACGCGCTCGCGCGTGAACGGGTCGTAGCCCGTGTAGTACATCGCGGTCGCCATCGACATCGGCGTCGGGATGAAGTCCTGGACCTGCCGCGGCCGGATGCCGCGCTTCTTCAGGTAGACGGCGAGCTTGATCATCGCGTCGTCGGTCGTGCCCGGGTGCCCCGAGATGTAATAGGGCACGAGGTGCTGTTCCTTCCCCGCCTCCTTCGACGCGCACGCGAACTGCTCGGCGAAGCGCTCGTAGCTCTCCTTGCCGGGCTT
The DNA here is from genome assembly GCA_043750095.1 of Deltaproteobacteria bacterium. Lineage (GTDB taxonomy): Bacteria > Myxococcota_A > Polyangia > Polyangiales > Sandaracinaceae > JBBSAT01. The sequence continues at coordinate 3,387 of JAYVCF010000320.1, forward strand.
CTTCATGCGCATGAGCGTGTCTTCGTCCACGTGCTCGGGCGCGACCGAGAGCTGCCCGCCCGTGTGGTGCTGCGCGAGCTCCTTCACGAACTCGGGGCTCAGCTCGGCGAGGTCGTAGCGAACGCCGCTGGCGATGAACGCCTTCTTCACGCCCGGCTCCGTGCGGACCTTCTTGAGAAGATCGACGAGCGGCGCGTGATCGGTGACGAGGTTCTCGCAGACGCCGGGATGCACGCACGACAAGCGGCGGCAGGCGTTCTCGATCTTCTCGTCCTTGCACTTCATCGCGTACATGTTCGCGGTCGGCCCGCCCACGTCGCTGATGACGCCATGGAAGCCGTCCATGCGACGCAGCGCGCGCACCTCGCGCAACACGCTCTCGGCCGAGCGCCACTGGATCACGCGGCCCTCGTGCTCGGTGATCGAGCAGAACGTGCAGCCGCCGAAGCAGCCGCGCATCGTGACGATCGAGTGCTTCACCGTCTCGTAGGCGGGGATGCGCCCTTCTTTTCCCAGCGCCGCGTACGAGGGATGCGGCACGCGCGCGAAGGGCATGTCGTAGAGCTCGTCCATGAGCGCCGTGTCGAGCGGCTCAGCCGGCGGCGTGAAGAACACCGCCTCGCTTCCGTGGGGCTGAAGGAGCGGACGCCCGTTGCCGGGGTTCGTCTCGTGCTGGAACGCGCGCGACATCTCGCGGAATGCTTCTTTGCCCGCGTCGCTGGCGGCGCTGACCTCTTCGTACGAAGGGAGCCAGAGCACCTTGCCGTCGGTCACGTAGCGGCTCTTCTCGATCGTCTCCCACTGGCCCTTGCGCAGCGGGAACGCCGTGCCGCGCACGGTGCGGATCTCGTCGATGCGCGCGCCATCGCGCAATCGATCGGCGACCTCCCAGACGGGCCGCTCGCCCATGCCGAAGATCAAGAGGTCGGCCTTGCTGTCGAGCAGGATCGAGCGACGGACGGTCTCGCTCCAGTAGTCGAAGTGCGCGATGCGACGCAGCGACGCCTCGATGCCGCCGATCACGATAGGCACGCCGGGCATCGCCCCGCGCACCATGTTCGAATAGACGATGGTCGCGCGGTTCGGGCGCGAGCCGGTGCGACCGCCGGGAGAGTACTGGTCGTCCGAGCGCACCTTCTTCTGTGCGGTCAGCTTGTTGAGCATCGAGTCGAGGTTGCCCGCGGTGATCCCCACGAAGAGTCTCGGGGCGCCCATCACGAGGATGTCGTCGGGGCGATCCCAGCGCGGCTGGCTCACGATCCCCACGCGATAGCCGCGCGCCTCGAGGAAGCGGCCGATGAGCGCGGCGCCGAACGCGGGGTGATCGACGTAGGCGTCGCCGTTGACGAGGAGCACGTCGAGCACGTCCCAGCCGCGCTCCTCCATCTCTGCGCGCGTCGTCGGCAGAAAACGCGGCGCGCCACGCCCCGTTCGAGCGCGGTCCTTGGTGCGCAGCGGCACCAGCTCACTCATTCGACGATGGCCCCATCGACGGACGCAGCCTATCGCGCCCACGTCATGCGCGCATGGTGCGGGCGTGTGCGCAGGCGCGGCTCCTCGACCCAGCCGCTTGGAGAGGTTCTTCGGGTCTGCCCGATGGCGCTCGCACAGCATCGCTCCGCTCGCGTACGATTTGCCTCATGACTCGCTTCGCCGTACTCGCCGCCGCCTGCCTCTCGTTCCTGGTCGCCGCGTGCGATCCGTCTGTGCCGACGCATGCGCGCTCTTGTGCGACGTCGGCCTCGTGCACGGCGCCGCAGATCTGCATCGACGGAACCTGCCAGGTGCCGAGAGACAGCGGGCCGATCGAGGCGGGCGCCGGGATGGACTCGGGCGTTCCGCACGACGCGCACGTGCACATGCTCACGGGCATCCACGTCGAGCCCGCGACGAGCGTGCTCACCGCCATCGATGGCGCGATGCCCACGGTCGACTTCGCCGTGATGGGTGACTACGACGACGGGACCTCGACCGAGCTCACGACGGGCGTCTGGACCGCCGATGCGCCGGTGATCGGTGCGCTCGATCGCACGACCGGCGTCTACACGGCGGGCGGTGTCGTCGGGGGCTCGTCCACCGTCACGGTGCACGTGTCGAGCAGGATGGCGACCGCGATGGTGACCGTGCAGATCCAGCGCAACATCGTGGACACGGGCACGCCCGCCGACGCCGCGACGCACTTCGCGCCCGGTGTGACGATGATCGACGCGCCCTCGCGCGCCGCCACGCTCCTCTATCCGCTCGACCACACGGTGTTCCCGCAGAACGTGTATGCGGCCGATACACAGTGGGCAGGCGGCGTCGCGGGCGACGTCTATCAGGTGCGCCTCGACGCACCGGGCGCGCAGGTGCGTGCGTTCGTCGTGAACTCGGGCGCTGGCTTCGGCTTCCACTGGCTGCCCACGCCGGAGGCCTGGCGCGCGCTCGCCGAGTCCACGACCGAGATGGACGTCACCGTCGCCGTCGATCTCTGGGAGTCGTCGACCAACACCGTCATCCGCGGCTCGTCGCGCACGGTGCGCTTCGCCAACGCCACCATCCGTGGCGCGATCTACTACTGGGATCTCGGCCTCGGCCGCATCCAGCGCATCAACGGCGACGGAACCGGACGCGTGAGCTTCATGCCCAACCCGCCGGCGCGCGCAGGCGACGGACGGCAGTGCGTCGCGTGCCATGCGATCAGCCGCGATGGTCGTCGCATGGCCGCCGAGATCTGGGACGGCGGCGGCACCAGCGCGATCTTCGATCTGACCGGCGACACCACGCTGAGCCCGCCTCCGATGATCGTGCCGCCCAACGTGGTCAGCTTCCTCACCGCGAGCTTCAACGCGGACACCTCGCGCCTCGCCGCGAGCTTCGGCAACGGCCTCTTTCTCGTCGACGGCAACACCGGTGCGCGGATCGCGTCCACGCTGCCGACGCTCGCATCCGCGCACCCGGCGTGGTCACCGGACAACACGCAGATCGCGTACATCACGAACACCAACGGCGGCTGGGCCGTGGACTTCACGCGCGGCGATCTCGCGATCATCGACGTGATGGCGGGCGACACCTTCGGCGCGCTTCGCACGATCTTGTCGGCGGGCACGCCGCCCGTCATCGCGCGTCCATCGTGGTCGCCGGACTCGGCGCTCATCGCGTTCCAGCACAGCCTGCACAGCCGCGCGTACGAAGATCCGGGTACCGGAACCCACATCGCGCGCGCGGGCAGCGTCGAGATGGTCACGCGCGACGGCGTCACCTCGTACGGCCTCGCGAACCTGAACGGCACGGCCGCGAACTCGTACTACCCGACGTTCTCGCCTTTCAACGAAGGCGGCTACTACTGGCTCGCGTTCTTCTCGACGCGTGACTACGGCAACGCGCAGGTCGGCACCCAAGGCGCAGGCCGCCGTCAGCTCTGGGTGGCCGCGGTCGACTCGACGCCTCTGGCCGGAGTCGATCCGAGCTTCGCGCCCTACTGGCTGCCGCAGCAGAACGTGCACGACGAGAACATGGCGGCGTTCTGGACCGAACAGGCGTGCCACATGGACGGCCTGAGCTGCGCGACGAGCGGCGAGTGCTGCAGCGGCTTCTGCCGCGACCCCGGCACGGGTGGCGGCCCGGTGTGCGTCCCGCCCGGCATGGTGAGCTGCTCGCACGAAGGCGAGGCGTGCACCGCGGACGGCGACTGCTGCACGGGCGACGGCACCACGTGCCTCGGCAACCGCTGCACGCGCCTGATGTGAGCGCGCCTTGTTTCGAGCGATAGGGAAGAACCAACCCCTCTTCGCGCGTACAGCGGACTGCGGTATGAGGGCTTCCATGCGCGTGCGATCGAACGGGGCGCTTCTCGTCTGTTGTGGTCTTCTTGCTGGAGCGTCCGCGGGATGCGCGCCTTCGCCGGTGTACGTGCAAGGCGATCAGCACACCGGCGACGGCAGCGGCGACACGACGGGCGGCGACACGAGCAGCGACGAGGGGACACACGCGGGCGACGACATCCAGACGATGATGGCCGACGTGGTCGCGCCGCGAATCTGCGATCAGCTGCGCGGCACGTTCATCGGGCTTCCGGGTGAAGGCGGGCACTCGGGGCCCGAGGCCGGGCTCGATCCGACCGTCGGACGCTGGTGGATCCGCGACTGCACCTCGCACTCGCACGACGGCGTGCTCGATCTCTCGCTCGGCGGCACCGGCTGGACCTGGGTCGATCGCGAGTCGATGGGCTTCCGCGTGCAGCAGTACCTGCGCTTCGATGCGACGGCGTCGTTCACCGCGCGCATGGAGATCGGCTACGACCACACGCTGCGCATCGTGACCATCTGGATGCGCCCGCAGACCGAGGATCCGGCGCACCTGCTCGCGGCGCATGTCGAGCCGCGCGGGCTGATCCAGGCGCATGCGACCGGCGCGCTCTCGGGCGTGCTCGGTGGGCTGCTCGCGATGACGGGCGGCTCGGCCGACGATCGCGCGCGTCAGCAGGTGACGGACGAAGGAAGCCAGCGCCTCCACGATCGCTTCGCGACGGGCATGACCGTCACGTACGCGATGGACTCGCAGCAGATGGACTTCATGGTCGGCGCGCTCGATCGCGGGCAGGTGCCGCAGCGTCCGTACCCGACCGAGGCCGGCGCGATCTGGTCCGTCAACCAGCGCCTCACGATCTTTCCCGGTGGCCTCGACGTGCTCGGTCCGCTCGATCACATGCAGGGCGCCGAGACGGTCGAGATGGAGCTCGAGGAGGGCGGCGGCGTCTACGTCGATGCCGTCTGTCAGGCGGACTTCGCGCGCTTCTACGACACGGTGCTGCAAGGTGGAACCGCGACGACGCCCACCGGCACGCGCGTGCTCGAGCTGACGGGGCCCCATCAGTCGCACACCGCGACGATCCCCTCCCTCGGATGTCCGACGCTGCTCCTCGTCACACCGCATGCGGACGCGACGCTCTCGTCCACCGCGCGCGTGCGCGTCTGCCCGCCTCCTCCGGCCACGACGACGACGACGACCACGACGACGAGCTCGACGGGAACGACGACGACGACGCCGACGACCACGACGACCACCACCACCACCACGGCACCCACGAGCCACCCGGTCCGCATCCATCTCACGGGCCTCACCGTGGCGACCGCCGCCGTCGGCGGCAGCGCCTGGGACACCATCGGCAGCGAGCCCGATCCCTACGTCGTGATCGCGAGCTTGCCCGGGCAGCGCGAGATCGAGCGCACGCCGGTCACCGCCGATCGTCACGAGATCCAGCTCGATCACTGGCTGCCGGGCGCGTACCACGCGGAAGATTTTCCGATTCGCTTCTCGGTCTACGACGACGACAGCGTCACGGCTGACGAGCTGATCGGCGTGGCCGACGTGAGCGCGGCGCAGATCGCGGCGGGCGGCGACTTCGCGCTCGACCTTCGCTCGCAGGGCGACGTGCCGCAGACGATGGGCTCGCTGCGCCTGACGATCGCGCCGGTTCAGTAGCCGATCGCGCCGGTTCAGTAATCAGCGACGACCGGAGATTGCGCCGGGCGACGACTTGCGTGGCGCCGTCTCGCGCGCGAACGCGACCAGCATCGTGTGCAGCGCCTCCGGCTGATCCATGTGAGGCGTGTGCCCGAAGCGCGGCACCACCTCGAGCGTCGCGTGCGCCGGCAAGTGCTCACGATAGAACGCCAGGTGCGAGGGCAAGAGGATGCGATCGGCGCCGCCCCAGACCACGTGCGTCGGCATCGAGAGCGAGCCGAGCTCCGCGGGCGTCAGCAGGTTGATCGCGAGCCCGCGCTCCATGAGCGCGCGCATCGCCGGCCGCGCGAACTGGTGCCGCGTGCCCCACGCGATGAGGTGCCGGTAGGCCGGCGGCGTGTGGAAGAGCCGATCGACGAAGTCGAGCGCCTTGTCGTGATCATCGAGCGCGAAGCGCGACAGGAACGAGCGGAACGTCGCGTCGTCCATGGGGGCGCCACCGGGGGCGACGAGAAAGAGACCGCGCACCTTCTTCGGGCGCTGCGCGGCGAAGCGAACCGCGGCCGCACCGCCGAGCGAGTTCCCGAAGACGATCGCCGGCCGATCGATGAGCTCGTCGAGCGTCGCGAGCAGCCCGTCTTCGAGCGTGGCCCAGTCGATCACGCGTGGGTCGCCCTCGCTCTTGCCGTGCCCCGGCAGATCGGGGGCGATCACGCTGCTCACCAGCGGACGCATGCGCGACGCGACGCCGCCGTAGTAGTGCGAGGCGGCCGCGAAGCCGTGCAGCAAGACGAAGGGCGGAAGATCGCCGCCGCCCTTGGCGACCAGCGCGTGCATTCGACCCGCGCGCGTCTCGACGTAGCGACTCTCGAAGCCGGAAGCCCGCAGCTGCGTGCGCATCAGCCCGTCGCCAATCCGTGCAAAGGGCTCGAACATCCTCGTCAGCATGAACGTAACCGCGTTTTCTCGCAGCGCTTGCCTCGCGCGGGGACGCGGGTGAGGCTTCTCCCATGTCGTCGGCTCGTTTCCTTGCGTCGCTCGTCACCGTGCTCGCGCTCGCGCTCGTCTGGGTCGCACCGCGGGCGGAGGCGGACTGCGCGGTCCCTGGCTGGGCCGCGCACTCGCTCACCACACTCAGCGCGCCGTTCCCGCGCACGGGGGCCTCGATCGTCGTCGCGATGGAGCCGGTGACGGCCAGCGGTGGGCAACCCAACACGGACCTGCCCGCGCTGAGCGTGACGCGTGGTCGACGCACGTCGTGGCCGCTCGCGGGAAATGCGATCGCGCCGGGCCTCTATCGCGTGCCCTTCGACGCGCACGTGACGCGCGGGATCTGGATGCTCCACGGCCTCGGTCCCGATGCGACGCTGACGATCGGTCTGAGCGCGCTGCCGGGCGTGCCAGTGCGTCCGGCCGTGCGCGACGTTCGACGTGTGGCTGCGACGGGAATCGGCAGGGCGGGCGCGCAGCGCATCGAGGTCCGAGCGAACCTCGAGTTTCCGGTGCCCGACGGCGTCATCGCATCGATCGTGACGTGGAACACCGACGCGACGGCGGCCGCGTGGGCGCATGCGGCGGTCGGGCAGCGCGAGATCGTTCTGTACACGGAGCCGGGTCGCTGCGGCGGGGCGCCGCCGGGATGGACCGCACCGCCGGACGGCACGTTGATCGCGCGCGTCGCCTGGGTCGATCAGTTCGGTCAGGTCTCGCCGGTGTCGGACGCCATCACGGTTCAGTGATCACGGACCGCTGACGCGGATCTCGACGCGCGCCACAGGCTCAGGCGCGCCGACGGAGAGACCGAAGCGCGAGCGCCAGGAGACGAAGACGGCGAGCAGCTCGCGCGCGCGCCGGCCTCGGCGCCTCGCGAGGCCGTCGGACTCGCCGGGCGCGGGGTGCGCGACGATGAAGACGTGAAGCTGGGGATCGTCGCGAAGGCGAGCGGCGAGCTCGCTGACGCGAGCCGAGTCGTGGGTGAGCGCGTGCGCGCTTGCTGGAGCGAAGGTGAGGCCGAGGTCGATCGAGCTCGCACTCGTTCTCGCACTCGTTCTCGCACTCGCACTTGCACTCGGCGCTGCGACCGCGCCGAACAGTGTCGCGATCCGGTCGCGCCGGGCAGCGAGATCGTCGCGGAGCTCGGTGCACTCGCGTCCGCAGGCGGCCTGATCGGCTCGTGCGATCTCAGCATCGATGGCGAGCGGGCGCACGAAGCGCGGGCGCTCGGCGCCGTGGAGCCTTCGACTCGAGGTCGAGATGAAGAACGCGCGTGCCTCGATCGCCGCGATGGCGAGCCGACCGTCGGCGCTCGGGCGCGTGTGAATCGATGCGAGCACGGCGTCGCGCACCGACGCGTGCGGGACCTCCACCTCGTCCGCGTCGGCCTGCATCGCGGCCACGAGGTTGCCGAGCGAGTAGAGCACCACCACGTCGCGTCCGTCCCTCGTTCGCAGCGTCTCGCGCGGACCGGGAACGTGAGGCCCGTGACCCACCACGAGATCGGCACCCGCCTCCGCCGCGCGCACGGACCAGGAGCGCATCTCGTCGGTCGGCAGCACGTCGTCCTGATTCGCGTTCGTGAAGTGCAGCACCGCGACCGTCAGATCGGAGCTGGCGCGCGCCTGCCGCACGGCATTCTCGAGGAGCGCTGCATCGAGGAGCGCCACGCGCGGTGTCTCGGCCTCTCCACTTCGCGGCGCGAGGTTCACGCCCTCCGTCGCCGACACGATGGCGATGCGGCGCCCGCGCGTCTCGATCACGCGCGCCTCGAACGCCGCCGCGCGATCCGCGCCCGCGCCGATCGTGGTCAGGCCGAGCGCGTTGGCGTTCTCGAGCGTGGCCACGAGGCCGGGTACGCCTTGATCGTAGGCGTGGTTGTTCGCGACCGTCACCGCGTCCACGCCCGCGTGCGCCAGCGCCTCGAGGAACGCGCGCGGCGCGGCGAACACGGGCACGTCGAATCCGTCTTCGCGTGATCGTGTCCGCTCCGCCACCGGCGTCTCGAGGTTCACGATGGTGAGATCGGCGGCGCCGAGATCCAGCTCGGCGAAGAGCGCGTCGTACGAGGACGCGTCATCGCGCGACCGATGCATCTGCCGCAGGGCGTAGTCCACCGGGTCGTCGAAGATGACGTCGCCGCCGAACAAGAGCGTGGGGCCCTCGGTCTGCGCACGGACGATCGACGAAGCGAAGAGCGC
>JAYVCF010000321.1:0-4462 GCA_043750095.1 Deltaproteobacteria bacterium
CGCGGGTCGCTCCCCTCGCGCGAGGTCGGCGAGCAGGGTCGCCCAGATGGTGTCCATCCAGCGCGTCTCCACGCGATGATCGGGCCGGCGGTACACGGCCAGACGAAACTCACCGGGCTCGGGCGTCGCATCGGCCGACGTGTGCACCGACCAGGCGGTGGTGACTAGCCGCAGCGTCCGGCTCGGGATCGGCACGAGCTCGAGATCGAAGTCCGTGATCGGCTCGGGCCGCGGGCTCGGTCGGTAGTTCGCCTGCCACTGCGCGGCCTCGAGGCGCAGGAGATCACGTGACCACTCGGGCGGCAGAGGCGTACGCGCGAGGGCGTCGACGGCCCACTCGCCGAATGCCTCGGCATGCTCGCGGAAGAAGCGCGTCGTGGGCGGTCTCTCGGTGATGTGCGCGTCGGCGAGCGCGTCCATGTTCGCGCGTCCGATCGCGTGGGTCGTTCGTGGAAACGCGGCCGCCACGAGATCGCGCAGGCGAATGCGTACCAGATCACGATAGAGGGCGATTCGCCCGCTCGGGCCACCCCCATCGCGCGCGAGCCGCTCCACGTCGCTCGCGTCGATGCGCTCCGAGACGCAGACGCGCTGGAACGTGGAGAGAAGATCGTCGTGGTCGCTCATCGCGCGCTCTCCACGATCGCGGCGAGCGCCTCGACCTCGGCCACGAGCTCGGCGAAGGGCGGATAGTTTCCGTCGCGCTCGAGCAGCACGGGCACGTCCGGCATGCGACGCATCGTATACGCGAGCAGCTCGCGCACGCTGCTCGCGACGGGCTCGGCGTGCGTGTCGATGATCAGCCCGTCGGGGCGCACGAGGTGTCCGGCGACGTGGATCTGGACGACGCGATCGGCGGGAATGCGATCGATGTACGCGCGCGCGTCGATGCCGTGGTTGTTCTGGTTGACCCAGACGTTGTTCACGTCGAGCAGCATCTTGCCCTGCGAGCGATCGAGCACTTCGAGGACGAAGTCGATCTCGCTCATCGCGCGCGGACCGGGATGCGCGTACGTGCTCACGTTCTCGAGCGCGACCTCGACCTCGAGCGCATCGCGCAGCTCGTCGAGGCGTCGTGCGGCGCGCGTCGCGGCTTCGATCGTCTGTGGCAGCGGCAAGAGGTCGTGAAGAAACGCGCCCTCGGTCCCGCCCCAACAGAGATGCTCGCTGTGCCAGCGCGCTCCGAGCGAGCGCACGAGCGCGCGCAGCTCGCGCACGTAGTCGCGATCGGGGGCGTCGGGTGTCCCGAGGCAGAGCGTGAGCCCATGCGTGACGATCGGATAGCGCGCGCGCGCCTCCTCGAGCTGCGCTTCGTAGAAGCCCGCGCGCCCGATGTAGTTCTCCGGGTGAATCTCCAGCCAGCGAACGCTGGACGGCGCGTCGCGAAAGAGATCCTCGGCCAGCTCCCAGCGCAGGCCGAGCCCGACTCCCTTCACGGCGGCGTCCGAGGTCACCGCGGAAGTGTACTCATCTTCTCAGGGGCCGATACGCGGCCCCCTCGCTCGGGAGTGAATCCCGACCGAGCCTCCCCCTCGTATCGCTTCGCGGGAGATCGCGACCGATTTGCGGTCACGCTCTCAGCGCGCGGCCACGCGCGATGGGATCGCGAACGACGCGAGCTCGAAGTGGGCTTCGGGTGCCGGAAGAGGCGCGATCGTGCGCTCGATCAGCGTCGCAGTGCCGTCCGTGCGGGCGATGAGCACGGTCGCGCAGCGTGTCCCGTAGGTCGGCATGGCGATCCGGATCGGGGAGAGCGCGCGCTCGAGCGCGAGGCCGACGCCGGTGTCGGGGAGCCGCGCGTCGGGCGCCTGCGAATCGTCGGCGAGGATCGCGAAGAGCGCATCGACGTCGGGCTCGCCGTTCTTCGCGAGCTCGCTCGCCAGAAGCATCTTGGCGCGTTCGACCTTGGGCCAGGGCGTGTCGAAGAACGCGTTGGAGACGCCATGCACGCCGGGCGTCACGCGCAACGGCCGTCCGGGTGCGGGAGCGCGGTTCGAGCACCAGACGAGCGCGCCTTCGTCGAGCACGAGCAGGTTGAAGCCGCGCATCGTGCGACCGGCCGCGACACGCGAGGCGTAGGCGAGGGCGCCCTCGTCGTTCTCGAGGAACGCCCGCACCAGATCCCCGCGCGACTTCTCGTCCGGCTCTCTCGGGCGAAGATCCGCCGGGTCACGCACGTTCGTCACGGCCGCGAGCCGAGGCGGCTGGCCCTCGCGCGCGCGCACGCCCAGCCAGGTGCCCAAGCGCTCGCGATCCACGCCCGCGATGATCCCCGAGCCATCGGCCCAGGCGTGCATCGGATCCGTCGGGCGCGCGTAGTGCTCGTCGCGATTGGCGATCAGCACGAGCGCGATCTCGGGGCGCGGTGCGAGCGCGAACGCGATGAGACACACGGCGCCCCGAGTATGGGTTCACATGCCGGTCTTCTTCCAAGCGGAAAGATCCTGCATCCGCGCAAGCCAGCTCAGTACGTTCGTGTAGGGCTCCATGGGGATCTTCGCGCGCGCGATGTTCGCGAGCGGTGTGCAGAGCGCGAGGTCGGCGAGGGTCAGCTTGTCGTCGGCGATCCACTCGCGGCCGGTGAGGTGGGCCTCGAGCACCGATGCGCACTGCCCCACCAGCATCTCGCCGCGCGCGACCTCCTTCGGATCCGCCTCACCGCGGCCGAGGATCTTCTTCACCATGTGCTCGTAGCCGAGCACGCTCACCGCCGGCTGCCAGTGGTGCGCGTTCCAGAAGAGCCAGCGGTTCACGTTGGCCCGCGCGCGCGCCTCGACCGGGTAGAGCGTCTGCCCCGGCGTGAGCTCACAGAGGTACTGCATCATCGCGTGCGACTCGGTGAGCACGAACGTTCCGTCCTCGAGCGTCGGAACACGGCCATTCGGATTGAGCTTCAGGTAGGCGGGCGAGCGCTGCTCGCCCTTCTGGAGATCCACGAGCGCGAGCTCGACGCGCGGGCCGACACCGTGCTCCTGGTCGCGCACGAGGCCGAGGTGCTCGGCGGTCATGACGGCGCGGCGGGCGTTGCTGGACATGGGGTGATGATGAAGACGCATGGCTCGATCCCTTCGTTGTCGTCTCGCGTCGTGCGAGCGGTGCGGAACGTAGAGGGGGCGAGTGTCAAGGTTGTGTCAGTTTTGACGGAATCCGCGAATAGGTGGCCGGGCCCAGGCGTCGAAGCCACAATGACTTGGTTGATGCGGATGTCTCGCGTCGTGTGGCTCGTTCTCGCTGGCTCGATGGTCGCGTTGGCTGCGCACGCGCAGGACACGGCGGCGCCCGTGGTCGTCCCGACGCTCGTGGACGCGACGCTGGACTCGATGCGAGGCGGACAGCGGACGCTCTCGGCGGAGCGTGGCCATCGCGTCGTCGTGCTCTTCTACGAAGATCGCGACCACGTCGAGGACAACTCGGCGTTCAAGGGAGACCTCAACCGCTTCGTGGTCGACAACCACCTCGACGATCGCGTGGTGATGTATGGCGTCGCGAACCTGGCCGAGGTCGGGATGGTGCCGCAGGCGCTGGTGCGGCAGATGATCGCGCCGCTCGTGGATCGCTGGGGCTCCGACATCCTTCTCGACTGGAACGGAACGATGCGCAGCGCGCCGTTCTCCTTTCCGACGTCGGCGACCACGTGCGCGATGATCGATCGCTCGGGCGCGATCACGTACCGGTACACGGGCGTCATCGACGAGGCGCAGCGGCGCACGTTCTACCGCATGCTCCGCGCGGCGATCGCGCGCTAAATGACCGATCGTGATTCGTGCATGCACGAATCACCCGGTCATTTACTCGGTTCCGTGCGCAGGCACGGAACCTTCGGCGCCGCGGCCCCGCGAAGCGGGGCCTCTCGGCGCGCAGATAAATCAAGTTGCGATTCGTGATCACGAATCGCGATCCTTGATTTAGCAAGCGCTCACTCCGAAGACAGCTCCACGCGGTAGTCGGGCGCGTCGGAGTCGAGCGCCGCTCCGGTGACCGTCACGCGGCCCGAGCGGGTCACGCTGCCGACGATGGGCGCACTGCCGGTGAGCGCGAGATCGCCCGCGAGGCGTACGTCGCTCTCGCTCGCGGTTCCGCTCAGCGCGTCGATGGTGACGGTCGCGTGCGCGCCGAGCGGGCCCGTGAGCGCGGGAAGGGAGACCTCGTCGGCCACGATCGCGAGCGGGCTCGCGCCGTCGAGCGAGAGCGCGTCGACCGTGACGACCACGCGTCCGCCCTGCGTCACGTCGAGCGTGGTGATGTCGATCGGGGGCGGATGCATCGAGGCGAGCTGCGAGGCCGCGCCCACCAGCCCACCGATGCGCGCGGGCACGCCCAGCATGGACGCCACCGGACCGAGCGAGCCTGCATCGACGGCGGGGCCCTCACCGCGCATCGCGACCCGGACGATCCCCGCGTGAACGTGGGTCACGCGCTGGCCCTCGAGGTCGAGGGTCATCGTGTTCACGATCTCGAAGCT
>JAYVCF010000322.1:0-9306 GCA_043750095.1 Deltaproteobacteria bacterium
GGGTTCACGTTTCGTGCGAGGTCACCGCCGGCGTAGTCGTTGAAGAACCCGAGCGGGTTCACATCGACGCGCGCGTAGTAGCCGAGGTGGAGGTCCGGCGCGAAGGGCATGTCGCGGCCCTGCGTGCTCATGATGCCCGCGTAGTAGCGGAGCCATCCGAGCCCGGCGAAGTCCAGCGAGCGCAGCTCGATCGTGAAGGTGCGGTCGAGGTTGAACTCCGCGTCGCCGAGCGCGCGATCGATGAACTGGTAGTTGGCGTCGCTGATCGTGAACGTGCGCTGGAAGGTCGGGATCAGCTGGCCCACGCGCACGTTCAACTCACGCAGGTGCCGCAGCTCCACGTACCAGTCGAGCAGCGGCGACCATCGCGGTGTGAAGCCGGTCAGCGTCGTCGGCCCGCTCGGCTGCGGACCGACACACGAGTTGCCCGCGAAGTTGTTGCCCATGTCGCTGCACGAGGGTGAGACCCCGAGCTGCAGCGTGAAGCGGATCGCGGGATCGAAGATCGCGCCCTGGAAGTAGATGCGCGCGCGTCGCAGTTCGAAGTCGATCCCGGCGTCGCCTCCGTCGGGACGTCGCAGCGACGCGAGGAACTGCGCGCGCGCGCGAACGATGAGCTCGAAGCGCCCATCGTTGCTGGTGATCTGCATACCCTGACCGGGCTCGAAGTGAACACGCACGTCTCCGGTGGCGGCCGCCGGAGTCGGAGCGCTAGGGGCCGGGGCGACCGGCACGGGCTGGGGCATCGCCGGCGCGACGGACGCCGCAGGCTCCGCTGGAGGCGCGGGCACTTCGGCGGGCGTCTCCTCGGCGGGGGCCTCCCCGCTCACCTCCGCTGGCGCTACCGCCGCTGCCGTGTCGGGCGGAGCTGCCGTGTCGGGCGGAGGCGCCGCCGGCTGCGCCTGTGCACCGAGGGGCACGGCGAACGCCAGGGCTGCGACGAGTGCGCGGAGTGCGTGACGAAACGAACCTTCGCGTGTGTCCACGGCGCCCTGTTTGCCGGCCTCGTGTGGCAGCCACGTGACGCGTGGGCGTCGAAACCGCGTCCTTGGTCCGAGACCACGGATTGGGCGTGAGAAATGGCACCCGCGCCCGACTCCGTCACGTGAGCGTCACATACGTGGGCTATCGAAGGCCGGTCTCCAACATCAAGAGGCTGCGTCCATGAATCAACGCGTGTGGTTTCCTGCTTGGGTGTCGAGCGGTCTCGCGGCTGTCGTGATCGCATGCAGTGGCGGTCACGGACGGAGCGGCGAGCCGCCCCCGGAAACGAGCGCCACCGGTGCGCCCGCGCCAACGACCGCACGCGGCGGCACGTTGAGCCTCAAGGGCTCCGACACGATGGTGATCCTCGCGCAGCGATTCGCGGAGGGATACATGCACGCGCACGAGGGCACGACGATCCAGGTGTCGGGCGGCGGGTCGGGCACGGGCATCGCGGCGCTCCTCGACGGCACGACCGACATCGCCGACTCGAGCCGTCCCATCAGCGAGCGCGAGACGACCGACCTCGCAGCGCGACGGCATGCGGCTCCCCACGAGACGCGCGTCGCCATCGATGCGCTCGCCGTCTACGTCAACCAGTCCTCCACGATCCAGAGCCTCTCGATGGATCAGCTCTCGCAGATCTTCCGCGGCGAGGTGACCAACTGGTCGGCCGTCGGCGGACCGGACGCGCAGATCATCCTCTACAGCCGCGAGAACAACTCCGGCACGTACGCGTACTTCAAGGAGCACGTCCTACACAACGCGGACTTCGCCGCGCAGGCGCAGACGCTGCCGGGCACCGCGGCGGTCATCAACGCCATCAGCCACGACCCCAACGGGATCGGCTACGGCGGTATCGGGTACGCAGAGGGCGTTCGCGTGCTTCCGATCGCGAACGGCGCCGATCCCGTCGCGCCCACGATGGAGAACGCCCTCAGCGGGGCGTATCCGATCTCGCGCTACCTGTTCATGTACACGGCCGGTGAGCCGAGCGGCATCGCGTCCGAGTTCCTCGCCTGGGTGGTCACGCCCGAGGGTCAGGCCCTCGTCGAAGAGGCCGGCTACTACCCCCTTCCGCGCGATGGCGCCGGCATCGGGGTGCCCGCTGCGCCCGACACGGTGGCACCGTCAGCGTCGGTCGTCCCCCGGGGGTCATGAGCGGCGCGAGCGAAGCGCGCGTCCCCGTCGAGGTCTCCGTCGAGAAGACCGCGGCGGCGTCGCGTCCGCCTCGCCCCAAGCTCGGCACGGGCTTCCGCGCACCGCTCGCTCATCGTATCGCCGAGCACGTCATCCGCGTGCTCGCCTTCACCGCCGTCGCCGCCATCGTCCTCATCTTCGTCTTCATCGCGAAGGAGGCGTTGCCGCTCTTCTGGGAGAGCGATGCACAGGATCAGATCGGGGGACTGAGCGCGCTCGTCGTTCCGCGCGTCTGGCCCGGTCATCACGAGGCCACGTATCTCTGGCAGCCCGTCGGCGACATCGCGAAGATGAACGTCGTGCCCCTGTTTCTAGGCACGCTTCGCGTGACCGTCCTCGCGATGTTGATCGCAGTCCCGCTCTCGATCCTCGCGGCGATCTACGTATCGCAGTACGCGCCGCGTCGCCTTCGCGAGATCTTGAAGCCCGCGATCGAACTGCTCGCGAGCATTCCGAGCGTCGTCCTCGGGTTCTTCGCGCTGATCGTCGTGGCGACCGTGGTTCAAGACACGTTCGGGCTCACGTACCGACTCAACGCGCTCGTGGCCGCGATCGGGCTCTCGCTCGCGGTCATTCCGCTCGTGTTCACCATCGCCGAAGACGCACTGCGCGCAGTTCCGAAAGAGCTCGAGGCCGCCGCGCTCGCGCTCGGTGCGCGTAAGCATCAGGTGATCACGCGTGTCGTTCTCCCCGCTGCGCTTCCGGGCATCGCGGCGGCCGTGATTCTCGGCCTCGGCCGTGCGATCGGCGAGACGATGGTGGTGCTCATGGCCTCGGGCAACGCCGCCGTGATGGACATCCTCTCGCCGAGCGCGAGCGCGCGCACGGTCACCGCCACGATCGCATCCGAGCTCGGCGAGGTGACGCAAGGCGACGCCCACTGGCGCGTCCTCTTCCTGCTCGGCGCGGTTCTGTTTCTCGCGACGTTCGTTCTCAATCGCGTGGGATCCCTCGTCGTCGAGCGCCTGCATCGAAGCCTCAGCGCGAGCGCTCGCTGACGATGCGCTACACCGGCGCGGACTGGTTGCTCCTCGGCCTCTCCCTGGGCGCCGTCGTCCTCATCCTCGGCACGACCGGCGTCATGCTCGGTCAGATCGTCGTCGAGGGCGCGCCGCATCTCTCCGCGACCTTCCTCACCGAGGCGCCGACCGCCGACATGATGGGAGGCGGCATCTTCCCGGCGATCTACGGAACGATCTTGCTCACGCTCTTCATGACCGTGCTCGGCGTACCCGTGGGTATCGCCACGGGCATCTATCTGAGTGAGTACGCGCCGCCTCGCTCGTCCATCGCGGCGATCATTCGCGCCGCGGTTCAGAACCTCGCGGGCGTCCCCTCGATCGTGTTCGGTCTCTTCGGTCTCGGCTTCTTCGTGATGTTCATCGGCCGCGGGCTCGACGGCATGCTCTACGACGAGTCCGACGGTCCGGTCTGGGGCCAGCCGGCCGTGATCTGGTCGTCGCTCACGCTCGCGGTGCTCACGCTGCCCGTGGTCATCGTCACCACCGAAGAGGCGCTCCGGAACGTGCCCCGCGATCTGCGCCTCGCCGCGATCGGCCTCGGCGCGACGCGCTTCCAAACGCTCCTACGGATCGTGTTGCCGAACGCCACGAGCGGCATCCTGACCGGCGTCATTCTCGCGATCAGCCGAGGCGCGGGCGAGGTCGCGCCGATCATCTTCACGGGCGCAGCCAACTTTCTGCCCTATTTGCCGACGGATATGCGCGACATGTTCATGCACCTCGGCTACCACGTCTTCGCGCTCTCGACGCAGAGCCCGAACGTCGACCAGGCGCGCCCGGTCCTTTTCGCGACGGTGACGGTGCTCTTGGTGCTCACGTTTTCGTTGAACTTCGTCGCGGTCATCTTGCGCAGTCGCGCCCGGGCGAAGTACGCATCGTGACGGGATGACCGACGCACAAGAGGCCGCCGCCGTGCTCAAGGTCGACACGCGCGACGTGAGCATCTTCTACGGCGAGAAGCGCGCGATCTCGAAGGTGACCCTCCCGGTCGGCGAGCATCGCGTCACCGCGCTCATCGGCCCGAGCGGCTGCGGCAAGTCGACGTTCCTGCGCGCGCTCAACCGAATGAACGACCTCATCGATGGATGCCGCGTCGAGGGGACGATCCTCCTCGATGGCGAGAACATCTACGCGCCCAAGGTCGATCCGGTCGAGGTGAGACGACGTGTGGGTATGGTGTTCCAGCGCAGCAATCCATTCCCCAAGAGCCTCTTCGAGAACGTCGCGTTCGGCCTGCGGATCCACGGCGAGAAGCGCGAGCCCGTGATCGCGGAGTCGGTGGAGAAGTCTCTGCGCGCGGCGGCGCTCTGGGACGAAGTGAAGGATCGCCTCGACGAGTCCGCACTCTCCCTCTCGGGAGGGCAGCAGCAGCGGCTCTGCATCGCGCGTGCGCTCGCCATCGCGCCCGAGGTGATCCTCATGGACGAGCCCGCGTCCGCGCTCGATCCGATCGCCACGGCGCGCATCGAAGAGCTCATCCGCGAGCTCAGTGAGAAGTACACGATCATCATCGTCACCCACTCGATGCAGCAAGCCGCGCGCGTCAGCGACTTCACGGCGTTCTTCTACATGGGCGAGCTCATCGAGCACGGCGTGACCAACGAAGTCTTCACCCGTCCACGCGAGCGAAAGACCGAGGACTACATCACCGGCCGCTTCGGCTGATCTCGACAGGAGTGCGCGGTTCGCGGGGCCGACACCATGGCGCCGCGTCGGTCGCGATCGACGGTCTCGGCTCGCCTCAGGCGAGCGGGTCGTCCTGTTCCGCCTCGCGTACGTCACGTCGTGCCTTGCGCTCGCTCTGCTGTCGGCGAACGTACTCGACCATCACGTCCACGTAGGTCGCGAAGCGCGGGCAGGTGGGCCCATCCGCGCCCAGGATCTCTCTCGCGCCGCGATCGTCGTAGGTGACCTCCGTCGCGAGCTGCTCGAGGAACGTTCGCGGCACGTTGGCGAAGCGCTCGAGCCCGGGCGTGCGCAAGAGCGCCGTGGCGAGGTTCGTCGGCACCGAGCCGCGCGGCGAGGGGCGGCCCGCCGATCGCGCGATCAGCTCGAACACCTCGCGAGCCGTCGCCGGCCGTGGATCGACCAGGTGAAAGGTGCGTCCGACCGAGCGCGGATCGCGCGCGATCGCCGTCCCTGCGTCCACGACGTAGTCGATGGGCACGAGGTTGAGCGCGATGTCGCCGCTGCCAGGGAGTGGCACCCGAAGATCGACGGGCGCGCTCAGCATCAACATCACGAGGAGATAGGGCCCCTCGAAGCGGTCGATCTCGCCCGTCTTCGAGTCGCCGACGAGGATCGACGGACGCAGCACCGTCACGGGCATTCGCTCCGCAGCCTCGCGCATCAATCGCTCGCCGCGCCAGCGCGTCTCTTCGACCACGTTGCGGAACGGCCCACGCTCGAGCTCGTCCTCTCGCACCGTTCCACGCCGCTTGCCCGACACGAGCGCGCTCGACCAGTGCACGAGCCGCTCGAGATGCGCGGCCTCGCGCCCGAGCTCGATCACCTCGCGCGCTCCTTCCACGTTCAAGCGCTCGGCCACGTCGCGCTCCACCCCGAGGTACGTCGCGGCGGCGCAGTGATGGATGATGTCGATCTCGCCCGCGAGTGCGAGGAACTCTTTCCCGGAGAGCCCGAGGTCCATCGACGCGACGTCGCCCTCCAGCACCTCCACACGTGCGCGCTGCGCCGGGACCAACTGCGCGATGAGCTCGTTCGCGCGCTCGACGAACTTCTCCTGCACCAGGCAGCGCAGCTCCGTGCGCGGTTCCTCGTCGAGGATCTTCCGAACCATCCGCACGGCGAGAAAGCTCGTGGGAAACCCCGTGACGAGCGTGACGCGCGGAGTCTTCGTCGACTGCGTCATGAGGGCAGGCCTTCAGGCGATCTCATCGTGCGTGATGCTCTCATCCGGCGAAGCGCGCGAGAAGGGCCGCATGCACCTCGCGCGTGCGGGCCTCGAGCGCCGCGAGATCCCCGTCGTTCCAGATCACGAAGTCGGCGACCTCGATCTTCTTCTCGAGCGGAACTTGCGCGGCAATTCGAGCGCGCGCACCCACCTCGTCGATGCCGTCGCGCGCAGCGACCCGCAACACTTGGTTCTCGACGGACGCCGCGACGACCACGAGCGCTTGCATCATCTTGTACGAGCCGTTCTCCACCAAGAGCGCCGCCTCGTAGATGGCGAGCGGCTCTCCGCGCGATGCCGCGGCCGCCATGAGCTGCATGCTGCGCGCGAAGATGCGCGGGTGCGTGATGCGCTCGAGCTTCTTTCGGGCCTCGGGATCGTCGAACACGATGGCCGCGAGCTTCTTGCGATCGAGCGTCCCGTCGCCGGCAAGCACGCCACCGAACGCGGCCACGATCTCTCCGAGGCCCTCGCTGCCCCGCTCGACCACCTCGCGTGCCACCTCGTCGGCATCGACGACGCTCGCTCCGAGCTGACCAAAGAGCCGCCCCACCGTGCTCTTTCCAGATGCGATTCCCCCCGTCAGCCCCACGAAGGCGGTCACGTCCGCTTCCTACCACGCGAGGGGCGCGGTACACCGCCGTCGTGCGAGCCGTCGTTCAGCGCGTCCGCAGCGCCTCCGTGGTCGTCGGGGACGTCGTCGTCGGTGCGATCGATCGCGGCTTGCTCGTCTACCTCGGTGCTGAGAAAGACGACGGGCCGTCCGACCTCGAGTACCTCGCCGGCAAGGTGGCCAACTTGCGGATCTTCGAGGGAGACGATGGAAAGATGACGCACGCGGTCGCCGACGTTCGCGGCGCCGTCCTCGTCGTCTCGCAGTTCACCCTCTTCGGCGACGTCCGGCGCGGTCGGCGCCCTTCGTTCGATGACGCCGCGCCGCCGGCGGATGCGGAGCGCCTCTACGAGGGTGTTTGTGCCGCCTTGCGTGCGCTCGGATTGCCCATCCAGACGGGCCAATTCCGCGCTCACATGGTCGTCCGAAGCGAGGGTGATGGCCCGGTCACGATCTTGCTCGACAGCCGCAAGCGCTTCTAGAGGGACCTCCACCATGTCGATCCGCTACGAGATACGCGCCGCGACCTCTGCCGACCAGGCGGACCTGCTCGAGCTCGCGCGCTACCTCGACTCCGTCAATCTTCCGAACGACGCGGAAACGATCGCGCAGATCCTCGATCTGTCGGAGCGCAGCTTCAGCGGCGAGATCGGCGATCCAAGGCGCGCCGAGTACGTCTTCGTGCTCCGCGATCTCGTGGAGAAGCGCGCCGTCGGTACCTCGATGGTCATCGGACAGCTCGGCCGGCGTGACGCCCCGTACATCTACTTCGACGTCCACACCGAGGAACGCTACTCGCAGACGCTCGATCGCCACTTCGGCCACGAAGTGCTCTCGATCGGCTACTCCTACAAGGGTCCGACGGAGATTGGAGGCCTCGTCGTCCACCCCGACGCCCGCCGCGCTCCCGAGCACCTCGGAATGCTCATCTCCTACGTGAGATTCTTGTGGATCGCCGTCCATCGGGACCTCTGCCAATCGCGGGTCCTCGCCGAGCTGCTCCCGCCACTCGAGCCCGACGGCACGTCTCACCTCTGGGAGGCGGTCGGACGCCACTTCACGGGGCTCACCTACCGCGAGGCCGATCGCCTCTCGAAGAAGAACAAAGAGTTCATTCGCGGGCTCTTTCCGGATGGCGACATCTACGCGTCGCTCCTGCGTCCCGAGGCCCGCGCGGTGATCGGAAAGGTCGGCCCGCAGACGCGCGGCGTCGAGAAGCTCCTGAAACGCATCGGATTTCGCTACTGGGACCGAGTCGATCCCTTCGACGGTGGCCCTCACTTCGTGGCGCAGGTCGATGACGTCAGCCTCGTCCAGAAGACGCAGCGAGTCGAAGCTCGCGCCGCCGCCGCCGATCTCCAGGGGGCGCCTCGTTGTTTGCTCGCCCTCGAGCAGGTCGGAGACCCGTTTTTTCGCGCGATTCCGACTCCATTCCGCCCCGTCGCGAGCGGCGTGATCGAGGTTCCACGCGACGCCCTCGTCCATCTTGGGCTGCGCTCGGGTGGCAACGCGATCGCGCTCCCGCTTGACTGAGGAGGCCGTAGAGCCTTTTTTCACGTGCCCTTCCGGGTAGCGCGCTGCTTCACGACGAATTTCGCGCGCCCACGTTTGACAGGTCAGGGCTCGATGCTAGATCCGGCCTCCGCGCAGCCGAGTTGGACTTTCCGCCTAGAAAAACAGGCACTTCCAGCCGAGTTCCGCGAGACCGATTTGTCCGACCACGAAGCGACGAAAAACTCCTTGACGTAGTTCGCGGGCGGAGTACAACGCGCCCCCTTCACAGAAGAGCCGGTCCTTCCCGTTCGGCTCCCGCTTTGGCAGAAGCCTGGTCAGAAGTGACCGAACAAGTTGACGCGGAGCGCGAGTTCCGCTAGACTCACCAGCCCCGAGAGAGCGGCCTCGCCGCTTTCTTTCGGTCCTTGAAAACCGAATCGGACGATTTCGTGATTGAATTCACGGGTCCCGCATCTCGAAAGAGGTGCAACATCTCTCGCAAGAGAGATGGTCTCTCGCAAGAGAGATTCCGAGTACGAGTAATTGAGCTCGATTCGAATCGCTCTCCTCCGCTCTTCACCCTTTACTGGGGACAGGGCGCAGGTGGGTGAACAGAACGGAGCTCAGGGTCTCAGCTCACAGTAGGCGGTCTGGGTTAGGTGGAAACACCGAAGCCAAGACTACCAAGATTCAACTGGAGAGTTTGATCCTGGCTCAGAGCGAACGTTAGCGGCGGGCCTAACACATGCAAGTCGAACGCGAAAGGGATTCGTCCCCGGTAGCGTGGCGTCCGGGTGAGTAACACGTAGGAAATCTTCCCTAGAGCGGGGGATAACGTCCCGAAAGGGACGCTAATACCGCATAAGCCCACGACGACTCCGGTCGATGAGGGAAAAGCTGGCCACTGTATACAAGCTAGCACTTTAGGATGATCCTGCGGCGCATCAGCTAGTTGGTGGGGTAATGGCCCACCAAGGCTTAGACGCGTAGCTGGTCTGAGAGGATGATCAGCCACACTGGCACTGAAACACGGGCCAGACTCCTACGGGAGGCAGCAGTGGGGAATATTGGACAATGGG
>JAYVCF010000323.1:0-13627 GCA_043750095.1 Deltaproteobacteria bacterium
CGATCGCCATGCCGACGAGATGCGTGAGCCGCGGCACGGGCGCCATGAACGTGTACTCGATGGTGCCTTCCCACTTCTCCCAGGCGATGATCTCGGCGATCTCCTCGAAGACGATGCCCAGGAAGCGCCAGGCGATGGTGCCGACGAGCAGGTAGAGGACGAACCGGGACGTCGTGGCCGGGTCGACCCGCTCGCCGGTCACTGCCGGTGCCGCGAGCGCGATGTAGGTGACCGAGAGCGACGTGGTGATCGAGTAGACGACCCAGACGAGCCGGCCGGACGAGATGTCCTCGATCATGGGGATGCTCGAGAGGTCGGGGATCGCCGCCTCGTGCTGGTCGCCGCGCACGAACATGCGCCACGCTGGGTTGCCGTCGCCGCCGATCATCAGGATGAGGTGGAAGTCGGCAGGCGCACCGCCGGTCTCCTCCCAGCGGAGGATCCGATCGGCAGGAAGGTGCTCTCCGTCGGCCGGTGACGTCGCGTTGGGCACGCCGAGGAAGTTCGGTAGCTGCACGTGCTCGTCGACCGCCGTGATGCCGCGCGGGAGCACGACCGTGTACGGGGGCTGGTTGTAGGCCGAGGTGTACGCCGCGATGATCTGGAAGCGGCCGTCCCCGAGCGTGCCCTCGAGCGCCGGCTCCGCGACGAAGCGGAACTCACGGCTCGCATCGCGACGCTGGATCGTGTCGAAGTCGGTCATGTTCACGTTGCGTACGATCACGCCCTCGCCCCCGAGGTCCATGACCGCGCGCAGATAGAAGCGATCGGGCTGCATGTGCACCTGCGCCGGGCGCGCGCCGAGATCGGCCACCAGCGAGTGATCGAGCGGGATGTCCATGCGCACGTTCACGCCGGTGAGCTCTTCGCCCGGGCCGACGAGCACGTTGCGCGCGACGCCCATCACGTAGGGGATGAACTGACCGGTCATCGTGTTCTCGAGACCACCGAGCGCGTACACGGCCAGGCCGGCCGGGCGCGCGAGGATGCGATACGGGTAACCGAGGTGGCCGTCGGGCGGCATCATCTCGAGCACGCGCGGCGTGGCGCCGCCGAGCGAGGGATCGGGGTTCGGGTTGTCGTCGTTGCCGAGCCCGCGGTTCTGCACGATGTTGACCTGCGTCGTGTACGCGTACGCGACGCGCACCCAGCCCGCGCGCGGGTGCGGGATGATGTCCCACGGGTTCGGGCCGTACTCGTTCGGACCCGGGAACACGAGGTCGCCCGAGATGAACGCCGCGTTGCGACCGCGGCCGCCGGGCGGCGGCATGCCCATGCCGCACATCGGGTCCTGCCAGGGAACGAGGAAGGCCGTGACGTCTTGCGCGTCGAACGCGATGAACGACGTTCGCTCGAAGCAGTGCTTCGAGATGTGCACGGCGTGCTGCCCGACCAGGTCCGATCCCGAGAAGCTGATCTGGCCCATCGAGTCGGTGAAGCCCTGATAGGGCGTGTGCAGGTCTTCGCCCACGATCGCAAACGCGCCCGCGACGGGAGCGCCGCTGCCGCCGTTGATCACCGTGACGTTGATCGTGCCGTTCGCGCGGCCGCCACCGAGGCCGCCGGAAACGGGATCGGCGGTGTCGTAGTAGTCGTAGGCCTGGACCGCGGTGTTCTCACTGCCGTCGGCGTGGCTCACGACCGTCACGTCCACCGTGCCGGCCGACATGGGCGGCGTGTGGCAGGTGATGCGCTCCGCCGAGACCACCGCGACGGCGGTGCAGGGCGCGCGACCGAAGAGCACGGTGTCGCCTGCCGCGAACGCGGTGCCGCTGCCGACGATGTTCACGAACGTGCCGCCGGCGACCGATCCGCGGTTGGGATCCACGCTGAGCGCGTCGTACGTGTAGCCGTGCGGGAGCGTGAACGAGGCAGAGCCGACCTGAATCGTGACGTCGACGGCGCCGACCGCGCCCGCGGGGACGACCACCTGCAGGCGACGCGAGTCGATGAGCGTGTGATCGGCCGGCTGCACCATGTGCGTGCCGAAGGTGACCTGCGCGTCGGCCGTGAAGCCCGCCCCGCGGAGGATCGCAATGTTGCCGCCGATGAACGGGCCGTGGTCGGGGACGACGCGCAAGATGTTCAGCGTGCTGAACCCGATGCCCGTGTCGTCGAACGCCATGCCCATGTCGACGGGCGGGCCGCCGTCGTTCGCGCCTGCTTCAGGCACCGCGAGCGCATGATGGTCATCGCAGCCTGCGCTCACGAGTGTCAGTGAAAGGAGCAGGCCGAGGCCGATGCCAAGCAAGCGTCGCGTCATCTCGATCACCCTCGGTCGCGCCGCGGCGCGCCGCCGTTCATGCAGAGAGCATCATCGAACCTTGGAGCACATCCCCTCGTGACTCCGCGAACGACTCGAAACTCGCGCTCCCGACCAGAGGCGTCGAAGACGCGAGAAAACTCGCGGGAATCGCCGAGAAATGGCTACATCGCGAGTATCGGGGGAACCTAGGGGAAGTCAAGGAGTGGCCCCCGTCGGCCGCGTGATGAACCTCCTCCGCCTCGTCCTCAGTGATCTGCACCTCGGTACCGGCGTCCGGCAGGGCGAGCCGAACCCGTTCGAGGACTTCCGACACGACGAAGAGGTCGCGGATCTACTGGCCTACTACGACCGGGAGCTCGGGGACACGCCGGTCGAGCTCATCCTGAACGGGGACATCTTCGACCTCCTCAAGGTCATGATCGGGGGCAAGTGGCCCCACGAGATCACCGACGAGATCGCGACCGAGAAGCTGCGGCAGTGCCTGGACGGCCACCCGCGCTTCGTGCGCGCGCTGCGCGATTTCTTGAAGCGGCCGGCGCACCGCATCGTGTTCCTGCCCGGCAACCACGATCTCGACATGGTGATGAAGGGCCCGCAGGAGCTCTTGCGTCGCTACATCGCGCCGAGCGTGCCCGAGGATCGGCTCGAGTTCGTGACCGACAGCGACACGTACTATCTGCCGGATGGGATCCAGATCCGGCACGGACACCAGCTCGAGCGGATCCATCGCGTCGACTACCGCCGGCTCACCAAGAAGCGCCGCGACGGAACGGTGATCCTCGATCTGCCCTGGGGAAGCCTCTGGATCCTCGACGTGATGAACCCTGCCAAGCGGCAGCGGAGCTACGTCGATCGCATCCAGCCGCTCTCGCGCTTCCTCATGGGATCGTTCTTGTTCGACACGCGCTTCGTGCTCCAGTTCTTGTATCGCTCCACGATCTATTTCTTGAAGTGGCGCGTGTTCAACATCGGCGCCTGGCGCGAGCGGCTGTTCCGCATCCCGGAGCTCCTGCGCCAAGACATCCTCGCGCTCGGCGGCTACGACGAAGCCTCGCTGCGAGAGCTGCGGCGCCTGCGCGGCGTGACGCACCTGGTGCTCGGTCACAGCCACGGCCCACGCTATCTCACCATCGAGGGCGGCAAGGTGCTGGTGAACACCGGCACCTGGATGAAGATGATCAACCTCGACGTGAGCCACCTCGGTCAGGACAGCGGCCTGACGTACTGTACGATCCGCTACGGTGATGAGGGCCCGCCGCGCGTCGCGCTCAATCGGTGGTACGGCCCGCGTCGGCCTTACGAGGTGGTTCCCTATGCAGACTGAATCGACTCGTGGGTTTCGAACGTTGCTGGTCGCTTCGTTGCTCGCTTCGTGCAGCGTACCGCTCCCGCCGCACGCGCCCGGGCTCGACGGCGCGGGCGTCGATGCGCAGCGCGAAGACACCGGCTCCATCGTGGTGCGCGACAGCGGGTCACCCGACACCGGATCGACGGGGACCGACGCGAACTTCGATGCGAACGTGGATGCTGCCTCGTTCGACGGAGGCAACGCCGATGCGGGACCGCCGCTCGCGATCACCCTCGATGGTCTGCTGACCGATCCATTCTGGGCGACGCGCTCGTCGATCATGAGCGCGACGCCGGTCGTCACACCCTTCGACGGCGACACGCTGACGTCGCTTCACTACGCGCGCGACGCGGCATGGCTCTACGTGGGGTTCGAGGGCACGCTCGTCGCGGGCGACGCCGTGGTGATGTACGTCGACACGCACTTCGGCTCGGGCGTGCCTCTGTCGGGCGGCCTCGGCGACAACGCCAACACGCTCAACCGAGTGCTCTCGCTGCCGATCACGGGTACGGCCGAGTTCCAGCCCGAGTACGGCTGGGGCACGTCGGTGATGCCCAAGGCGTTCGGACCCGGAGACACCACGATCGGCTGGCGCCAGCTCGCGATGGCCCCCGGGTCCTTCATGAACACCACGGCCAACACGCACTCGGTCTGTTCGGCCACGGGATGCGAGACGGCGATGCTTCTCGCGCAGCTCGGGATCGCGGACGGCGGGCCCATCGGGATCGTCGTGCGCCTCGGACGTCCGGGCGTCGGCTTCAGCAACCAGACGTATCCCGTCGCGGACGCGAGCTCGCCCGAGATCATCGTCAACGCCGTCGTGGTGCCGCCGGCGAGCTAGTCCGGTTGCTCGAGCAGCCGCGTCGCGGGCCGCCGACGCGGGCAATCGATCAACGATCCGTGTGTCGAGGTACGAGCCCAGTACTGCGGGACCGGGAGCCTCAGTCCAGCGCGAGCGCGGCGCTCTCGTCGCGCGGGCGTGGTGCGAGCAGGTCGAAGGGCGATCGCGCGAAGCGGAGCGCGGCGTGCTTGGCGTGGGCGTCCTTCTCGTTCGCGAGCGACCAGTCGGCGTGATGCGCGAGCAGCGCGAGCTCGAGCGAGCGGCCGAGCGTGAGCGCGTAGCGTCGGGCGCTGGCCTCCACGTCGAGTGGCGCCGTGCCGAACGTCTCGGCGAGCCAGCCGTTGGCGCGGCGGATCGTGGCGCGCGCCTTCTCTCCCACCGCGCGCAGCTCGGCGTCGGCGATCGATCCGACGCGTTCTTCGAGCAGCGTCTCGAGCGCCGCAGCGACGTCGGGCCCGTGACCCATCGCGCGCAGCGCATCGAGCGAGAGCACGTTCGTCGTGCCTTCCCAGATCGGCAGCACCTGCGCGTCGCGGAGCAGCACCGGAAGCCCCGTGTCTTCGACGTACCCCGCACCACCGAAGCACTCGAGCACCTCGCTGCACACCGCGACGACTTGCTTGCCCGTCGTGAGCTTCGCGATCGGTGTGAGCAGGCGGAGCAGCGTCTCGTCGTAGGGCCTCGCTTCGCCCGCCTCGATGCGCCCCAGCACTTCGATGGCGAGGAACGCGAGGTGCACGGCACCCTCGGTCTCGGCCGCGAGATCGGCGAGCGTGTCGAGATGCAGCGGCTTCTCCGAGAGCGGCGCGCCGAACGCGATACGCTTCTTGGCGTACGAGCGCGCGAGCGCGATGCCGCGACGCATCGCCGAGACCGAGCAGATCGTGTTCCACGTGCGCGTGACGTTGAGCATGGGCGCGATGTTCTTGATCCCGTTCTCGCCCCCCGCGACGGCCGTGGCGGGCGTGCCGCGGAGCATCAGCTCGGCGGTCGGCACCTTGCGCGTTCCGAGCTTGTCCTTGAGGCGGTTGACCTCGATGTTGCGCATGCAGCCGTTCTCGTCGCGCATCTCCACGTAGAAGAGCGCGAGGCCGCGACCTCCGGGCGCTCCGCCCTCGGGGCGACCGAGCGTGAGCGCCATCTGGCTCGTCGTGGCCGAGGTGAACCACTTGCGGCCCCAGAGCCGGTAGCTCCCGTCCGCCTCTTGCATCGCGACCGTCTCGCTCTTGCCGACGTCGGAGCCGCCCGTCGACTCCGTCATCCACTGGCCGCTGGTCCAGAACGTCTTGGGATCGCGCGAGGTGAGCCGCGGGATCGCGCGATCGATGAGCGCGTTGTTTCCGCTCGCGAGCAGCGTGCGCGCGGCACCGTCGGTCATCGCGAGCGGGCAGGTGTAGACGTCCGACGAGGGATTGAAGACGTACGCGAGCGCGAACTGGTGAACGCGCGAGAGTGCGCCGAGCTTCTTCTCGTAGGCGGTCGCCACCACGCCGTGGGTCGGCACGATCTCGGCGCAGCGCTGCCAGACCTTGGTGACCTCGATGCGATCGATGCGCTCGCCCCAGGGTGAGTAGTGCGTGAGCGTGGGCTCGTTGAGGCGATCGTCGAGCGAGAGCCGGTAGAGCTCACCACCGGCGAGCTCGCCCATCGCGCGAAGCGAGAGCTCGACCGCGGGCAGTGCATCCTTCGGAAGCAAGCGCGCGAGGATCGAGCGCAGCGGTCGATCGTCGTCGTATTGGTTGCCGAGCTCGGGCGCAGGCTGGTTGAAGGGCGAGAAGTCCATCGCAGCTGAGCGTAACTCTTCAGTGCACCACGTGCTCGGTGAGCGGCGCGCCGCCCTCGACGGCCGTCCCGAAGATGTCTGCGAAGCGGAGCGATCCCGGTCCGTCGCCGAGCGTGAGGTGCACATGATCGAGGTTCGCGCTCGCACCGCCGATCGTGGTCGTCGCGCGCGCGGCGCATCCGGTGCCGCTGCGCTCGGTGTGGACCTGGACATGACGCGACGAGAGCGCGCGGATCTCGATGTCCATGGTCATGCCGTCGGGTCGCGACTCGCTCACGCGCTGCGAGCCCACGCCGTACACGGGGCCCTCGAACATGTTGAGCCCGTGCGTGACGTGCCCGCTGCCGCCGTTCTCGAACTCGCGCCAGTAGACCTCCATCGGCGAGCCGCTCGCGGGGTGGCAGCTGGTGTCGAGGTGGATGCCGTAGTCGACGCGGTTGCGGTCGTCGCTCTTGTCGATGAAGAAGATCGTCGCCACGTCGTGGCGGCCGAACGCGACGTCGGCGTGCGCGAGCTCGAGCGGCGGACCGAAGGGCGCCAGGATGGTGGTCGCGCTCGAGAGACCGAGGAGGAGCCAGACGCGCCGGCTCATGGCGTCGCCGTGGCTGTGCGTGACCCCGTGCAGGTGCACGCGTCGAACGCCTGACACTCGTCGAGGTTCTCGCCCAGCGGCCCGCCATCGCAGGGGTGCTCCACCATCGCGAGCCGACACGCGACGATCTCTCCCAGGCTGATCGTGCAGGGCAGTGAGCGCGCGGACGCCGCCATGTGATCTGGATTGCACTCGTACGCGGCGACTTCTCCCGCCGAGCCGTCGGGACAGGTGACCGTCGAGGCCTCGAGGTGGACGTTCGTCACGAGGTAGGGACAGAGCGAGCCGAACTGATCGGTGGAGATCGACGCGACCGGCGTCGACCACGCGATCGGTGGCGCAGGCAGCGGGCCGAGACGCGTCTGCACCGCGGCGTTTCCTGGCAGCGCGCGCGCGTCGCTCGACTCGTGTGCGCTCTCGGGCGGAGGCGTGCCCGCGCCGCTGCATGCGGCGAGCGTCATGGCGCAGAGAAGCACGAGGGTCGTGTCCTTCATCGCCAGGCGTCTACCACGAGCGCATCGAGCGGGCGGAGCGCGGCGAAGAGGTCGTCATCGCGCGCGCAGGCCGCCCGGTCGTCCGGTTGGTACCGATCCGACGCTACGACGTCGAGATCGTCCGCGCGTGACCTGAGTCACGCGTCAGTGGGCGGCCGCCACTCGTCGTGCGGCGGCGGCCGCGGCAGCAGCTCGTCGGCGGGCGATCTCCAGGACCGCTTCGCCCGCGACCGCACCGCTGATCGGGGTCGCGTCGCCACTGGTGCGCACTGGCTGACAGACGCAGCCCGACATGTGCGCCTCTACGAGGACGAGCGCGGTCATCTCGAGGCCGAGCTCTTGGCACCGAGTCACGCAGCCGCTCGGGCCCTGCGCACGCTGCTCGAGGTGCTCCGCCGTCTCGTAGCCGCTCGGGCCGGGGCAACCGGAGAGACCGAGTACGAGCAGAGCGAGGGCGACCGCACCGCGCATGATCAGCCCGCGTCGGCGACGAACGCGGGCCGCGAGGCATAGCGCGCGAGGTGGAACTCCTCGTCGCCGTAGCTGGCGTTGAGCACGGTCATGCGCTTGAAGTAGAGGCCCACGTCGTGCTCGTCGGTGATGCCGACGCCGCCGTGGAGCTGGATCGCCTGCTGGACGACGAACTTGCCGCCCGTGGCCAGCTGCGCCTTGCTGATCGAGATCGCGCGCTTGCGCTCTTCGGCGTCAGGATCGTCGGCCTTGATGGCAGCGAGGATGCACGTGCTCTTGAGGAGCTCGACCTCGACGAACATGTCCACCGCGCGGTGCTGGAGCACCTGGAACGTGCCGATGGGCGCGCCGAACTGCTTGCGCGTCTTCAAGTAGGCGGTGGTCATGTCGAGCACGGCGCTCGCGATGCCAAGGCCCTCGGCGCATGCCGCCGCGGCGCCGAGATCGATCGCCGCGTCGAGCGCGCGGCTGGCCTTCTCGCCTGGCTCGCCCAGCAGTGCATCGGCGCCGACCTCGACGCTCTCGAAGCGGACCATCGCGGCGGCCTTGCCGTCCATCGTCTTGATGCGCTGGACCGTCATTCCCTTCGTGCCCTTCGGCACCGCGAAGAGCGCGAGGCCGGCGTCCGTCTTGGTCGAGACGATGACCACGTCGGCCGCATGTCCGTTCTCGACGAACACCTTCTCACCCGTGATCGAGAAGCCGGCGCCGCTCTTCTTGGCGCTGGTCGTCACCGCGCGAACGTCGTAGCGGCCGGCGCGTTCGGTCCACGCGAGCGCGAGGCTCGTCTTGCCTTCGATCATCGGCTCGAGGATTCGCTTCTGCTGCTCGGTCGATCCCGCGTTGAGCACCACGGTCCCCGCGACGATCGCCGACGCGATCAGCGGCTCGGGCGTGAGCGTCGTGCCGAGCTTCTCGATCACGAGCGACATGTCGAAGAAGCGCATGCCCATGCCGCCCACGCTCTCGGGATAGGCGAGGCCGAGCCAGCCGAGCCCGGCCATCTCGCGCCAGACCTTCGTCTCCCAGCCGTGCTCGACCACGTCGCGCTCGGCCGTGCTGCGCAGCTTTCGGAATCGCTCCACGGGCGAGCTCTTCTTGGCGAAGCTCGCGGCCTGCTCGGCGAGCATCTTCTGTTCGGCAGTGAGTTCAAAATCCACCGTACGTCTCCTTCAAGCGCTCGCGGGGAGGCCCAAGATCCACTTCGCGATCACGTTGCGCTGGATCTCGTTCGAACCACCGTAGATCGTCGTCGCGCGCGTGTAGTTCATGGTCGAGGCGATCCATTGCTCGCCCGGATCGACGACGCCCGCCTCGTTGAACCACGCCACGCTCGACGGGCCCATGATCTCGAGCGCGAGCTCGAGGCACTGCTGCAGGATCTCGGCGCCGCGGATCTTCAGGATCGAGCTCTCCGGCCCGGGCGCGTGCCCGAGCTGTGCGCCCGCGAGCGCGCGGTAGTTCTGCATGCGCAGCGACTCGAGGCGCATCTCGAGGCGAACGATCTTGGCGCGGAAGCCCGGGTGCTCGAGCGCGCTCTTGCCATCGACCATCGTCTTGCTGGCGATGCGCTTGACCCGGGCGAGCGCGCGCGTGCTCGTGCCGACCGCGCCGATGAGCGTGCGCTCGTGCCCGAGCAGCGCCTTGGCCATCGACCAGCCGCCGTCGATCGGGCCGACGACGTTGTCTTTCGGTACCACCGCGTTGTCGAAGTAGGCGTCGCAGAACGCGGGCGTGTGGCCCGTGGTCAGCATCGGCACGGCCTTCACGCCCGGCGTCTTCATGTCGATGAGCAGGAACGAGATGCCCGCCTGCTTCTTCACGTTCGAGTTCGTGCGCACCAAGCAGAAGATCCAGTCGGCGTACTGCGCGTACGTCGTCCACGTCTTCTGACCGTTCACGACGAGGTTGCCCTTGCCGTCGTCGACCGCCGTCGTGCGCAGCGCTGCGAGATCGCTCCCCGCCTCCGGCTCCGAGTAGCCCTGACACCACTTCTCTTCGCCGCTGAGGATCTTCGGGAGATACCTCTTCTTCTGCGCGTCGTTGCCGAACTGGATGATCAGCGGGCCGACCATCGAGAGTCCGAAGGGCGAGAGCACCGGCGCGCCGCTGCGCTCGAGCTCTTCGCCGAAGATGAAGCGCTGCGCAGCGTCCCAGCCGGTGCCGCCCACGTCTTTGGGCCAGTGCGGAGCGATGTAGCCCTTCTTGGCCAGGACCTGATGCCATTGCATCACCTCGTCCATCTCGAAGTGGCCGTCGTCGTCGGCCTTCTTCTTGATCGCCGGGGGCATCGCCGTCGCGATGAACGCGCGCATCTCTTTGCGGAACGCTTCCTGTTCGGCCGTGAACGAGAGATCCATTTCGTGTCCTCGAGTGGATGGAGTGCCCGGCGTCGCCGGGCCGATGTTGTTCAGGCGGGCTTGGTTCCCGCGAGCATCTTCACGAGCTGGTGAATCGCCCACGTCTCCTTCGCGCGCAGCGAGCCGAACTGCACGCCGATCGTGCCGTCGCGGATCCAGCGCACGGTGGCAGGCAGATCGATCGGGAGCCCGTTCGGCGGCAGGGAGGCCTTCAACTGCACGACCGCGCCGAAGGGGATCTCCGTCCCGCCGTCGATCAACATGCCGCCCGCGCTCAGGTTGCGTGACTCGGCTGCGATCTCTCGACCCTCGTGGACGAGGATGACGGGGATCGCGATCTCGATGCGCTCATGCTGTCGGTTGTTGGACACGAATCGGCTTTCCGCACGCCTCTCTAACTCGTAGGCTGAGCCGACGACTATAGCGAGAAGCTTCTCA
Organism: Deltaproteobacteria bacterium; assembly: GCA_043750095.1. Taxonomy (GTDB): domain Bacteria; phylum Myxococcota_A; class Polyangia; order Polyangiales; family Sandaracinaceae; genus JBBSAT01. Next base: position 10,594 of record JAYVCF010000323.1, read on the forward strand.
GAAGGAAGGGCGGAACTTGGCGAGCGAGGCGAGCAGCAGTGGCAGCGGACGAGCGCGGAGCGGACGTCCCGAGCTGATCGGCCTGGTCATCGCGATCTCGATCCCTGCGGGCCTGGTGGCGCTCTGGGCGAGCCCGCGGCCCGCCCGTCCGGCCGAGATGCCCGCGCTCGTGCTGCCCGCCACCGAGGTGGCGCGCGCGATCGCCGAGCAAGACGCGCTGGCCGCTTCCGCGACGGACGACGAGGACGAGACCCAGCGACGCACGCTCTATCTGGCGCAGGGGCTCTCCGAAGTCCGGATGGACGACTCGCCCGAAGAGGCGTCGGGGCGCGCGATGAACCTCGCACGCCTCGCGCGCGGCATCGCCGAGCGAGATCCTCAGGCGTTGGCCGCCGTGCGCGCGCGCGACGTCGGGCGGGTGATGCCAGCGCTTCGGGGCGAAGGGGAGCTCTCGGACACGCAGCGCGCAGCGGAGCTCGGTGTGTTTCCCGCGATGCTCGAGCGCTACGGCGCGGTGATCGAGGGTCATCGCGTCGCCCCCGAGCTGGTGATCCGCACCATGTTTCATGCGCGATGGAACGCCATCCACGGCATCGCGATGACGGACGGGATGACCCGTCTCCAGCTGCGCGCGTACTACGGATGGCTCGCGCTCGAGGGCGGCACGGCGCCGATCGGCATGCGCATCGAGGCGGTCGATGCCTACGCGGCGGCGGGCGGAACGCGCGTCTGGGAGGCCCGCGGCGTCCTGGCCTTCGAGGCCGGGGAGCTGGCCGAGGCGCGCAGTGATTTCGAGCGCGCGTGCGACCTCACGGGCTCGCTTCGCCTGAGAAACCACGCGCTCGCCGCCGAACGAGCGGCCCTCGACGAAGGCGCGATCGAATAGTCGGCGCTCGGAAGCGTCGGTTTGCGCGTCCGAAGAACCGGAACATCCTCCGCAGCTTTCGCGTACCCTCACTGAGCCAAAGCTCGCGAGCGGTAGGGGCCGTGTACGGGTGGGCTGTGTACCGGTGTGAGAGGAACGATGCGCGTCGACCTACGCAAGACCCTGTTCATTCTCCCGAACCTGTTCACGCTCTCGAGCATCTTCTGCGGCTTCTACGCGATGCTCGTCTGCACCTCGCCCTCGGTGCCCCTGCCCGGCGGCAGTGGGGCTTCGAGCGCCAGCGGTGACGTGACCCCGGAGGCCTTCTACAAGGCCTCGATCCTGATCGTGTTCGCCATGTTCTTCGACACGATCGACGGGCGCGTGGCGCGCCTGACCAAGACGCAGAGCGCCTTCGGCGTGCAGATCGACTCGCTGGCCGACGTGGTGAGCTTCGGCGCGGCGCCCGCGGTGCTGCTCTATCGCTGGTCGCTCCACCAGCTCGGCGTGCTCGGGCTGGTCGCGAGCTTCGTGTTCCTCGGCTGCGGCGCGATCCGCCTCGCGCGCTTCAACGTGCTGGCGATGGGCGCGGGCGGCGCACCGAAGAAGCCGAGCAAGTTCATCCTGGGGCTGCCCATTCCGGGCGCGGCCGGCATCGTGGTCGCGCTCGTCGTCGCGAACTGGTTCCTGAACATCCCCTCGCTGCGCCTCGATCTCCATCCGGAGATCGTGCTCGGGATCGTGATCGTGCTCTCGTTCTTCATGGTCAGCACGATCAAGTTCCGATCGTTCAAGAACGTGAAGCTCTCGCTCGGCTCGGTGCTCTTCGTGCTGGGCGCCGTCGGCTCGACCATCGCGATGATGATGATGTTCCACTGGAGCGTGGCGCTCGTCTGGCTGCTCGCCGGCTACGTGTCGCTGGGCGTGATCGAGGCGATCCTGGACCTGTCTCGCGTCGCGACGGGGCGCCCGCCGCGCCTGGTGGACGAGAAGGCCGAGGTCCCGGTCGCCGACGAGCCCGCCCGAATTTCGAGGCCCTGACGGTCTCGGCCGCCGCCGTTCTCACGGGTGGCGCGTGACAGCGTCCGCGGCTCTGTCAGAGTGCGACAATGTCGCGCCTCGCCGCCCTGTTCGCATGCGCCTTCGCCGTGCTGACCGCGTGCAGCCCCTCGCCACCGGCCCCGCGCTTCACGCGAAGCTGCCGAGGTGAGTACGTCGATGCGTGCCGCCCCTACACGTACGCGCGCGTCACCAGCGCCACGCTGACTCCCTCGCGCATCCGCGTGGACGACCCGACCATGCGCGCCCAGGTGCACGTCGAGTTCGAGCGCTGCGGCATGGCGCCGCTGCCGCTCACCGTTCAGATCGCCGCGTTCGTCCCGGGCGCGTTCGCGGAGCCCGACGGCGGCAGCAGCGACGGGCGCGTGTTCCCGCTCACGACCATCGGCCCCGCCGCGTCGGGTGCGACGAGCATCGACGTGATGATCGACAACCCGTTCTTCGCCAACGCGGTGCCTGCGGACTCCAACATCACGCTGCAGTTCGCACCGATCATCGACGACTGCGAAGGCGACCTCTTCTCGCTCGACTACCACACTGGCGTCGCCGTCATCGCGCCCTAGGAGAACACCATGATCGACGAACACCCGCGGATGGCTCTGACGTTCGACGACGTGCTGCTCTTGCCGGGCTACTCGGACTTTCTGCCCGCCGACGCCGACGTGAAGACGCGCCTCACGCGCGATCTGCGGCTCAACGTGCCGATCCTCTCGAGCGCGATGGACACGGTCACCGAGTGGCGCGCGGCCGTGACGATGGCGCGCGAGGGCGCGATCGGTGTCGTGCACAAGAACCTCTCGCCCGAGGATCAGGCGCGCGAGGTGCTCAAGGTGAAGCGCGCGGAGAGCGGCATGATCCTCGATCCGGTCACGATCCAGCCCGGCAGCTCGCTGCGCGACGCCTTCGAGACGATGCGCAAGCACGACATCTCCGGCCTGCCGGTGGTGCAGGACGGAAAGCTCGTGGGCATCCTCACCAGCCGCGACGTGCGCTTCGAGAAGAACCTCGCGCAGCCGGTGGAGAAGCTGATGACGCGCAAGCTCGTCACGGTGCCGCTCGGTGTCTCGCAAGAGCGCGCGAAGGAGCTTTTGCACGGCCACCGCATCGAGA
>JAYVCF010000324.1:0-8858 GCA_043750095.1 Deltaproteobacteria bacterium
CGAGTGGAACATCTATCCCTTCCACTTCTCCGACGGCGACAACTGGTCGATGGACGACACGCTCGCGTGCGTCGAGATCCTCAAACAGAAGCTCCTTCCGCGCGTGAACATGTTCGCATACGGCCAAGTCGAGAGTCCGTACGGCTCGGGCCAGTTCATCAAGGACCTGCGCGAGCACCTCGGCAAGGACGAGCGCGTGATCACCAGCGAGATCCGCGACCGCGATGCGATCGTGGAGTCGATCAAGGAATTCCTCGGCAAGGGCAGGTAGGCCGAGACCCCCGGAGCTTTTCCACGCCGGCCAAGATCAAAGGTGCTGCGATTCGCGAGGTCGTCCGCTGGTATGCGCGCACGCACGGGCGCGACGCGCTCGCGCAGGCGGTGGCGAGCATGCCGCCCGAGATCCAGAGCCAGCTCGACCCGAGCGACGACGCGCTCGGCCTGATCGCGAGCGCTTGGTACGACGCGGTGCTCGTGCACGCGATGCTCGACGCCATCGTCGCGCCCTACCCCGCCGGGGATCGACACGTGCTGATCCAGACCGCCGCGCGCGAAGCGCTGCGCACGTCGATGAACGGCGTGTACCGGTTCGTCGTCGGCCAGATCGTGACGCCGGGGTTCTACGCGCGGAACATCCAGCGCCTCTGGCGGATGCTCCACGACGGCGGCTCACGCGAGATCCAGCTCGTGCGTGACGGCCACGCGATCTCGCGCACCTGGGACTGGCCTGGCCACCATCCGCTGCTCTGCGAGGTCACCATCGAGACGATGTGCGCGATCTTCGAGCTCACGGGCCAGAAGGACGTGATCGCGCGGCGGACCCAGTGCGTGAGCCATGGCGCCAGCGAGTGCATCGCCGAAGTCCGCTGGCATTGAGCCTCGCGAGCGCCCCTGCGACGCGTCTGGTACGACAGGCGCGCTGATGAGGCCCGAGCTCGGCGCGCTGGTTCCTTCGTTGACGACCCCGATCCCGGGGCCGCGCTCTCGTGAGCTCGTCGAGGTCCTCGCCGAGACCGAGTGCCCCTCGCTCACGGGACGGCGCAGGCGTCGATCGGAAGCGTCGGGCGCGCCGCAGGATCCCATCGTGTGGACCGAAGCGCGCGGCGCCAACGTCGTCGATGCCGATGGAAACGTGCTCGTCGACATGGTCGCTGGCTTCGGCGCAGCGTCGATCGGTCACGGTCATCCGAGGGTGGTGCACGCCATCCGCGAGCAGAGCGAGCGACTGATCCACGCGCTCGGCGACGTGCATCCCTCCGACGCGAAGATCGAGCTCTGCGAGCGGCTCGCGGCGCTGGCGCCCTTCCCCGACGCGCGCGTGATCCTCGGCGCGCACGGCGGCGATGCGATCGAGGCGGCGCTGAAGACCGCGATGCTCGCGACCGCAAAGCCGGGCGTGCTCGCGTTCGAGGGGAGCTATCACGGGCTCGCCCACGCCCCGCTCGCGATCTCGGGCTACGCGAGCCGATTCCGCGAGCCCTTCGTCGCGCAGCTGAACCCGCACGTCTCGTTCGCGCGCTACGGTGAGTCGATGGAGGTCATCGGAGCGCGCCTCTCGCGCGGCGACATCGGCTGCGTGGTCGTCGAGCCCATCCTCGGGCGCGGCGGCGTGGTCGTACCGAAGGACGGCTGGCTCGGCTCGCTCGCGCGCACCGCGAAGGAGCACGGTGCGCTCGTCGTCGTGGACGAGATCATGACGGGCCTCGGACGAACGGGGGCGCGCTTCGCGTTCGAGCGCGAGGGCTTCGTGCCCGACGTGCTCTGCCTCGGCAAAGCGCTCGGCGGTGGGATGCCGCTCTCGGCGTGTCTCGCACCGCACGACGTGATGAGGGCGTGGGGCGATCCGGATCGCGAGTCGATCCACACGGCGACGTTCTTCGGACATCCGCTCGCATGCGCGGCGGCGTTGGCTGCGCTGGACGTGATCGAGGACGAGGCGCTCGCCGAGCGGGCGGCGCGTGTGGGCACCGACCTCGCGACGCGGCTCTCGGCGCTGGCGAGCGCACACCCGAGCGTCTCCGAGGTCCGCGGCCGAGGTCTCTTGCTCGGGGTCGCGCTGTTGAAGCGCGCGGCCGCGCTGCGTGTCGGCGCGTCGTTGCTCGCGCGCGGCTTCATCACGCTGGCTGCGGGCGCGGACGCGGACGTGCTCTCGCTGACGCCGCCGCTCTCGATCGCGCCCGCGCCGATCGACGCCTTCCTCGTCGCGCTCGACGAAGTCCTCGACGCGGAGGACGCGGCGTGACGAGCCTCGACTCGCGCGTGCAGGCGTTCATCGAGCCCGGCGTGTTCGGGCGGGCCGACGCGGCCGAGCGCGACGCGCTGCTCGCCGAGCTCGCCGAGCGGCAATCGAAGCAGGTCGCGCCCTTCGGGCGTCTGGTCGCGGCGCGCAGCGGTCGATTCGATCGCGGACCCGATGGCTGGCCGGCGCTGCCGACCGACGTGTTTCGGTTCGCGCGCGTCGCTGCGCACCCGCCCGAAGAAGACGTGGTGCTCTTTCGAACCTCGGGCACGACGAACGGCGCCCGCGGTGAGCACGCCTTTCGACACATCTATTCCACCATGCGCGCCGCCGAGGTCATGGCGACCTACGCGCTCTTCCATGGTGGCAAGCGTCCGCTCTTGATGCTGGCGCCCATGATGATCGAGGCGCCGGACTCGTCGCTCTCGTTCATGCTCGAGATGTTCGAGGCCAGCTTCGGCACCGACACGACCTGGGCCTGGTCGCACGGCAAGCTGGACACGGCCATCGCGCGACGCGCGCTGGAAGCCGCGAGCGAGCCGATGGCGATCTGCGCGACGTCGTTCGCGCTCGTTCATCTGCTGGACGCGCTCGACGGGGCGCGCATCTCGTTGCCGCCCGAGAGCTTCGTCATGCAGACGGGCGGGTACAAGGGACGCTCGCGCGAGATCGATGCGCGCACTCTCCGCGCCGAGGTCGCCAAGACGTTCGGCCTCGCCGAGCATCGGGTCGTGAGCGAGTACGGCATGACCGAGCTGAGCTCGCAGCTCTACGGCGATGGCCTCCTCGCCGGACAGCTCGCACTCGACGGGATCGAGCGCCTCATCGTGCCGCCCTGGGTTCGCGTGACGCCCTGCCATCCGGAGACGCTGCGACCGGTCGGACGCGGGCTGGTCGGCGTGCTGCGCATCGACGACCTCGCGAACCTCGACTCGTGCTGCTCGATCCAGACGGCGGACCTCGGACGCTTGGTGGGCGATCGCGTCGTGTTGCATGGCCGCAACCCGGGCGCGGTGCCGCGCGGCTGCTCGCTCGCGACCGAAGAAGCCATCGGCGCAGTCGAACGATGAGCGACGCCGTCGAGCTCGCGATCGATCGGGTCACGAGCGCCGGGCGCGTGCTGCGCGCGGCATCCGATGAGCGTGTGCTCGCCTGGATCGACGCTGCGATCGGTTCGATCTCCGACGCCACGTCCTCCGTGGGGCGCGAGGCACGCTCGGCGATCGCCGCGCGCTCCGGCTTGTCGAGCGAGGGCGCGGCCTGGGCGCTCGACACCACGCTCACCGAGCCGCGTCGGCCCGCGCTCGACCACGCGCTCGCGGCGATGCGGCGCTCGTTCGGCAGCTACCGTGCGACGCCCGTGCGCTCGCACGCGCTCGTCCTGGCCGGCAACGTCTTCACGGCGTGCTTGCGGCCTATCGTGTGGTCGCTCCTCGCGCGCGTCCCGACGCTCGTGAAGGTGGCGACCCTCGACGAAGGCCTCCCGGATCTCTTCGGTGTCGCCCTGAGCGCGATCGATCCGGAGCTCGGCGAGAGCGTCAGCGTGCTGCAGCCCCAGGGCTCGTCGGCGGCGCTCTTCGCTCGCCTCGCGACCCGCGTCGATCTCGTCTCGGCCCATGGCGGCGATCACGCGATCGGCGAGATGCGCGCCGCGACGTCGCCGACGACCGACTTCGTCGCGCACGGACACGGCCTCGGTGCGGTCGTGGTCTTGCGCGATGCGCTCTCCGCGCAGGTGCAGGCGCTCGCGTCGTCGATCGCGCGCGACGTCGCCGCGTACGATCAGCGCGGATGCTTGTCGCCGCAGATGATCCTCGTCGAGCGCGGTGGCGAGCTGAGCCCGCGCGATCTCGCATCGCTCGTCGCATCGCACGGCCTCGCATCGCTCGCAGCATCGATGCCGCGCGGCGTGCTCCCCCTCGACATCGGCGCGCAGCAAGTCCAGTGGCGCGGCCTCGCCTCGAGCCTGCACGAGCTCTTCGAAGGCGACGGCTACGCGACGTCGTTCGAAGGCGGAGGCGCGGCGAGACCGACGCCGGGATACCGAAACATCGCGGTGCACGCGTTCGACACGGTCGACGAGGTCGGAGCGCGGCTCGCTCCGTACGGAGCACACCTCAAGGTCGTCGCGATCGCGGGCGACGAGAAGCGCCTCGTGCTCCCACCACCGCTCTCGCCGCGCGTCTGCGCACCGGGCGAGATGCAACGTCCGTCGTTGATCGCGCCGACCGACGGCGTCGCGCCCTGGCACGGCCTCGTTCGTCTGGGCTGAGCGAGAGAGCTCGGGGAATCAGTGCGCAGCGCGCCTCGCGATCCACCCGATGCGCGGCCGTGCGAGGCTCTAGCTCGATGAGCCTGCGCTGGATCACGGTCACGTGTGCTGTTCTCGCGGGTTGCGCTCAGCCCATGTCGAGCGCCGACGCCGGAGTGGACGCCCTCGCCTCCGATGCCCCGCCCCCGGATGCACCCGCCGCCGGATGCCTCGCGGGTTGTGCCCAGTTCAACGTGGGCATCAGCGGATGTGGCGTCAGCAACTACGACTGCGCGGCGTTCTGCGCGGAGTCGGAACGCATCGGGGCGGACACGGGTTGCGCGGCGCAGACGTCGATGTTCTGGGACTGCTTCGCGGCCGCCCCCATCGGTGCGTATTGCCGTCCGGGGGGGGCGTGCATGGCGGAGCGCGCGACCCTCGACGCGTGCGTCGCGCTCGCGCCGAGTACCGCGTGCCTGCGCGCGTGCGTGCTCTGCGGCGACTCGAGCTACGCCACATGCGCCGTGGGCTGCGCGCGCCGAGACGGACATGCGCACCTGATGGGCTGCGACGCGGAGTACGGCGCGTACTACGCGTGCCGCCTCGCCGGCCCGAGCTGCCCGTCTTGCGTGACGGAGACGAGCGCGTTCACCACGTGTTGGAGTCACTTCTGCAACGCGCATCGCGCGCAGTGTCCAGTGAGTCCCTAGATCGGCGCGGCGACCGCGCATGCCGCCCCGCGCCATGATCGTCGCGTGGACGACACGCACCCGGAGATCGAGCGCCGCATGCTCGAGGCGTATCGAGCGATGAGCGCGCAGCAGAAGCTCGCGCGGGTGGACGCGCTCACACGAGCCGCGCGCCAGCTGGCCCTCTCCCGAATCCGCGAGGAGCATCCGCGCGCGGATGCCCGCGAGCTCCAGCTCAGGCTCGCTGCGCTGCGCTTCGGCCGCGAGACCATGATCCGAGCGCTCGGGTGGGACCCGCGTGAGCACGGCGCCTGACGCCACCCTGGCCGAGCCGATCCTCGTCACGCTCGATGCGGTGGCGGTCTTCGCGCCTCTCGGCATCCGCTACGCGATCGGCGGCTCGCTGGCGAGCTCGCTCCACGGCAAGCCTCGATCGACCGACGACGTCGACCTCGTCGCAGAGATCGGTCTCGCTCACGTCGCGCCGCTCTGCGCCGCGTGGGGCGCGTCGTACTACGCGGATGACGTCTTGATGCGCGAGGCGATTCGCGAGCGCTCGTGTTTCAACATCATCCACCTCGCGACGGTGCTCAAGATCGACGTCTTCATCGCAGGAAGCGATCCACTCGCCCGCGAGGAGCTGACGCGCGCGCGTGGCCATCGCGTCGCCGACGACCCACCGCGCGAGCTGATGCTCGCGCCTGCGGAAGACATCGTGCTCCAGAAGCTTCGCGGGTACCGCCTGGGAGGCGGCGTGTCGGATCGTCAGTGGCGGGACATCCTCGGCGTGCTCGCGGTGCGTCAGCGCTGAGAGGCGCGAGCAAGCCGAGCCGACGCAACCCTGCGGCGTTCGGCAGCAGGCGGAGGGCGACCCAAGTTGTACGGGGGCTCGGGGAGCCCGAAGGGCCCCCGCCCGGCGCGCCTGCGCGCGGGAGAAACTAGACGCCGATGAACAAGCGGTGCCCGAAGTTCCGCTCGAGGTTGCCCTCGAAGATCTTCGTCGCCGCGCTCTCGATGTCGTACTCGACGCGCTTGAACTCGAACTCGCGCTGCTCGGTGTCGAAGATCGTGTAGCTGGCGCGGTTGTCGTAGTCGCGAGGCTGGCCGACCGAGCCGACGCTGACCACGTACTTCCAGCCCTTACGCAACGTGAAGCGCTTGGCCGGCAATTCCTCGACCTCGCCCGGACGAAGCGCGAACACCTTGCAGAGGTGCGAGTGCCCGATGAGCGTGAGGTCGGCGAGGTCGTCCCAGATGGTCAGACACTCGCGCGCCTGCTCGGGCGCGAAGATGTACTCGAACTCTTCGAGTCGAACGGGCGACCCGTGGCAGAGCGTGAGGCCTATCTCGCGCAGCTCGTGCTTGTACGGGAGCTGCTTGAGCCAATCGAGGTTCTCTTTGGTCAGCTGACGCGCGTGCGTGTCGAGCGCCTGGCGCGCGGCCTCGTAGTAGTACGAGTAGTCCATCCGGCCCGCGACGGCGGCATCGTGGTTGCCGAGGATGGTGACCTTGGCGAGCTTGCGGATCAGGTCGGCGCACTCGTTCGGGCTCGCACCATAGCCGACCACGTCGCCCAAACAGTAATGGACATCGATCGTCTCGCGTTTGTACGCCTCGAGGACCGCTGAGAGCGCCTCGATGTTGGCGTGGACGTCGCTGAAGATGGCGAGGCGCATGGACGGGCGCGAGATTCTCCCTCGGGCGTTCCAAGTTGTATACGGCTACCGTCCGATGGTGTCCATACCTCGACAGCGCAACAATCGGTCAGGACAGGCTTTTCGCCCTGCGTCAACAGAAGATCAGTGCTCGTGTGGCATTCGGTCGCGCGGACCACGAAAATAGTAGGTCGGCGAGTACTGAAGCAGGTTGGAGACGCGCCCTGTGTAGAGGCAGGCGTACTGCTCGACCTGGTCGCCGAACATCGTCAGCTCTTCGCCCGTGGAGAAGGCCGATCCCCAGTAAGGATGGAACGCCGCGTCGATCGCGCCCTCGACCTGCGCGTGCTCGGCCTCGAGCTCTGCGAGGCGCACTTTGTCGCGATCGATGGCCTTTCGAAGGCCCACACGGCTCGCTCCGAGCGTTGCGGTGGCACGCCCTGCCTCCTCGATGGCGCGCTCGACCACCTTCAGCTGCACCTGGTGGCCGCGCAGTTCGTCGAGCATCCGCTCGCGCGCGTCGTGGAGCGCGTCGAAGCGCGCCAGGTCTTCCGTCCGCGCGTCGTGGACGGCGATCTCGGCGTCCATCTCCTGCACGATCATCATCGTGCGCCACGCGGTCTCCTTCTTCGTACGGAGCACATCTCCGTAGATGTGGTCGCCCACGTACAGCACCTCGTCGCCCGCGAGCGGAGCTCCGTGCGTGCCGACCAGCAAGCGCTCGAGCTCGTGGAGGCAGCCGCCCTCGTAGATGCGGCCATCCTCGAAGCGCTCGGTGGGCGGCGCGAGATCGGGCTCGCCCGGAATGAACGGGATCCCCGTCTCGGTGAAGAAGCGCGGCTTCTTCGACGCGCACACGATGACATCGAAGTAGCTCTGCCAGCGCGCGTACGCGGGCAGCGCTCCGTCGAGCAGGTACGACATGATCTTCTGCGTGTAGCCGGGCCGCGAGTTCGTCAGCAGGAAGAGCCGCTTGCCCGACGAGCGCAGCTTGTGGAGCGCCGGCCCGAGCCCCGGATCTTTCACGAGATACTGCTCGGGATGGTTGGCGATCACGTCGACGATGCTTCCGTCCTGATGACAGAGATCGATGCACTCGCGCACCTCGTCGAAGAGGGCTCCGTAGTCGAGCGCCTCCGTCTGCGAGAGCGACTCGAGGTGCTCGAGCGCCGCCGCGTAGAGCGTGACCTCGGGCAGCGCGTAGAGCGTGTCCACCCAGTGAAAGCGCTTGGTCCCCGGACGAATCGGCCGCGACGCGTAGAGCTGACGCCGCTCGTCGCGCGTGAGGCGCCGCATGCCGTGGTAGGCGCGCTTAACGTAACGATACCGGTCCATCTTGAGGACGTTCCCGAGCTTCTTGTCGACGAAGAGCCCGCGGATCGGAAAGTTGGTGTCGAAGGGGAGCGTCAGCAGCGACTCGGGTCGGCCTCGCTCGACCATCTTCTTGGCCGTCTGCGCGATGCTGATCGCGTCCATCGCGTCCTGGCGATAGATCGCGAGCGTGTAGTCCATGTCGAAGCCCGCCCACGCGATCTGATCGAGCCGCAGGTTGCGGTTGACGTAGATGCGCTGCGCGCGGGGAACCGGTGCGGGTGTCTCGCCTTGGGGCCGGGCGAGCGGGAGCGGGAGCTGACCCACGGCGCGAGGCTACCACGCCGTCAGGCGCCGCCAGCGACGCCAATCTTCGTCTAGAAAACCCGCGTTTCGGCTGGCGGCAAGGCGGAATGCGGCGTGCTCCCGTCTTCCTCGTGACGGAAGCGCATGACATGCTGCAGACGATGGATGAGGCGCTCGATCCGGAATTTCCGGCTCTTCCTCCCACGGCGGCGGAGCTCCCGTACGACGACGGGGAGCCGATGGAGAGCGCGCGCCACTACGAGCAGATGCACCTGCTCACGAACACGCTGAACCACTGGCTCGGCCCGCGCGAGGACTGGCACGTCGCGGGCAATCGCGCGGTCTACTTCAGCCTCGAGCAGGTGAAGAACGCGGACTTCCGAGCGCCCGACGTCTTCGTCGCGCTC
>JAYVCF010000325.1:0-18884 GCA_043750095.1 Deltaproteobacteria bacterium
CGTGGTCGAGCGCGGCGTCCATGAGCACTCGGCGCTACGGCCACACTGCGACCCTGCTCGCGAGCGGGCGCGTCCTCGTGACCGGTGGTTCCGATACCAACGGTGCCCCCTATGTCTCGTCCGCCGAGCTGTACGACCCGGCGACGAATACGTGGTCGAGCGCTTCGGGCTTGAGCGTCGGGCGCATCTTCCACACCGCGACACGGCTCTCGACCGGGCGCGTGCTCGCGGCGGGCGGCTTCGGTGGTGGTTACAATGCCTCCGCCGACCTGTACGACCCGGCGACGAACTCGTGGTCGGCGGCCGCATCCATGAGCACGCCGCACTACGGCCACACGGCCGCTCTCACGAGCAGCGGATTGGTCGTTGCCGGCGGTTACGACGGCTCGGCGTACACGGGCTCGACCGAGATCTACGACGCGGTGGCGAACAGCTGGTCCAGCGGCGGGGCGATGACGTCGGGCCATACTTACGCCGCGGAAGTGGTCCTAGCCGACGGTCGCCCGATGGTGGCTGGCGGCTATAGCGCCTCCGGCGTGACGGCGGTCACCGACATCTATGGAGGCGCGACCGCGGTCTGCGGCAACGGCACAGTCGAGGCGGGCGAGGGATGCGACGACGGCAACACGAACGCGGGCGATTGCTGCTCGCCGACGTGCCAGCTCGAGAGCGCAGCCACGGTCTGCCGCGGGTCCGTCGGCGGGTGCGATGCGGCGGAGAACTGCACGGGCACGACCCCCAGCTGTCCCGCGGACGCCGCGCAACCTGCGGGCACGGCCTGCGGCGGAGCGCCGAGCGGTGCGTGCGACGTGCAGGACACCTGCTCCGGTGCGGTGGGCGCCACCGCAGTCTGCCAATCACTCTTCGCTTCGTCAGCCACGAGCTGCCGCGCATCGGTGGGCGCGTGCGACGCGTCGGAGAATTGCACGGGCTCGTCGGCGCTTTGTCCGGCCGACGCGGCGCAACCTGCGGGCACGGCCTGCGGTGGAGCGCCGAGCGGTGCGTGCGACGTGCAGGACACGTGTGCGGGTACCGTGGGCGCGACCGCGATCTGTCGGTCGCTCTTCGCGTCGTCGGCGACGAGCTGCCGCGGGTCGGTAGGCGCGTGCGACGTCGCAGAGAACTGCACTGGCTCTGCCCCGCTCTGTCCGGCCGATGCGGCCCAACCTGCGGGCACACCCTGCGGCGGAGCGCCGACCGATGTTTGCGACACGCAGGACCGCTGCGCTGGCCCGGTCGGGGCGACGGCGATCTGCCAATCCCTGTTCGTCCCCGCGACGATGGTCTGTCGTCCGTCGGCAGGCGACTGCGACGCGGCGGAGGCTTGCACCGGTTCGAGCGTGAGCTGTCCGACCAACGTGTTCATGCCTTTCCCGACTGTGTGTCGTGCGAGCGCCGGCACTTGCGACAGCACGGAGTATTGCAGCGGGAGCGCGCCGGACTGTCCGAGCAACTCGGTCATGCCGCTCGGAACCCTCTGTCGGCCAGCGGCTGGCCCCTGCGATGCCGCCGAGAGCTGCAATGGCTTTGCGACGTGTCCCCCCGATGCTGCTCGCCCCGACGGTGCGAGCTGCAGCGACGGACTCGTCTGCGACGGTGCGGAGGCGTGTCGCGCAGGCGTGTGTGCGACTGGGATCCCGCCCGCTTGCAGCGACGCGAACCTGTGCACGACCGACGCTTGCCGCGAGCCGGGCGGCTGCCACTCCACGCCGGTCGCAGGATGCTGCAACCTCGACTCGGAGTGTGCCGACGACGGCAACGTCTGCACGAGCGAGCGCTGTAGCGGACCGGGCGGCGCGTGCCAGAGCCTCCCGATCGCGTCCTGCTGCCGTGTCGATGCGGACTGCTCCGCAGGCGGCGCGTGCGTGACGGTTCGCTGCGACACGGCGACGAACCGATGCGCTTCGGCACCGATCGCGGGCTGCTGCACGAGCGACTCGCAGTGTAGCGATGGCCTCGCGTGCACCACCGATGCGTGTAGTGCGAGTCACGGCTGCACGAGCACTGCGCGCGCGGGCTGCTGCACGGGCAACGCCGACTGCCACGACACCGACGCGTGCACCGCCGATGCGTGCAACCTCACCGGCCTGACCGGCACCTGCGTCGCTCCTGTGATCCCGAACTGCTGCACGAGTGACGCCACCTGTCACGACACCGACGGCAACGCGTGCACCACGCCGAGCTGCAACACGACGACGCAGCGCTGTGCCGAGACCATGGTGCACTGCGACGATGCGAACCTCTGCACGGTCGACGCGTGCCAGACCGACGGCACTTGCTCGCACACGCCGCTCGACTGCGGCGACGGTGACGCGTGCACGGCGGACGCCTGCGCAGCCGACGGCACTTGCTCGCACGCGCGCATCGCTGGCTGCGGCGACGCGGGGATGGGCGATGCGGGCACGACCGGGAGCGACGCCGGCATGACGGGCAGCGACGGCGGCATGACCGGCAGCGACGCCGGCATGGCAGGCGACGGTGCGGTGGCCCGGGACTCGGGCATGCGCGCGGATGCGGCCTCCGACGCCAGCGGCGGCGACGCCGCCAGGGCGGCTGACGCCGGCCCGCCGACCGCGTCTACGGGCTGCGGCTGCTCGGTGCCTCGGCGCTCGAGCGATCACGACGCGCGGATGCTGGGAGCGCTCGCGCTGCTCTGGGTCGCGATCCGTCGCGGTCGGCGTCGCTGAGCACCTCGGCGCGGGGCTCATGCAATGCTCGGCGCGTGCGGGTCGGGCTCCACAGGCGCGGCGAGTTCATCCTCGACGTGCTCGGTTGCTTCGAGCAGCTCGGCCGGCGGATGGGCGTGGAGAACAAGACGCTCTATCCGCTCGCCGACGCGGCGGAGTGACGCTTCACTCCACGTAGCTGGTGGCGCATGGGCTCGCGTCACCGCCGCCCTGCGTGATCGCGTCGCCATACGATCCGATCGCCGCCCGGCAGGCCGCGACGTCGAGCGGCACCTCGAGGTATCGGGCGCACTCGTCCTCCGGGCCCTCGCCGAGGGTGCAGCAGCGCTCTGCCGCCTCGCACGTAGGCTCGCCGTCTTCCGACTGCGACGGCGGCTGCGAGGCCGCGGCCGGATGCTCCGCGTTCGGGAGGCTCGTGAATGCCTCCCACCCGAGGACGCCGAGGCCGAGCACGAGCACCACGATCGCGATCGCGATCAGCGAACCGAGCGCGAAGAGCGCGATCACGATGCGGAGCCACCAACGCGCGCGAGGACGCGGAGGCCCTGCCATGCGAGCCGGACCCGGGGTCACGAACGGACGCGGCGCGACGACGGGCGCGGGAAGCTGCGCGGGCAGCAGCACGGCAGTGGGCGCGGGTGACACGAGAGGCGGCGCGGGTGAGCCGAGGCGCGTCGCAGCAACAGGCGGCCCACTCGACATGGCGGGCGTCGACGCAGCGATGTTCGGCGCGCTTCCGAACGGATTGGGCGCCGTCGGCGTCAGCGGCGCGCGCGTGTGCGGCGTGATCGCGTTCGCGGCCTTCGTCAGCGCATCGGCGAACTCGACGGCGCTCGAGAAGCGATCGTCGGCGCGCTTGCCGATCGCCTTCTCGACCACGAGCGCGACGGCCTTCGGAACGTCACCGCATACGAGGTCGGCGCGCATCGGCATCTCGGTCTGCACCGCGACGATCATCTGCGCGATGTGTTGTTCTCCCCAGGGGCGCCGCCCCGTGAGGCAGCTCCAGAGCACCATGCCCATCGAGTAGACGTCGGTGCGTGGGTCGCACGCCTCGCCGCGCGCTTGCTCGGGCGCCATGTACGAGGGCGTGCCGATGATGTCGCCCGTGGACGTGAGGCGCGCGTACGCGTCGCCCGACTTCAGCTGCGCGATCCCGAAGTCGAGGATCTTCACGTGCTCACGCCCGGTCGCGAGCGGCACGAGCATCAGGTTCGCGGGCTTGAGATCGCGATGGATGATCCCCGCACCGTGTGCCGCTGAGAGCGCGCCGAGCGCTTGATGGGCGAGATCGACGGCGCGCGACGGCTCGAGCCGCCCCTCGTCGAGCACGGCGGCGAGCGTGCGTCCGAGGATGAGCTCCATCACGAGGTACGCGAGCCCCTGATCGGTCTTGCCGAAGTCGTAGACCTGCACGATGCCGGGATGGCTCAGGCGCGCAGACGCGACCGCCTCGCGCTCGAAGCGCGCGATCTGCGTGGCGCTCGACGCGAGCTCGGCGAGCAGCACCTTGATCGCCACCGCCCGCGCGAGACGCTCGTCGTTGGCGCGATAGACCGCGCCCATGCCACCCGTCGCGAGCACGGACTCGATGCGATACCGATCCGCGATGCGGTCGCCGTTCTGGATGGAGGACACGCGCGCGCCATCAGTCGGCGTAGCCGGGGCTCCGTCGATCCAGCCTGCGTAGAAGTCCCGGCCACGCGAGGCCGCCGCCCATCCCGCGCGTGACGGCCGCGACGTTCTGCTTCACGCCGCCGACGATGCGCGGATCGATGGAGACCAGCGCGCCGCTGCCTGCCTGCGCGGCGACCTGGATCTCGCAGGAGCGCTGCAGGTTGTACATGTAGAGGAAGGCATCCGCGATCGTCGCGCCGACGGTGAGCAGGCCGTGGTTGCGAAGAACGAGGCAGGTCGCATCGCCGAGGTCGCGCACGAGGCGCGGCTTCTCGTCGTCGCGGAGCGCGATGCCCTCGTAGTCGTGGTAGCCGATCGAGGCGAGCGAGATGGTGGACTGCTGCGAGAGCGCGAGCAGGCCTTCCTTCTGCGACGACACCGCGACGCCCGCGACCGTGTGCGTGTGCAGGACGCAGGTCACGTCGTGCCGCGCGGCGTGGATCGCGCTGTGGATCACGAAGCCCGCCGGGTTCACCGGGTGCGGGCTCTCCGAGAGCTTGTTGCCTTGCGCGTCCACCAACACGAGCGACGACGCCGTGATCTCGTCGAAGAGCATGCCGTAGGGATTGATCAGGAACGCGTCTCCACTCGGGAGCTTCGCCGAGATGTGCGTGAAGACGAGATCGTCCCAGCCGAAGAGCGCGATGAGCCGATAGCAGGCGGCGAGATCGATGCGGAGGCGGCGCTCGTCTTCCATGGCGAGGCTAGAGCTGTCCGAGCATCGTCTCGGCGTTGCTCACTTCGAACTTGCCGGGCTGCTCGACGTTGACCTGCTTCACCACGCCGCTCTCGACGAGCATCGAGAAGCGCTTCACGCGCACGCCCATGCCGGGGATGTCGGTGTCGAGGCCGAGCTTCTTGGCGAGCTCCGCCGAACCGTCGCCGAGGAATCGGATCTTGCCCATCGCCTTCTGGTCACGCGCCCACGCGGCCATCACGTAGCCGTCGTTCACCGAGACGCACCAGATCTCGTCCACGCCCTTCTTCTTCATCGCGTCGAGGCTCGCGAGGTAGCCGGGCACGTGCTTGCCCGAGCAGGTCGGCGTGAACGCGCCCGGCAGTCCAAAGACCACGATGCGCTTGCCCTTCGCCATCTCGACGGCGCTGAGCTTCTGCGGAGGTAGAGGACACGCGTCGCCGAACTCGAGGGACTCGGTGAGCGTGGCGTCGGGGAGGGTGTCGCCGATGGCAATCATGGGGCGAACGCTACACGATCGGCGGCCGGTCGTGCGGGGGACCCGACTGTCGACGTGAGGACCCTATCGACTCGGGGCCCCCTTTCCGTGCATTCTCGCACCCGACTCGTCCGCCGGGGGCGCTCGAGACTGAATGCAGCAGGGGCTGACTCAGTCGATAGCGTCACGGCCGGGCGGCGGAGACCCGGAGAACCGATGCCGATGTCCAAGAAGAACACCGCAGCTCACTCGTTCGTTCCTCGTGCCCTCGGCATCGCGCTGGCGATCGCCGCGATTCCGGTGAGCCTTCCGCTCTTCGGCTGTGACACCGGGGCGTTCGCCGCGGCCAGCACGATCGGCGTCATGCGCCGCGCGTCGCCCGCGCTCGGGCGCCTGCGCGATCCCGAGTTCGCCGAGGGAGCGCTCCCCGCCTCCATCGCGCAGATGGAAGGCATCGCTGAGCTCCAGCCGAACGACATCACGCTCCACATTCTCATGGCGCGCGCGTACCTCAGCTACGGCTTCGGGTTCATGGAAGACCACCTCGAGATCGCCGAGCACGACGGCACCGAGGAAGAGATCGAGCACTGGCGCGGGCGCGCGTCGCTCGCGTACCTGCGCGCGCGAGAGATCGCCATCCACGGCCTCGATCAGCGTCACCCGGAGGACGGCGGGCTGCTCGCGTCGGAGCACCAGGGCTTCGAGGCGTTTCAGGAGCACCTGCTCCGCTACACCGACCCGGAGCAGGACGCACCGCTTCTCTTGTTCGCCACGTACTCGTGGGCGCGCTACATCGGCCTGCATCGCGACGACATGAACGCCATCGCCGACCTCGCGTTCGTGCAGGCGATGAGCGATCGCCTGCTGGCCATCAACGAGTCCTACTTCGACTACGCGCCCATCGCGCTGCACGGTGGCCTGGTCGGGTCGCGTCCTGCGGCGCTCGGCGGGCAGCCCGACCAGGCACGCATCGAGATCGAGCGCGCCATCGAGCTGACGCACCGGCAGAACCTGATGTACCTGGTGACCGAGGCGCAGATCGTGGCCGTCGCGCTCCAGGATCGCGCGCTCTACCGGACGCTGCTCCAAGAGGTCATCCACTTCGATGTGGACACGCTGCCGGACTCGCGCCTCGCGAACATCATCGCGCAGCGCCGCGCGCATCGCTGGCTCTCACGCATCGACGAGTTCTTCGACGAGGACCCGAACGAGCCGGCCGAGCCCTCCGACGACGACGACGACTACGACGACGAAGGCGATGACGCGGGCGATGCCACTGCCCCCGCGGCAACCCCCGCGGCGACGATCCCGGCGACGACGACGACGACGACGACGACCACGACGACGGCCGCACACTGATTCGGTCTCCGGAACGAGATGGAGTGAAGATGAAACACCTACGCAACCTGATGCTCTTGGTGCTCGCCTGTGTGGCCTTCTTGGCGGTCGACGCCAGTCACATGCGCGCGCAGGAGACGCGCACGATCTCGCTCGCCACGCTCGCGCCGCCCGGCTCGACCTGGGCGCGCGTGTTCGACGCATGGAACCGCGAGATTCGTTCGCGCTCCGGAGGTTCGCTTCAGCTCCGCGTGTACGGCGGCGGCGTGCAGGGCGACGAGGCCGAGGTCATCCGCAAGATCCGATCGGGACGCCTCGACGCCGGCGCCGTCACGGCCGTCGGCCTCGCGCAGGTGCATCGTCCGGCGCTGGTGTTCCAGATGCCCGGCATCTTGCGCACCTATGCGCAGCTCGATCGCGCCCGCGACGCGCTCGCGCCCGAGATGGACGCGGGCTTCACCGCGGGCGGCTTCCACCTGCTCGGCTGGGCCGACGTAGGACAGGCGCGCATCTTCTCGACGCAGGCGACCGTTCAGCCGTCGGACTTCGCCTCGCGCCACCCCTTCGTCTGGCGTGACGACCTCGTCCTGCCGACGCTCTACGAGACGCTGCACACCAACCCGGTGCCGCTCCAGCTGCCCGAGGTTCTCGGCGCGATCCAGACGGGTCGCGTGGACACGGCCATCGTTCCGCCGGTCGCGGCCCTCGCGCTCCAGTGGAGCACGCGCCTCAACCACATGACGGACCTGCCGCTCACGATCGTCCTCGGCGGTACCATCATCGGTGGCACGCAGTGGGCAGCGCTCACCGAAGCGCAGCGCACCATCATGAGCGAGACGGCGGTCCAGTTTCACACGCTCGCGCGCCGCAACCTGCGCCGCGACGAGCACACCGCGCTCGAGTCGCTCGCGACGCACGGCGTGACGGTCGACTCGGTCACCGACGCGCAGCGCGCGGAGTGGCTCGCGCTGGGCGCGCGCATCCGGACGGCGCTCGCGGGTCAGGTCGCCGACCAGGCGCTCATCGATCGCGTGGCCGCCTTCGGTCACTGATTTTCTACGCGGCGCAGGCGCCGCGCGCGGGCTTCGCCCCGGCACTTCGTGCCCCCTTCGGGCACCCCGTCACCCCCGTACTACGCGGGCCCGCTGTGGCATCCACACTCGACCAGGCCGTCGCGAGAGATCGCGGCGGCCTTTCGCACTTGCGGAGATCCGTTAGGCTGCGTCGATGACGATTCGGATCGCATCGGTCGGGCTGGTGGCGGCGCTCCTCGCTTGCGGAGGCGGCGCGCCGGCGGCAGCGACGAGCGAGAGCGAGAGCGAGAGCGAGAGCGAGAGCGAGAGCGAGAGCGCCCCGGGCGACTGCCGCGCTGCGACTCCCGAGGAACGGATCGCGATCGCCGCGGCCGAGACCTTCGTGCGCGACAACGGGTACACCGATGCGCCCGTGCCGGACTCGGCGGAGGTGGTGCCCGACGGGATGGAGGCCGGCGACGATCGTGCGTCGCGGATCGCGGCGCGACACTCCTCGCTGGAGAACACCGCGTACGGCGTGTTCCCGCACGGCGACGCGACCACGATCACCGTGCTCTTTCGATACCAGCGCGCGTACCTTCGGACCGTGTTCTCGGAGGCCGAGACCGTCGAGCGGCTCGCGAGCACGGCGCGTGCGGTGCAGGTCACCGTCGGCTCGACGCCGCAGCTCGTTCATCAGGACGCGATGCTCGCGCACGCCGACCCGATCTGCCCGCGGACCTAGATTCGTCCGTCGTCGAGGCTGCGCGCGCCATTGGCGATCGCCTCGAGCGAGCCGGCATCCTCGCCTCCCACCGTGACGGTGGCGATCACGAACGCATCGCCGTGCGTGTACGCGAAGATGCGCATCATCAGGTCACGGCGGGTTCCGGCGATGTGGCCGCGGAGCACGTGATCGAGCGGACCACGCGACTCGCTCCTGACGTCGGTGAAGCCCTGCGGCTCGAGCGAGTTGCGCGCGCCGTCCACGACGCCGCCGAAGAGCGCGGCCTCTCGCTCGGGCGAGCGCAGCGACGCGAGGTCGATCATCACCACGAGCTGCTGAGCCCCCGTGGCGTCGGTGTAGCGCCAGCCGACCATGTGCGGGGCAACCTCGTGCTGCGCGGCGAGTGTCTGCGCGATCGCGGTGTCGTTCGCCACGTAGGTCAGCGTCGGCGCGACCGGAAGCGCGAGCCCGAGCGCGTGCTGAACGAGCATCGGCTGACCTGCGACGTCCTCGACCACCGGCGGCGCGCGATCGGCGTCGGTCAGCGCGCGAAACGGCCCGGACTCCCGGGCGCTCCACGCGAAGAGCAGCCCGACGGTGCACACGACGACCCCGAGCACGACCGAGGTGAGAAGCACGCCCAGCCAGCGTCGGTGTATCCACCCGAAGCCCGCGACGATCGAGCCGATCGAGACGGGCACCAGCACCAGCCCGGTGATCTCGCCCATCGTCGCCGCGGTCGCGCCGACGTGACCGCGCGCCGCGAGGTACGCGCCGCCCACCAAGAGCGGGAGCGACACCGTCGCGATCACCAGCCCGATCCCGCAACCCAGCGCGGCGCGGCCGGTCGCAGAGGTCCCGCTCGATGCGGAGCTCGGTTCGCTCACGCGGCGAGCATGGGGAACCGTGCGTGCGTGCGTCAAGGTCGCGCGGGTGCTTTGATCGCGCGGTGGCCGTCAACGTCGTCAGCGCGGGACTGGTGCTGGTGCACGGGAGCCGAGTGCTGCTCGTTCATCCCGGCGGACCGTTCTGGGCGAACAAGGACGAGGGCGTCTGGTCCATCCCGAAGGGCCTGCTCGAGCCCGGCGAAGATGCGCTCACGGCGGCCCTTCGCGAGACCAGCGAAGAGCTCGGCATCGCTGCCGTCGCGCCACCGCACGTCGCGCTCGGCGAGGTCCGCATGAAGTCGGGCAAGCGCGTGGTGGCGTGGGCGGCGCGCGCCGACGTCGATGTCACGCGCGTGTCGAGCAACGAGATCGACATCGAGTGGCCCCCGCGATCCGGCAAGACGATCCGCATCCCCGAGATCGATCGGGCTGCGTGGGTGACGCTCCCGGACGCACGCAGACTCTGCAACCCCGCGCTGATCCCCTTGATCGAGCGTGCGCTCTCGGACGAGACGACCCGCCAGCTCGGCGTTTGAGGTCGCGGATCTGGTAGGGTCCGCGTCGTGTTGGGGACCGTCCGTGCCAAGCTGATCGCGCTCGTCCTGACCTCGACGATCACGAGCGCGCTCGCCGTCGGGATCGTCGGCTGGATGCTCTGGCGCGAGATCCTCGAGACCAGCCACGAGGGCGTCGCGCGAGCCGAGGCCGAGCTGACCCACGGCCTCGAGGACGACATCGGCGGGCTCTTCGTCACGGCGCGCACGCTCGCGACGTGCTGCGCGCGCGTGATGCCGGCGACCGGCGAGCTCGATCACGCGCAGATGGAAGAGGTCGTCGGCGTGTTGATGGACTCGTACCAGGACGAGCACGTCCGCGTGATCGATCCGAGCGGCCGCGTGATCGTGTCGTACCGCGCGAACGAGGCCACGCACGCGGTCGAGTCGGATCCGAGCGCGGGCACACAGGTCGATCTCGCCACGCTCCACACCGGTGTCGATCGCCTGGGCTGCGCGGGCGAGACGGGCCTCTCGATCCGCGTCGTGTGGGAGATCGAGGGCGGCGCAGGATTCGTCGAGGACTGCTCGCCCTACACGCAGCCGCGCCTGCAGGCCGAGTCACGGCAGCTGCGCCTGCCGCTCGCGCTCGTCGACGCCGACGGCCACGGCCTCTCCATCCAGACGGACGGATTTCCGAGCGACCTCGTTCAGGCACCGCCCGCCGCGCCGACGCTGGTGACCGACGGCGACCACGTGTGGATCTCCGCCGCGTTCGAGTCCGCACCGCCGACGGGCGAGGGGACCATCCCCGTCGTTGCCTGCTTCGACATCACCAAGGAGGTGGGCAACCTGCGCCGGACCGCGCTGATCGCGCTCTTGGCCATGGGCATCGTGACGCTCCTCTCGATGTTCTTCGGCGCGCGCATCGCACGGCGGATGTCGAACGCGCTGACGCGGGTCAGCGACGCGCACAAGAAGATCGTCGATCACGACTACGCTCACGTCCAAGGCGTCAAGACGGGCGACGAGCTCGAGGACCTCGCGAACGGCTTCAACGCGATGGTCGATGGCCTCCAAGAGCGCGACAAGCTGAAGACGACCTTCGGTAAGTACATGACGCCCTCGATCGTCGAGCACTTGATGGCGGGCAAGGTCGCGCTCGGTGGCGTGTCGCTCGAGGTCTCGATCTTGTTCAGCGACATCCGCGACTTCACCTCGATCAGCGAGAAGATGGACGCGCACGAGCTCGTCGCGCTGCTCAACGAGTACTTCACCGAGATGGTCACCATCGTCATCGACGAGGGCGGTGTGGTCGACAAGTACATCGGCGACGCGATCATGGCCGTGTTCGGCGCGCCCGTGCCGGGCCCCAACGATCCGCTTCATGCCGTGCGTGCCGCGGTGCGCATGCGTGCTGCGCTCGAGGCGCTCAACGAGCGCATGGAAGCGCGCGGCAAGCCGCAATTCAAGACGGGCATCGGCATCCACACCGGCACCGTCGTCGCGGGCAACATCGGCTCCGAGAGCCGCATGGAGTACACGGTCATCGGCGACACGGTGAACCTCGCCTCGCGTCTCGAGAGCAAGACGAAGGAGCTCGGCGTGGGCCTGGTGATCAGCGAGACCACGTACGCCAAGCTCGAGGGAATGATCGTCGCGAGACGGCTCTCGGAGATCACGGTGAAGGGGCGCGATCAGCCGGTCGTGGTGTACGAGGTCACGGCGATGACGGAGAAGGGGAAGCTCTGACGCTCGCCTTGCGGGAGGGAGAGCGAGAGCGAGCCCCTCAGAGCACGCGGTCGCTTCGGCCCACCCGAGCGAGCAAGATCACCAACGTCCGCGCGTGATCGGCTGCAGCATCGAGGTACGCTCCCTCCGCATCGCGTGCCGCCGCCTGCGCGGCGAGCAGCTCGACCACCGTGCCCGACCCCTGCGAGAGCGCCTGCGTCGCGGCTCGCCTCAGCGCGCTCGCTTCTTCGAGGGCGCCTTCACGTGCCGCGAGCCGATCCCGCGCGGTCTCGTATGCGGCGAGCGCTTCTCGCACCTCGAGGGACACCGCGAGCTCTGCCGATCGCAGCGCTGCCTGCGCGCGATCGATCGACGCGTCAGCCGCGCGTAGATCGCCGTCCCACGCCAGGCGGATCGGAATTTCGATGGTCGCGCCGAGGATCAGCGCGTCGTACTCCGGCTGGTTGAAGAGCGTCGCGAGGCTCGCGAACGAGTGGAGCCAGCCGACCTGCACGTCGAGCTCGGGCCAGCGTGCCGCGCTCGCGAGATCGCGTTGCCTCTCGGCCGTCGCTTCCAAGAGCTGCGCCGCGCGCACCTCGGGACGGCTCGCGAGCGCCTCTTGCACGAGCGACTCGCCGTCGAACGTGTGCGGCGCGATCCCGAGGTCGCCCACGGGCACGAGGGACGTGTCGACGGCTCCGAGCAGCTGCGAGAGCGCGAGCCGCGTCGTTCGCTCGGCGCCCTCTGCTTCGGTTCGACGGGCGACGCCCGATGCGGCGGCCAGGCGTGCGAGCCCGACCTGGAGCGCCGTCGCCTCGCCCGCGCTCGCACGCGTCTCGATCGCGTGTAGGAGCGCGGCGTCCGCGTCGGCTGCCTCGATCGCGCGCACCCGCACGAGCGATGCTCTCAGCGCGTCCACGAAGTGCTCCGCCGCGAGGCGCGACAGATCCCGACGCGTCCCGTCGGCGAGCGCGATGGTGGCCTGATGCTCGACCACCCGTGCGTCGATGCGTCGCCCCGTCTGCCCCGCGTAGTCGAGCGGCATGCTCAAGATGACCTGCGTCGCGTTCGGTGCGCGCGCCCCGGAGATGTCGACCGAAGACACGCCGCCGGAGAGACGCATGGAAGGCAGCACGCGCGCGATGTCGATCTGCGCGTCGGCGGCGCGCACCGCGGCCTCTGCGTCGGCCCAGATCGGGCTCTCCGAAAGGACGCGATCGACGTAGCCCGTGTACGACGTCCCCGACGCGCCAGTTGGTGCCGTCACCACGAGCGACACCTGCGCGCTCGCCACGCCCGCGAGGAACCAGCTCCCGAGCGCGATCGTCCACGCGCGCCTCATGACGCCGCCGCCCTTCGGTTCGCGCGGAAGCGCCCGAGGTCCACGAGGAAGGTCGGCAGCACGACGAGCGTGAAGAGCGTCGAGGTGACCAACCCGCCGATCATCACGATCGCGAGCGGCCGCTCGAGCTCGACGCCTCGCAGCGGCAACACGACCAGCGGCAAGAGCCCGAGCATCGCGGTCGCCGCCGTCATCAGCTTCGGTCGCACGCGTCCGAGGCTCGCCGCGCGCACCGCTTCGTCGAAGCGCATCCCGCCCGCCTCGAGTCCGCGCGTCTGCGAGACCAGCACGAGCCCGTTCTGCACGGCGATGCCGAAGAGTCCGAGCAGTCCGACGAGCGACGACACGTTCCACGTCTCGTGCGCGATCAGCAGCGCTGCGATGCCGCCGACCAGCGCGCTGGGGAGCGTTCCGAGGATCAAGAGCGTCTCGGTCAGTGATCCGAGCGCGATGTACACGAGGACCAGGACGAGCGAGAGGGCCAGGGCGATCGCGAGCGCGAGCGCGCGGTTCGCGGCGTCCTGCGTCTCGATCCGTCCACCGACCGACGCGAATGTCCCCGACGGAGAGTCGTCGCGCATCGCGACGGCGACCAAGCGTCGAACGTCGTTGGCGGCGCCGCCGAGATCGCGACCCACCACGCTCGCCTCGATCCCCACGCGTCGCTGTCCGGCCTCGCGCCGCACGATGCTCGGCCCGACGGTGCTCGTGATCTCGGCGAGCCGACCCAGAGGGAGCCGGATGCCGGCGGGCGTCTCGATCGAGAGCGCGCGAAGGGCCGCGGGATCGATCGAGCCGGGCGCGCCCACGCGCACAAGCACCTCGAGGCGTCGCCCACCTCGGAACACGATGCCTACGTCGCGGCCCACCGTCGCAACGCGCACCGCCTCCGTCACCGAACCGGCGGTCATGCCCGCGCGCGCCAATGCGATGCGGTCGAGCCGAACCAAGAGCTCGGGGCTCTGGCCCGCCACGTCCGTGCGCACGTCGGCGAGGCCGGGCACATGGCGCATGCGATCGCGGATGAGGTTGGCGAGCGTGTTCAGCTGATCGAGATCGGTGCCGAACACGCGCACCTGGAGATCGGCGGGCGAGCCCCCGAGGCCCTCGTCGATGCGCATCTGGAGCGGCGTGGTGAAGAGCACCTGCGTTCCGGGTGCCCGCGCGACGCGCACGCGCAGCGCCGCCGCGATCGCCTCGTCGGTCATGGTGCGGTTCGGATCGAGCTCGACGAGAATGTCGCCGTTCGTGTGGGGCATGGGATCTTCGGTGCGCTCGCCGCGACCGAGGCGATGCGTGACGTTCACCACCTGATCGTAGCCGCGCGCAGCTTCGGCGACGGCCTCGACCAATCGGTCTGCGGTCTCGAGTGAGGCCTCGGGCGCGGTGCCCGTCTCGAGCATCAAGTAACCCTCATCGAGGTGCGGGACGAAATCGGCACCGACGGACGCGCCCACGGCGATCGCGGGGACCGTGATGCACAACGCGCCCACCTGGACCCAACGAGGGTGCCGCAGCGCCAGCGTCAGAACCGGCTCGTAGACACGCTCGATGACTCGGACGAGCCAGCCCTTGCCCTCCGCACCGTGCCTTGCCGAGAGAGCCCGAGCGGCGAACGCGGGCGTGACTCCGAGCGCGACGAAGAGCGACGCGCCCATCGCGGCGATCACGGAGAGCGCGAGCGCGCGGTACATTCGGCCCTCGATGCCCGCGATGCCGAAGAGCGGCACGAAGACGGCGATGACGACGAAGGTGGCGAACACGATCGGGCGCGAGACCTCGGCGGCCGCCGCCGTGACGACCACCTGCTTCACCGCGGCGCCGCCAGCGTCCTTCAGCCGATGCGCGGCGTTCTCGACCACGATGATCGAGGCGTCGACCAAGATGCCCACCGAGATGGCGAGCCCTCCGAGCGTCATGGTGTCGAGACCGCCGCCTGCGCGGCCGAGAATGGCGACGGCGAGCGCGACCGAGATCGGGATCGAGAGCGCCACGACGAGCGCCGCGCGCACGTCCCCGAGCAAGAGCATGATCACGAGGACGACGAAGATCGCGCCGATGCCGACCGCGCGGCCCACGCCACCGAGCGCACCGTCCACGAGCTCGGCCTGATCGTAGGTGACGACCATCGACACGCCCGGCGGCGGCGTGAGCTCGGCGAGCGCGGCGCGAACGGCCGCCGAGACGTGAACGGTGTCGGCGCCGACTTGCCGAATGATGCGGACGTGCACGACCTCCACGCCGTCGTGGCGCGCGAGGCCGCGACGAAACGCGCCGCCGTCGACGACTTCCGCCACGTCCGAGAGCAGCACGGCGACGCCGCCACGCTCGGCGACGATGGTGCGCGCGAGCTCGTACGCGCTCTCCGCGCGTCCGTCGACCTCGACCGCCCACTCGATTTCGCCCGCGGGCACCACGCCCGCGGAGCCGGAGCTGCTCGCGCCTGCCGCCGCACGCACGACGTCGTCGAGCGAGACATCGCGCGCGCGCATGCGTACCGGGTCGGCGCGCACCTGCACTTGTCGCAGCATCCCTCCGACGATGTCGGTCCCTCCCACGCCCGGCACGGCGAGCAGTCGATTGCGTAGCTCGACCTCGACGAAGTCGCGCAGCGCCATCGGCGACGCGGATCCCTCGCTCGTCGGCTCGATGACCAGCTCGACGACTTCGTTGAGACGACCCGAGACGCCCGAGACCACGGGCGAGTCGAGGCCGGGCGGCAGCGCGTTCTGCG
This sequence comes from Deltaproteobacteria bacterium, assembly GCA_043750095.1. Classification (GTDB taxonomy): domain Bacteria; phylum Myxococcota_A; class Polyangia; order Polyangiales; family Sandaracinaceae; genus JBBSAT01. The sequence goes on from JAYVCF010000325.1 coordinate 15,806, forward strand.
CTTGCGCGACGCGCTCACCGACGAGCTGCCGCGCGCGGAAGTACTCTGCGTCGGGCGCGAACTCGACGGTGGTCTGCACCACCCCGGCCTGACAGACCGTGCGCACGCGACGCAGTCCGGGCAGACCCGCCATCGCACGCTCGATCGGAATCGCCACGCGTCGTTCGATCTCTTCGACGCCCATCGCGGGCGACTGCACGATGACATTGAACGTCGGCGTCGTGAGGTTGGGGAACACGTCGCGCGGGAGGTCACCGAAGGCGACGGCGCCGTCGACGAGGCCGAGGACGACGAAGGCGATGCCCACGAACGGATGGGCGGCCAGCCACTCCACGACGGCGGTGAACGGCGAGCGCTCGACGGGGCCGCTCATCCGTTCTCGCTCCAGTCGCTCGCGTCGGCGAGCGAGCGCAGGACGAACGCGCCGAGCAAGATGACTCGCTCGCCAGCCGTGACGCCAGAGAGGATCTCCACCTCACCTCCCAGGTCGCGCCCGCGAACCACCAGACGCACCTCGACCTCGCGATCACCACGCGGGACGAAGACCGTCCATCCCGCCGCCGTGTGCTGCACTGCACCCGAGGGCAGGACGAGTGTCTCGCCCGCGGCCGCCGGTGCGAAGATCACGCTCGCGACCATGCCCGGCCGGAACTGGAGCGTCGGGTTCGGCAGATCGAAGCGGACCTCGACCGAGAGGGTCGCCGGATCGACGCGCGGCGCGACGAGCGCGACCGCCAACGCGATCGGCTCCGCGTTCAGCGAGGGAAACGAGATGCGGGCGATGTCGCCCTCGTGCAGACGCGCGGCGTCGCCCTCGGACACGTGTGCGAGCAACCAGAGCTGCGCGAGATCGGCGATCTCGAAGAGCGCGTTGTCCTGGGAGGCAGACTCGCCGGGAAACGCGTGGTGCTCGAGGATCGTCCCGGCGATCGGCGAGCGGACGATGAGCGTGGTCCGTGCGCCGCCGTGCGCGTTCGCCGCGACGAGACCCGCGCGCGCTTCCGACAGCTCCGCGCGCGCTGAAGCGAGCTCGCGCTCCGCGTCTTCGAGATCACCGGTCGTGCCGAGCTGTTGACCACTCAGCGCCCGGCGGCGGGTCACACGGGCCTCCAGCGTCGCGACGTGCGCCTCCGCCTCGGTGACACGCGCCCGCATCGCGCCGACATCGCTGCTCGCCAGCTCGGCCAGGGGGTCTCCGATGGCAACGCGCTCGCCGACGTGTGCGAGCAGCGCCACGACGCGACCCGGCGCCGGCGCATCGACGATGGCGTAGCGGTGTTCGTCCACACCGGTCTCGGCGGTCGCGGCGAACGGTGCGTCCGTCGCGAGGCGCACGACCTCGGTCGTCGAGAACGTGACGCGCGCGCGCAGGTTGTCGTCGAGCGTCAGCATGCGCTCACGCGGTTCTGTGACGCTCGGCTCAGGGCTCGACGGGGGCTCGGCGGGGCTCGCGCTGCTGCACGCGCACGTGCAGATCAACGCGAGGGCCGAGCATCCAATGCTCCACCTCGACATCTTCATTTCCTCGCTCCGCCCCGGGGCGGGCCTGACAGTTCGTGGCTCGCCGCTCTCGTGAAGCGGCGCTCGACGAGATCAGGTCGCGAGGCGTGGGACGCGCGAGGGGGGCTCGCGGGGAGCCTCGGGGGGACGCGTCGCGAGCGCGAGCATCGGGCGCTCGTCGCTCAAGGGAACGATGTCGAGCGCGACCGCGGGCAGCGCGCCGACCACGGCCGGCTGCGGACTGCATCGCGCGCAGTCGTGACAGTCGTCTCCGAGCGGCGGACAGTCGTGATCGCCCACGTCGGCGCAGGGATCGACGCCGATCGCGAGGACGAGCGGCAGGGACAGCTGGGTCGCCACCACGCACACCGACAGCATCCCGAGGAGCCAACGTCGCATCGACAGATTGAATTCGTAACATGCGCGCACGGACGCAGCCACGTGCTCGCCTGTACCTGAACACGTGCAGAGGGGCGTCCGCGCCAAACGCGCTCGCGATTGCGGCCGACTGCCCTTTCTCGCTACAACGGAGCGACATGGCTGGCGCCCCGACCGCAAACCCCGCACCGTTTCTGAAGCCGCTCGATCTCCTCGATCGCGGGATCCTCCTCGCGGAGAGCTCCCTCTCGGTGGTGATCGTGCTCGTGATGGTCGTCTTCGGCGTGGCCGATGGCGTGGGGAGCATGCTGCAGATCCAGCATCCGCTCTTGAGAATGGCAGGTGACGTGCTGATGCACGGCACCATATGGGCCGCGTTCCTCGGTGCGAGCTTCGCGACGCGTGGCCGCAAGCACCTCGCGATCGATGCGCTCGGGCGCCTGCTCCCCGATCGCGGCCGACGGATCGTGGTCGCGATGTCGAGCACCTTCGGCTCGGTCGTCTCGGCGGCGCTCGGCTACGGCGTCTACGTCTCGCTCACCGAGCAGTCGGCGTCGATGGTCGAGCAGGTCCAGAACATGGCCGAGTCGGGCATCGCCGGCGGCCGCATCGACGAGAGCTACCAGTTCCAGTTCATGATCCCGGCGGGCTTCGCGCTGATCGCGGTGCGGCTGCTCCTGCACGGGTTCCACGAGTTCATGGCGGCCGCGTCGCTCGCCGACAAGGGCGTTCGCGTGCAGCCTCCGCCGCCAGCGCCTGCGGGGCGCTCGGAAGAGCCGCACGAGGAACCGGACGGTGCGCCGAGTGATCACGGCGATCCGAACAAGACGTCTCCCTTCACGCAGGCCGGGCCCATCGAGGTCGGCATCGCGCTGCTCGTCTATCTCGTCCCCGTGGTGCTCTCGTTCGGCACCTCGACGTTCGTGCCCGTGCTGATCGGCGTGCTCGGCGGCGCCGCATCGATCGCCATCCCGTTCGCGCTTCGCATCCGCGACACCAAGTCGACGGCGGCCACCAAGCCGCTCCCCGACTACTACGCGCCGGTCGAGCCGATGCCGCTCGCCGTCGCCTTCGCATGCACGGGCGCGACGCTGCTCCTCACGTACGTGTGCATCCACAACATCTCGAACGTCTCGTTCGGCACCGGCATCGTGTTCTTCGCGGTGATGGCGCTGATGGGTGCGCCGCTCTTCACGTTCCT
>JAYVCF010000326.1:0-13795 GCA_043750095.1 Deltaproteobacteria bacterium
GCGCGATCGAGCCCGCGTGGGCGGGGTCGATGTGCTCGACCATGCGCGGGTCCGCCAAGATGATCGCCGGGCTCATTCCTGCGAGGTCCGGTGGGACCCCGGTGATCGCGGCGTACACCAAGCGACTCGCGCTCGCGCGCAGGCCCGCGAAGCCATCGACGTAGCGCTCGATCGGATAGAGCATGTCGTTGGCGCCCGCGCCCGTTCCGAACGTGTGGCAGCGCAGGTTCAGCTCGACGCCGTTGTAGCGAAGGTCGTCGGGCGAGAAGATCTCCGGGTGCGCCGTCGAGCAATCGTCCTCGTCGTTGACGGTCACGATCGCGAGCACCGACATCGGCCGGAGGAAGCCGCCGTTCGTCGCGGGGTCGTCGCCGTGGCCGTGGCGCCCACCGTAGAACGTGGGTGGCGCGTACGTCGGGGAGGTCCACGCGACGGGCGAGCCACCGCTCGACGTCGGGGTGAGCGAGAGCGCCTTGAGCGGCGACTCCAGCTCGAACTCGAAGCCGCAGCCATCGGTGCCGAGGCTGGCGACGCAGCCGACGTCCATCGCGAAGCTCGCGGCCGTCGTCGTGCCGCCGGCCGTGAACGTGAACACGTGCCCCGGATAGGTCGCGCCGTAGTCCGCCTGACAGCCGGTCGCGGGGTGTCTGGCCCGCGTCTGCATCAGTCCATCGTCTCCGAAGCCCGGCAAGCACGTCGCGATGCCCGCGATCTCGCCGAGGCCCATGTCACTGTCGACGATCCCGAGATGCATCGAGCGTGCGGGGGTGAAGTCGCGGGTGCCGTCGCCGTTGCGATCGCCGGACGTCAGGATCTGGATGAGGCGCGGGATCTCTTCGACGACGGAGCCCTGCTCTTCGGTCATCGAGTTCGAGTTGTCGATCATGAGGAGCAAGTCGATCTGATCGGTCGGCGGCGGTGGCCCGGCATCGGCGACGGTGATGCACGAGGCGTGCACGCACGAGGTTCCGCCCGTGCAGTCGGCGTCGCGCACGCAGTCCACGCAGATGCTGCGCGCGATGTCGCAGACCTGCGCCATGCCGCTGCAGGTGCGATCGCTCGTACAGGCGGTCGGCGGCGTGACGCAGGTCGATGACTGGCACACTTGCCCCGTCGGGCAGTCGACGTCGGCGACACAGTCGACGCAGTAGCCGAGCGTCGCGTCGCACACCAGCCCAGGGCACTCGCGGCTCGACCGACATGCGGTCACGGTCTGGCATCGATGCGCGGTGCAGATCGAGCCCGTCTCGAGACAGTCCGCATCGACGACGCAAGCGACGCAGGTCATCGACGTCGTGTCGCAGACCAGCCCGACGCCGGAGCACTCGCGCGAGGAGCGGCAGCTCGTGGGTGCGGCGGGCGGCGAGCTACAGCCCGCGGCGAGCGCGCTGACCATGATCGCGGATGCGATGGCGATCGATGCTGGGCCAAGCGCAGGCTGCGACATCCGGCGATGGTCGCGCGCGTGACGAGCAACCGCAAGCGATGGGTGCGCCCTATGCGACCTCTTGCACAGGAATAGCCGCGACTGGCGCGCTCGTTGCTCGCAGCGCTCGACCATGAAGCGACTGGCACTCGTTGGCATTCTCGCGGGGCTCGTGGCGGGCTGTCCGAGCGCGCACTCGATCGTCCGGAGCTGCGACGAAGCGGCGAGCGCCCCGGACGGGACGCCGTGCGAGGGATTCACGCTCTGCTCGCCGGGCGTCCTGTGCGGTCGAGCCTTCCTCTGCAGCGGCGGAACGCTCACCCACCTGGCCAACGGTCTCGCTTGCGACGGCGGCGCGATCGACAGCGGCTCGGGCGATGCCGCGTCGCGCGACGGTGGCCACGACGCGGGAACGGTCGACGCCGGCCCCTGCGCGCCGCACGCGCCTGTCACGGGGACCGGGTGCCACGTGAGCTCCGAGTGCAGTCCATCGCGCTTCGAGATGTGCTTCGCGCCCGGGGCGAGCACGGGGTGCGGGCCCTGCGTCCCCGCGCTGCGTACCTGCGCGAGCGACGGCGACTGCCCGTCCACGGACCGCTGCGACTCGTACGTCGATCCCTGCACGCGTGTCGGCTTCTGCGGCACCGGCAGCGACCCGACGAGCACGCGCTGCGTCCCACGCTGCACCGTCGATCCGAGCACGGGGGCGTCGAGCTGCGGCCCCGGTGACCAGTGCGAGACCGACGGACGCTGCACGCCGATCCCGTGCATCGCGGGCTACGTGTGTCCCTCGCACACGACCTGTCACGACGTCGCGGGCGGTGACGCTCACGGCTGCGTTCGCAACGCGTGCGCCTTCGACGCGGACTGCGGCTGCGGAGGCGCGTGCCTCAGCGGGAGCTGCTACGACACGCTCGGCTCGTGCATGTCGCCGGCCGCCTGAATTGCGATCAGCGCCTTCCGGCGATGGCCATCGCATCGTCGCGATCGAACACATCGCGCCGCAGCTGAACGAAGTGCCCCCGTGCTCGCTGCCGCGTCGCGATCACGAACACATCGTCGTTCGTGAGCAACACCGACTCGTCCGCGTCACCGGGAACAGGTTCCCGAAGATCCGGGTGAAAGCGATTCAAGAGCGCGTGCCACTCGTGGTCGTCCGGCGCGGGTCGATCGCGAACCACCACGGCGAGGGTCGCGTGCCCCGCGGCTGCGATCCCGACCTCGCAGCCCTCGTCCACGAACGACACCGTCGCGTACGAGAGCGGCTCCTCGGTGTACGTGCTCAGCATGGCGATGGGTGCCAGCCGCCCGCACTCGGAGCGCGACGCGCGGATCGAGGTGTACACGCCGAGCGGCCAGGCGATGACCAGCGCCACGAGCACGCTCATCACCGAGACGAGCGCGAGGATGCGCGACCAGGGCACGGGCGTCGCGCGCACCAGTCGGCCGGTCGTGAGGTCGATCTCGCCCACGCGCAAGAGCACGTAGCCCGCCGCGAGGAACGAGCCGATGGTCGGGACGGCGTATGCGACCAGGCGCGTCTTGCCTTCCACGTGAACGAACGAGACATCGGCGAGCACGAGCCCGACGAACGCGAGGCTCGCGAGCGAGATCGCCCAGCTGCCGACGCCGAGCACGAGACGCCAACGCACCGTCTGCGCCGCGAGCTTCCGGCGGTACGCGTCGTCCTCGGTCGTCACGTGCGCGCTGCGGCAGGCAAGAGCGCGTCGGCGGCGCGTACGTAGACCGGCTCGAGGCGCGCGAGATCGTCGGGACCGCGCTGATCGAACGCGACGTGCGCCTCGCACGCGAGCACCCGAGCGCCGACGACGTCGAGCGCGGCGGCCGCCCGCATCAGGTTCGCGCCGAGCGCGGCGACGAACGACGGATACGCCGAGGCTCCGGTTCCGACGAGTGTCGCGGCACGGTCTCCGACGACGCCGCGCACAAGAGCGGCCATCGCATCCGGGGAACCGTGCACGTCTTCGACGACGCACGTCAGCGCGGCGCTCTCGAAGGCCCACACGCTCGCGAAGACCTCGCTCTTCTTTCCATCGATCGCCACGACGCGGAGCGCTCCTTCGATCCCGGCCGCGAGCGCACGGCTCGAGCGGACGCCCACGATCGGCCTGTCGAGCCCGAGCGCGAGCCCCTTCGCCGTCGCGAGACCGATGCGAACCCCGGTGAACGAGCCGGGGCCGAGGCCCACCGCGATCAGATCGATCTGCCCGCGCGCCACGCCTGCGAGCTCCAGCACGTGCGCGACGCGCGGAAGCAACGTCTCGCCGTGCTGCGCCGAGACGCGCACGCGCTCTTCGCTGCGGACGACGCCGTCCTCGACGAGGCCGACGCATGCGGTCTCGGATGCGGTGTCGATGGCCAGGATGCGCACGCGCGGAACCTGCGCTCTGGCCCCTGGCGTCGCAAGCGCTCCGACCACGAGCGCGATCTCTACTCGGTGACGATGTCGTGCACGCGGTGCGCGGGCGTCCGCGCGGGATCGATGGCGTCGATGCGCGGCGGCTCCCACGTGGGGACCCAGCCCTCGAGCGGCGTGTCGCGGTGCACCTCGAGCTCACCGAAGCCGAGGCCGGCCTCGCGATCGAAGCGCACGTCGCCGGCGATGGTGGGCTCGCCCTCGCGTTCCAGGAGATAAGGTGCGCGCGAGAAGCGCAGGAACGCGGCCGTGTCCTCGCTCGTCGCTGCGAGATCCCAGAAGAGAGCGAGGGGTGTTCGCACCTCGTCGAAGAAGAGGACCGACTCCGTCGAGGAGCGCGCGATGGGCGTGCGCGTCGCGGTCGTCGCCGCCGGAGGAGTGAATCGGCAGTCGTCCACGTGCTGGATCTCTCCCGCGAGCGAGATGCCCATGCGGCGCTCGACGAGGTCCTCGCCGTCGATGCCGATCGCGAGCGCGGACCAGCAGAGCGGGTTCGATGGCGAGGGGCTCATCACCACGTCGAGCGGCGTCGCGCGCGGAAATGCAGCGGCGAAGGTACCGCGCGCGTGGATCTCCGCTTCGATGTGCACGGCGAAGAAGGTGGCCTCGACGACGACGAGCCCGAGCACCGCGATCAGAGGCCGAGCGATCGCGCCTACGTTCCGCGCGGCCAGCGCCATGAGCGCGGTCACGATCACGGTGAGCGCGAGTCCGATGTGCGTCACGAGCGGCACGGTCGCCGACAGAACGAGACCGAGTGCGGCGATCCCCCCGAGCGTGAAGCGCGCGAAGCGTGTCTCGACGGCGAAGGCGAGCGGGACGGCGAGCACCGCCCAGAGCAGCGGCTCGACGATGAAGATCGAATCGCCGAAGTACCAGCGCGACGCGAAGGGCCAGAACGGATGCACGCCGTACGAGTTGCCGAAGTCCATCGCGACGTGGAGGAACACCATCGCCGTCGCGACCGCGAACGCGAGCCCGATCGCGCTGCGCGGAAGGCCGCCTCGCCCTCGCGCCCAGGGCCAAGCGAGCGCCACCGCGAGCGCGGCGAGCAGCGGAGCGAGCAACACGGTGTGCGTGTACCCGCGGTGATGGAGCATGTAGCCGAGCGGCGCGCGAATCGCGGGACTGAGCACGATGTCGAGGTCGGGCGCGTTGCTCGCGAGCATCGACGAGAGCCAGAGCGCACCGCGCAGCGCGGGCACGTTCTCGTCCGGCGAGCGACGCGCGCGCACCCGCACCGCCAGCTCGGCGAAGGCGGCTCCGGCGAGCGAGTGCGTGATGTTGTCCACGGCGCCCGCTCGGTACCACCCACGCCACGAGCGCGCCATGCGGTGTACGCTTCTTCACGATGCGCCCTCTCGATACCGCTCTTCGCGAGGTCTACCGACGCGAGCTCCTTCCTGCGCCCGCGCTCTGGTGGCTCGCTGCGGATGGAACGGGCTCGTGGTTCGCGATGCTACGTCATGGGTTCACGGCGCCGCTCGGAGGTCGCGAGGCCGCGGAGCGCGAGATCGCCAAGGCGATCGGTCGCGTCTACACGCGGCGCTGGGCGCTCTTGCGTGAGCGATTTCCCACGCTGCCCGACGACGTGGACGCACCGGCGCGCATCCTCGGCGCGCTGACCTTCACGGCGCTGCGTCCGCGCGGGACCTGGGTGTTTCGCGCCTTCGGCACACCGCCCACGCGCAAGCGCGATCAGCTCCGCCTCGAGCGCGAGCTGCGTCCCATGTCGATCGACGAGCGCTGGCGCGAGGTCACCACCCACCTCGGCGAGACGCTGATCGAGCTGACGCGTGCGCTGCCCTCGGTGCTTCCGGGTGCGAACGCGGTGCTCGGCCAGATCTGCTTCGAGGGCGGCCGGCGCGCGGGCGAGCAAGCGAAGAAAGCCTTCGGCCTCTCCGACACGCCCGAGAGCGCGATCGAAGTCCTGCGCATGAGCGAGTACGTGTTCCGCGTGAACCCCGAGCACTGGCACGAGGCCGATGCCGCGAGCCACACCGGGATGCTCGAGGGCACCGCGTGTCCGTGGTTCACCGCGCCCGGCTGGTCGATGATGCACTGCGGGATCTTCGGCCAGTTCCAGTCGGGCATCTCCTCGGTGTTCGGCCTGCGATACCAGCTCACCCAGACGATCCCCAAGCACGGCGGCTCGACCTGTCGGATCGATCTGAAGCCGATCAAGAAGAAGGACGGCACGCCCATCGTCCTCTCGAGCTGATCGATCGAGGAGACTACCTCGTGCGCGGGTCGAGACGATCACGCAGCTCGTCGCCCGCGAGGTTGAACGCGAGCACGGTGAGCGCGAGCGCACCGCCCGACACGAGCGCGACGTGCGGGAAGCGCAAGATCACCGACGCGCCCTGATCGAGGAGCGCGCCCCACGACGTCGCGAGGCCCGGACCGACGCCCAGGAAAGAGAGTGTGGACTCCGCGAGCACCGCCGCACCGAGCGCGCTGGTGGCCGACACGACGAGCGGGCCCGCGAGGTTCGGGAGCACGTGACGCAACACGATGCGCGCCTCGCTCGCGCCGAGCGCACGCGCAGCGAGGATGAAGTCGCGCTCGCGCACCGAGAGAGCCTGGGCACGTGCGAGCCGGGCATGCGGTGCCCAGCCGTTGGCGGCGAGCGCCAGGATCACGACGAACACGCTCGGACGCGCGATCAGCGCCACGACCGCGACGTGAAGCACGATGGAGGGAAAGCTCTGCACCAGGTCGGCGAGGCTCATCACGATCCGATCGGCCCAGCCGCCCCGCGTTCCGGCCAGAGCGCCGACCAGCGCGCCGACGCCGAGCGAGAGCCCCACCGAGCCCACCGCGACCACCGCGGCCAGGCGCGCACCGTGCAGAAGGACCGAGAGGATGTCGATCCCGTTGTCGGCCGTACCGAGCCAGTGCGACGACGAAGGGAGCTCGAACGCATGCCTGAGATCGATCGCGTGCGGTGACTGCGGCGCGACCCAGGGACCGATCACCGCCACGGCGAAGAACACGATCGCGAGGAACGACCCCGCGTGCGCAGCGATCTTCTTCACCGCAGCCTCACGCGCGGATCGAGGGCGGCGAGCGCGAGATCGAGGAGCAGCTGCACCGTCACGTAGAGCAGCGCGACCACGAGCACGGTGCCCTGGAGCACCGGGATGTCGCGCGCCGCGAAGGCGTCGAGCATCAGCGTGCCGAGGCCGCGCCGCTCGAAGATCTTCTCGGCCACCACGGCGCCTCCGAGGAGCGCGCCGAGCTGAGACGCCGACACGGTCACGACAGGAAGGAGGGCGTTGCGCAGCCCATGCGTCAGCGCTGCGCGGGTTCGCGAGAGACCACGGGCGCGCGCCGCGGTCACGTAGGGCTCGGCGAGCACCTCGATCATCGCGCCTCGCGTCTGTCGCGCGAGCGCAGCCGCCAGCGCGGCGCCGATCGTGACGGAGGGCAGCACGAGCGCGAGCACGCCGCCTTCGTCGTCTCCCGGCATCGGCAGGATGCGCAGCTCGACGGCGAACAGAAGCACCAGCAGGGGTCCGAGCCAGATCGTCGGGAGCGCCACGCCCGCGAGCGCGACCACGCGCGCGACACGATCGAGCGCCTTGCCCCGCGAGAGAGCGGCCATCACGCCGAGCGGGATCGCGAGGACCCACGCGAGGACGATCGAGACGAACGCGAGCGCGAGCGTGTCCGAGAACACCTCGGCGATGTGCGATGCGACCGTCTCGTCGGGGGAACGAAACGAGCGACCGAGCGATCCGTCGGCGACGTCGCCCACGTAGAGGACGAGCTGCTCACCGAGGCCGGCGTCGAGGTGCAAGCGGGCGCGCATCGCGTGGATGTCGCCTTCGGTCGCCGTGTCACCGAGGATCAGCCGCGCGGGATCGCCAGGCAGCGCACGGACGAGCGCGAACACGAGGAGCACCACGCCGACGACGGTCGCGAGCGCGCGCAGCGTGCGGAGAGCGAGGTAGCGCGCCATCGCGCCGCGATTCTACTCGCTCCTACTGCGGCGCCAGACAGAAGCGCCCGTCGGGACGATTCAGGTCGGCGACGACGAAGCGATGCCCGACGAGGACCGAGATCGAGCCGCCGTCCCCGTCGGCGATCCCGCCGTCCGCGCGCTGCTGCCCCGTCTCGTTCCCGACGCAGTGGTAGCCGCTGCCCGTTCGGCAGTCGCCATCGCTCCCGCAGCGACGCATGCAGACGTTGCGCGAGAGGCGTGCGGTGTCGGGCTCGAAGCGCACGCAGACCGAGTCGTCCGGGCACGTGTCGGGAGAGCAGTCGAACACCGTGCAGTACCCACCCGGCTGCGTGATGTCGCAGACGCGATCGCCGTTGATGGAGCAGTTCGTCTGGCTGTAGCAGCCATCGCCGATGCGTGGTGCGCAGCCGGACGCCAGCGCGATGAGCGCGAACGGAACGAGCGAGAGCACGAGCGAGCGGCGGAGCGACAAGGCGGCGGACCCTAGATCGAAGGACGATCTCGCGCCAGCCGAGTCGCCCCTCTTGTCGCTTCACCCCCGTCGATGGACACTCGGCGGATGACGCGCATCTCCGTCGCCGCGATCGCCGTCCTGCTCTTCACGGCGACGCCCGCGTTCGCGCAGCCCGAGACACGCGGCTCGCATACGTTCACCACCTGGGACGCGGGCCACATCACGCTGGCCGGGGCGAGCATTCCCGTCATGGTCTACTACCCGACGGATGCCGGAGGGCCCTTTCCGGTGGTCGCGGTCGTGCACGGCGCGAGCCGCAACATGTCGTATATGGCCGAGATGGCGCGCACCTTCGCCTCGCGTGGCTTCGTCGCCGTCACGCCGTCGATTCCCTGCACCGTCTTCGGCTGTGATCACGCCGCCAACGCGCGACAGGTGCGCGCGCTGCTCGACTGGACGGTCGCGCAGAGCGCCGACGCGAGCTCCATGATCTCGGGGCGCGTGGACGGAGAGCGTCGCGGTGTCGTCGGCCACTCCTGGGGCGGGCTCGCCGTGTTCCTCGCTGCCCAGGGCCATCCCGAGATCGACGCCGTCGTCACCCTCGATCCGAACGACGACGCGGGCATCGCCGCGGCTGCGGCATCGACCGTGGTCCAGCCGAGCGCGCACGTCATGGCGCAGGTCATGGGCACGTGTAACGCGACGAACTGGAAGGACACCGTCTTTCCGAGCACGCCCTCGCCACACATGCGGGTGGTGGTGACGGGCGCGGGCCACTGCGACGTCGAAGATCCCACCGATGCGCTCTGCCCGAGCTTTTGCAACGCGGGGGCGGGCAGCTCCGTCACGCCCTATTTCCGTCGCTACGCGGTGGCGTTCATGGGGTGCGTGTTGCAATCCGACACGGCCATGGCGCCGTACATCGGCGGCACGAGCCTCGCCGACGACACGAGCGCGGGGCACCTCCAGTACGTGTCCACCAACGGACTCGACCTCCTTCCGTGCAACGGCGGCACGCTGCCCGACGCCGGGGTGATCGCGAGCGATGCGGGCACGCCCGGTGTGGACGCCGCGACGAGCGCCCACGACGCCGCGATCGTGATGTCCGACTCGGGATCGGTCTCGTCGGACTCGGGCTCGCCCGGACGCGACGCGGCGGTGGTCGCGACGTCGGATGCGAGCACGCCGGCCGCTCCTGCCGCGGGCGGATGCGGATGTCGCGCCGTACGCGCGCCCTTGCACGCGACGACGCTCGCGCTGGCTGCGCTCGCGCTCGCGCTGGTCTCGCGGGCACGACGCCGCTCGTGACCTCCGGCGCCTCGCGCCCTCCTCCTCGCCCTGGGAGTGCTTCGGGCCTCGGCATCGAGGAGTATCTCGCGACGCTCGGCGTCCATCCGTCCTCGGATCTCGCGCTCGACGCCACGATCACACCGGAGACGCTGGCACGGAGTCGCGGCTCGCTCGGCGATGCGGAAGCGGTGGCCAGCGTGGGTCCGCTCCCGCGCATCGCGCTCAGCGGGCTCGAAGGCGCTCGAGCGGCCACGCCCGATGCGATCACCAGCGCGGATCTCGAGATCCTCGGTCTGCTCGGTGAGGGCGGCATGGGTCGCGTTCACCTCGCGCGTCAGCGATCGCTGGGCCGCGAGGTCGCGATCAAGATGCTCAAGGACGAGGTGGGCGACGCACACGCGACCGAGATGCTGCGCGTGGAAGCGACCATCATGGGCCGGCTCGAGCATCCCAACGTGGTCCCGGTGCACGCCGTCGGACTCGATGGCGCGGGGCGACTCCTGCTCGTCATGAAGCGGATCGACGGCGCGCCCTGGCGCGATCTGCTGCGCGATTCCCATCATCCGCGCTGGCAGGAGCTCGCCCCCCGCGTCGAGGACCGGCTCGACGTCCACCTCTCCGTGCTCGTCTCGGTCGCGAACGCGCTCGAGTTCGCGCATCGACGTGGCGTGATCCACCGGGACGTGAAGCCGGAGAACGTCCTCTTGGGCTCGCACGGCGAGGTCTATCTCGCCGACTGGGGCGTCGCGCTTCGGACCGACGAGAGGTCGGGGCAAGATCTCGTAGGCACGCCCGCGTACATGGCGCCGGAGATGGTCGCGGGGCTGCGCTCGAAGATCGACGCGCGCACGGACGTGTTCTTGATGGGCGCGACGCTGCACGAGATCCTCACCGGCGCACCGCCGAACCAGGGTGCGACCCTCCAGTCGGCGCTTCTCGCGGCGTTCGATCCCGAGCCCAAGATCTACGACGCGTCCGTGCCGAGCGAGCTCGCGGCCATCGCGCTGCGGGCGATGGCCAAAGATCCCGACGCGCGCTTCGCGTCCGCGCTGGAGTTTCGTCGCGCGCTCGACGAGCTCCGCAATCATCGCGGCTCGATCGCGCTCACGCGGACGGCGCGTGCCGAGCTCACCGCGCTCGAAGCGATCTTCGCCGACGCGGCGGCGTCGCACGAGGGAGTCGATCGCAAGCTCACCGAGTGCCGGTTCGCGCTCTCGTCGGCGCTGCGGGACTGGACGGGCAACGAGGACGCGCGACGCGCGCTGAGGTCGTGCTTGCGACTCGCGATCCGCCACGAGGTGACGCGCGAGAACGCGGCGGCGGCGCGCTCGCTCTTCAAGGAGCTCGGGGAAGACGACGCCGAGCTGAGCGCGGAGATCGCCACGCTCGAGGAGAAAACCCGCGCGCGTGAAGGTGAGCTCGCCCGTCTCCGATCGCTCGATGCCGACAGCGATCTCTGGGTCGGCGTCAGAGCGCGCGTGTTCATGTTCGGCACGCTCATGCTCATCGGCATCGCGATGACGGTCTTCGTCTGGGTCAGCGGCGCCGGCCAGAGCACCGCGTTGGGGCCCTGGGACGTGGTGCGCTTCGGCGCGATCGTGTTCGGCGCGCTCTGTCTCGTGCTCGTCTTCTTCGGACGGACGTTGCTCGCCAACGCGATGGGGCGCCGCATCACGGCGCTCTTCATGCTCGCCACCGGCGGTCTCCTCGTGCATCGGATTCTCGCCGCGGAGAACGGCATCGCACCCGCGGTGACGCTCTCGATGGATCTCGTCGTGCTCGGCGTGGCCGCGGCCGCTTCCAGCACCGTCATTCCGCGTGCGGGTCTTTCGGCGCTGCCCCCGCTGATCGCGATCGGGCTGGTGCTCGCCTATCCCGATCGCGTGCCGATGATCTTCTCGGTCACGACGCTGGCGATGATGGGGACCGTCATGGTCGTCGGCTGGATGGAGCTGCGCGCGCGCAAGCCCTCGATCGTCACGGCGAAGGCGCCGGCCGGTTCAGCGGGTCGTCGTCCGCCGCCCGTGGGTGACACGAGAAACAACTGAATCCCTCGCGCGTCGCCGGGTCGTAGTCGCTCGCGCCGAGCATCGTCTGCACGGCAGGCACGAGGCGGCTGTACATGAAGGTGCAGGCCTCGGTGCGCTCGGCGACCAGCTGCAGCTGACCGACGGTGCCCGTCGGATAGACGGCGATGAGCCCAGGATTGGGCATCGCGAAGTCGCGCGCGCTCGCGTCCGCTCCGTGGCAGGTGCCGCACGAGAAGTCGCCGTAGCGCTCGGCGTCCCAGCTGGTGAAGAGGTCGCTCGCCGTCGGCAACACGTGCTGCACCATGTGAGCGCGCCGCTCGTCGCGATCGAGCTCGGCCCAGGGCCGCGGCGGCGGCGTGTACGTGGGCTGGCTCGGGGTGGTCGTGGTCGTCGTGGTGGTCGTCGTGTGCGGGGCGCCTCCGCACGCAGCGAGGACGCACGCGATCGTCAGGAGTCGAGCGGTTTGCATCGCGCGCATCGTAGCGGGGGTACGCTGCGCGCGAGACGATTGTTACGTGCGCATGGTGGGATCCCGCGCCAGCACCCGCGTGCGCGCGCATGATGTGCGGCGTGGAGCTGCCGCATCCGCTCGACGTCGCCTGCGCGCTGCGGGAGGGTCGTCTCGTCGAGGACGTCGTGATCGACGCGCTGCTCTCCGACGCCTCACGGCTCGTGTCAGCGACCTACTGGACCCCCGTCGCGGTCGCGCGCCTCGCTGCGGACTGGATCTCGGCGGCCCACGCCAGGCGCGTGCTCGACGTCGGATCGGGCGTCGGCAAGTTCTGTCTCGTCGCCGCGCTCGCGTCCGAGCTGCGCGTCACGGGCGTGGAACAACGCGCGCACCTCGTGACCGAGGCTCGACGTCTCGCCGCGCAGCTGGGCGTGGAGGATCGCGTCGAGTTCGCCGTGGGGACGCTCACGGACATCGACGCCGCCAGCTTCGACGCGCTCTACGTGTTCAACCCGTTCTCGGAGCACCTCTATCCCGCCGACGCGCGGCTCGACCTCTCGGTCGAGATGTCACCGGAGCGCATGGCGCGCGACGTGGCCGTGCTCGAGCGTGTGCTCGACCAGATGCGCATCGGCGCCGTGTTCGTCACCTTCCACGGCTTTCGAGGGACGATCCCCGACACGTTCGATCTCACGCGCTGGGAGCGGACCGAGCAGAGCGTGCTGCGTCTGTGGACGAAGGCACGCGAGCACGTCGGTGGGTTTCGCTGGGCGGAGGTGGACGACGATCTGACGCTCGTGCCTCAGCCCTAGCGTCGCCACAGGGATCTTGATCGATTGCCCGCGTCGTCGGGCCCCGCGACGCGGCCTGCTCGGCCAACCGGTCATCTTCCCTGTGTCGAGGTACCTAGCTCGTCGCGACTCACCGCCGGCGACGTGCCGCCACGAGCGCGAGGCCGGTCACGAGCATCGCGAGCCACGCGCCACTGCTCGAGCCGCCGTGCGCCACGCTGCATCCGCCCGATACGGTGTGCCCGCCCATGGGCGGTGGCGTCGGCATCATGGTCGCGTCCCCGAGCGAGATACCGCCGTCGCCGCCGAGGGCGTGACCCGCGTCGTGCGTGGGCGCGGCCGCATCGTGTGCAGCGGTTCCCCCGTCCGTGCCGCCGCCACCCATCGATCCGCTCGTGCCCGCGTCCGGCACGCTCACCACCGGTGCGACGCAGCTCGCCGTCGCGCCCATGGGCTCGCAGGTCGTTCCCGTCGTGCACGCGTGTCCGGTGCCGAGCGCGCCCTGTGCATCGCAGTGTGCGAGGTCGCCGTTGGCGAGGCAGACGTCGTGCGCGTGCGGCGTGGTGTGGATGTCTGCGACGCAGACGGTGCTCGCGCAGTGCGCCGTCGCCCCGCCGGCCGTCGTGCAGAGCTGATGCAGCGCGCAGGCATGTCGCGTCACGACGCCCGTCGCGCAGGTGCCGACGGTGTGATCGTCGACGCAGACGGTCGCTGCGCCGGTCGCCGGGCACGCGTCGAACGCGCAGTGCGGACCGCCCGCGGTCACGCAGCGTGATCCGGATGCCGTGCAGTCCGTGTGATGGCACGCGGCGCTCACGAGCGTGTTGCCCGAGCACGACGCGGTGCAGGTCGCGATGCCCGCGAGCGCCTGCAGCTCCGTGAAGCTTCCGTTGAAGCGATCGCGATCGACGCGGCCCGGGATGCCCGAGACACTGCCGCTCGACGTGTA
>JAYVCF010000327.1:0-16509 GCA_043750095.1 Deltaproteobacteria bacterium
CGGAACGTCGCGTCGATCGGCGGCAGCACAGCGGGCACCCCGAGCGCGTCGAAGCGCCAGTTCTCGATCAGCCGGCTCATCGGTCGATGGGCCGTCGGAAAGACGACCCGCGACTCGAACGTGCGACCCGTCTCGAAGCGCTCGCCGTGCCGGTCGGCGTACCAGGACACTTGGTACCCGTGACGCGCGAAGACGTCGACGTAGCTCGCCACGCCGATCACCGCCGACACCACCACGAGCGCGACGACGAAGGGGGCCGCGCGCGCGAGCCGCTCGTTCGGCTGCATCTAGGGCTCGAGCCTGACGAAGTGAGAGGTCATCCCGAGCGCTGCGAGCGGAGGTTGTCCCAAGCGGAGAGAACTGTCACGCGTGAGCACAGCCCACGCTGCGCAGGGCTCGCGACTGGCGCCGCCGCCGCCACGGCTCGCGTGGTAGAAGGCGCCTCATGGTCGACAAGGTCTCGAAGGTCTGGCTCGACGGCAAGCTCGTCGACTGGGACGCCGCCAACGTCCACATCCTCACGCACACGCTCCACTACGGCCTGGGCGTCTTCGAAGGCATTCGTTGCTACGAGACGCACGACGGCAAGAGCGCGATCTTTCGCCTGCGCGAGCACATCCGGCGGCTCTTCGACTCGGCGAAGATCTGCACGATGCCGATGCCCTTCACCGAAGAGCAGATCCTCGACGCCTGCCTCGAGACCGTCCGCGTGAACGGCCTCAAGGCGTGCTACCTGCGGCCGCTCGTGTTCCTCGGCGACGGGGCGATGGGCCTCGGCGCGGTGAACCCCACGCGCGTGTCGATCGTGTGCTGGCACTGGGGCGCCTACCTCGGCGAGGACGGCCTCAAGAACGGCATCCGCGCCAAGGTCTCCTCGTACCAGCGTCCGGGCATCAACATGCTCATGTCCAAGGGCAAGGTCGTCGGTCACTACGTCAACTCGATCCTCGCCAAGCGCGAGGCGCAGGCGGGCGGCTATCACGAGGCGATCCTGCTCGACGCGGACGGCCACGTGTCGGAGGCGTCGGGCGAGAACGTGTGGATGGTGCGCGACGGCGTCGTCACCACGCCTCCCTACGGCAGCGCGATCCTCGGCGGCATTACACGCGACACCGTTCTGCACATCCTGCGCGAGATGAACGTGCCCGTGCACGAGCGCTCGCTGACGCGCGACGAGCTCTACATCGCCGACGAGGTGTTCATGTGCGGCACCGCCGCCGAGGTGACGCCCGTGCGCGAGGTGGACGACCGCAAGGTGGGCGCCGGCGGCCGCGGCCCCATCACGCAGAAGATCCAGTCGCGCTACTTCGAGGTCGTGCGCGGCCTGCGTCCTCCGAAGCCGGAGTGGCTCTCGTACGTGTGATGCCCGTCGCGCTCGACGCCGATCGCATCGCATCGCTGCTGACGACCGCGCGCTACGGGCGCTCGCTCGACGTTCGCGCCAGCACCGGATCGACCAACGACGATGCGCGCGAGGCTGCGGCCGAGGGCGCGGCGCGTGGGCACGTCGTGGTCGCGGACGCGCAGGAGCAGGGTCGGGGCTCGCACGGGCGTGCGTGGTCGTCGCCGGCGGGAGTCGACCTCTATCTGTCCATCGTCGAGCGCGTGACGCTGGCGCCCTCGTCGATCTCGACGCTGACGCTCGCGGTGGGGCTCGGTGTCACGGATGCGATCGCCATCCTCGCGCCCGCGCTCGCGTCGCGCGTGCGGGTGAAGTGGCCCAACGACGCCTGGATCGTCGGTGGTGCAGATCGCAAGAAGACGGCGGGCGTGCTCGTCGAGTCGAGCTCGAGCGGCGCCCAACAGGGGCCGATGATCGTCGGCATCGGGCTCGGCGTGAACCGACTCGCGTGGCCGGACGAGCTCGCGGATCAGGCGACGTCGTTGCTCGATGCCTCGCGCGCGCTCGAGCCCTCGTGCGCTGCGTTCGATCGCAACGTCGTGATCGCGCAGCTCCTGCTCAACGTGGAGCGCGCCGTCGATGCGCTCGTTCGCGATGGCGTGCCCGCGACCTTACGGCGGCTGGACGAGCGGCTCGCGCTCCGCGGCGAAGAGGTCGAGATCGACGGGGTGCGTGGCCGGCTCGTCGGGCTCGACGATCGGGGCGCGCTGCGGATCGCCACCACGGAAGGCGAGCGCGTCGTTCTGTCCGGAACCCTCCGGCCCGCCTGACCCGGACGCCAACGCGGTTGGCGGGGGCTCGCTCGCGCGAGGTCCCGTTTCGCGGGTGATCCAGCCTGGCGCGGGTCCTGCTGTATCTCCGGTTGGACTTGGAGCGTGACTTTTCGGCGCGGCCGCGAGCACATCTCCCTGTTGATCTCGCAAGCACCTGAGTTGTAGAGTCTTTGCGCCCTAGAGCAGCGGACCGCCCCGGTCTCGCGCTCCCGAGGAGGCCCAGATGGATCGTCGTATCTCCGCCGCTGCCATGTCTTCGCAGAGCCGCCGTCGCATCGCGATCGGCTCCCTCCTTCTGGCCGTCGCAGGGCTCGGCTACGGCTGCTTCGAGCGCTCGCTCAAGCCGGTCAACCCGTGCACGACGTCCCAGCAGGGGCAGGTCATTCAGGTCACGAGCGTCGACAAGGTCGACCTCCTCCTCATGATCGACAACTCGAACTCGATGACGGAAGAGCAGGGGTCCGTCGTCAGCGAGGTGCCGCGTATCGTCCAGATCCTCACCTCCGGCCACGACGCCACGGGTGTGATCCACGACTTCACGCCGGCGCGCTCGCTGCACATCGGCCTGGTCGACTGCGACATGGGCCTCGGTGACGTCTCCGGCATCGCGACCTGCGCTCCCGGGTTCGGCGACGACGGTCTCATGCAGATCCGCGCTCGACACCCCGGCGCGGGCTGCATGGTCGACTACTCGGGGACCTACCCCGGCAACGTGTTCGCATTCAATTTCGGCGGCGCACAGACGCCCACGCAGTTCGCCACGGACGTGGCCTGCGTCGCGAACTTCGGCACGAATGGCTGCGGCTTCGAGTTCGAGCTCGAGTCGCCGCTCAAGGCGCTCTCGCTCACGCCCACCGCCACCGGCGACTCGCCCGTGAGCTGGACGCATGCGGGCTACCGGCCGCCCATCTTCTACGGCGGCACGTTCGGCCACGGCGACGACCCGGCCACCAACGGTGCGTTCCTTCGTCCGGACTCGGCGCTCGCGATCGTCACGATCAACGACGAGGACGACAGCTCGACCGGCAACTACCACATCTTCTCGCTCGACGATCCGGCCTACAACACCATCGATCTCAACCTCCGCGGTCACCCCGCGTTCAACGACCAGCTCTACCCGCTCTCGCGCTACGCGGACGGCTTCCTCGGCCTGCGCGCCAACCCGGGCCTGCTGATCTACGCCGCCATCACGGGCGTTCCGCCGGCCGTCTCGGGCATGGATCCCTCGATCATCCTCGCGGACCCGATGATGCGAGAGCAGGCGAACCCGGCGATGCCGAACCAGCTCCTTCCGGCGTGCGTCTCGCCCGGCGGTCGTGGCGTCGCGTACCCCGCCATCCGCATGACGGGCCTCGCGCAGCTGCTCAACTCCGCCGGCGCGCACACCACGATCCAGTCGATCTGCACGACCGACTTCGGTCCGGCCTTCACGCAGATCATCAACATCGTCTCGCAGGCGCTCAGCGGTGCTTGCCTCACGCGCTCGCTCAACCCCGACGCCGACGGCAACGTGGACTGCGACGTGCTCGAGGCGCTCCCGGCGATCGGCAGCGGCGCGATGTACGAGCACTGCTCGCAGCTCGAGAGCCCGATGGCGTACACGCTCGATCACACCGAGATCACCATGACCACGGGCGGCTCGAGCGTCAGCCGCGAGGTCTGTCGAGTCCATCAGGTCGGCCGCGGCGGCGCGGGCACCGTTCCTGGCTGGGCGTACGACGACGGCAACGTGGCGCTGGGCAGCTGGTCGGCTCTGCCGATGGGCTGCACGCAGCGCATCGGGTTCAGCGTCGTGAGCCCGATCCCGGGCTCCGAGGTGCGCCTCCAGTGCAACGAGACGATCCTTCCGTCCACGCATTCGCCGGTCGCGCAGCTCGGTGCGCCTTGCGATCCGGTGACTGGGATGACCACCACGACGGTCCCGGCCGTGGCTTGCACGACGGGACACGCGGTCCCGGGCAACACGACGGACATGCTCCACTGCGACCCCTTCCAGCGGTCCTGCGAGGTCCAGTGCACCTCGGACGCCGACTGCACGGGCGCCGGCCTGCTCAGCTACGTCTGTGATCACCGCACCGCGACGGAATACTTCGCGCTCGGCGTGCCCACCGGGATCATGAGCTCGGACCACCACCTGTACTGCGTCAACCCGACCTGCGGCGCGAACAGCGCGCACTAGCCGGTCAACCGACTCTGCGACCACGACGGCCCGGGTGGAAACGCTCGGGCCTTCGTCGTGGTGCGGGCTCACCTCGCGCTTCCGGTCCCGTTCGAGTTCCGCTATCCTCAGCGTTCCGCCCCGCGCGGAAACACGGAGAAGTCACCATGCGACGCTTGGCTTTCGCGCTGGTATCCGCGCTGGTTGTCGTTCAGGCCCCGAACCTCGCCCTCGCGGACTGTGATCCGACGGCGGGCGGCGGTTGGCATCAGCACGCCGGCGCCGGCGCTGGCGCGATGCCGGGCTGTGTTCCTCTGAACACCGGGCTCGGCGGCGCTGCGGGATACGGGACCAACTCCCTCCCCGGCAACGACGACGGCTCGAGCCCGATCGTGAATCTCAACCCGGCGTTCGGCGCGACGGGCCTGCACTTCTTCGGCGGACCCTTCCACGACGTCTACATCAACAACAACGGCAACATGACCTTCGGCGGTCAGCTGTTCACCTACACTCCCAGCGCGTTCCCCCTCGGAACGGGCTTCGGCGCGATGTACCCGATGATCGCGCCCTACTGGGCCGACGTGGACACGCGCACGGGCGTGACCGCGGGTGGCGGCAACCTCCTCTACTGGGACCTCCGCGCCGGCCAGATGACCGTCACGTGGCCCAACGTCGGCTACTTCGCTCAGCACATGGATCGTCTGATGAGCTTTCAGATGATCCTGCGCAACGCCACGTCGTGCGGCAGCGGCGATTTCGACGTCGAGTTCCGATACAACCGATGCGAGTGGACGACGGGTGACGCGAGCTCGGGCATGCGTGGCTTCGGCGGCACGCCCGCGCAGGTGGGCTTCGACGCGCACGACGGCCGGAACTACGTGTCGATCCCGCTCTCGCTCTCGATGGCGGTCCTCGACGTGTGCACGACGAGCAACGTCGGCATGCCGGGCATCTACCAGTTCAGCGTTCGTGGCGGCTCGGTCGTCTGTCCGGGAACCGGCGCTGCGTGCACCGTGACCGGTGGCGTCGGCGCATGCGCGCTGGGCGTGACCGCGTGCTCGGGCATGGCGGTGTCGTGCATGCCCATCGGGCGCTCGAGCGCCGAGCGCTGCGACAACATCGACAACGACTGCAACGGCATGACCGACGACGGCTCGGGCCTCTGCGGTGCGACGGCGGTCTGCGTGAACGGCGCGTGCGTGCCGGCGTGCTTCGAGGGCACCTGCTCCGCGGGTCAGACGTGTACGGCCGACGGGCGATGCGTGGAGTCGGCGTGCGTCGGCGTGACCTGCGCGGCGGGGCAGCGCTGCATGGCCGGCGCCTGTGTCGACGGATGCACGGGCGTCACGTGTCCGCACGGGCAGCAGTGCGCAGGCGGCAACTGCATCGATCTCTGCAACGTGCTCATGTGCGACGCGCAGTCGGTCTGTCAGGACGGCATGTGCATTCCGATGTGCCCCTGCCACGCGTGTGCGGCCACCGAGACATGCGGCTCCGACGGCCGCTGCACCCCCAACGGCTGCGACCTCACCACGTGTGACCCGGGCTTCTATTGCCGCGCCGGCACGTGCATCGACGGCTGCCTCGACACCGACGGCATGGGAACGCCCGCGGTCTGCCCGCCGCGTCAGCACTGTGAGGCCGGCAGCTGCGTCGACAATCCGGTCGCGCCCGACGCCGGCGTGTCCACGTACGACGCGGGCATCGTGTTCAACGACGCCAACATCATGCCCGGCACCGACGGCGGCGCGGGCACGGGCGGCGACGCCAACACCATCGACGGCGGCCACCGTTCGCCGCGTCACGAGACCGGCGGCTGCGGCTGCCGTGTCGATCGCCGTCAGGGCGGTGTCGCGGGATGGCTCGCAGCGCTCGCCGTCGGCCTCGTCGTCGCGCGCCGTCGTCGGCGCGGAGTCCGCTGATGCCGCGCGCGATCGTCGTGCCTGCGGCGCTTCCGGTCGTGGTCGCGTCGCTGGGATGCGCGCTCGCGCTCATGATGATGGGGTGCGGCGGCGGTCCGACCGGCTCGGGTCACGACAGTGGCTCGGGCCCTGGGATGGACTCCGCGATGCCGGGGACCGACGTCGGCGTCGGCGTCGATGCGTTCGTGGGCGGCCGTCGCGACGTGGGCGCGGGCCTCGACGGCGGCTGCATCCCGAGCTTCGAGATCTGCGGCGATCGCATCGATCAGAACTGCGACGGGCACGACGAGTCCTGCGGCGACAACGATCACGACGGCTTCGATGCCTGTCGCCCGCCCACGCCCGACTTCACCATGTGCGACTGCGACGACACCGACGCGAACACGTATCCGGCGCGCACGGGCCTCGCGGGCGGGCAGGAGCTCTGCGATCACAAGGACAACGACTGCGACGGAACCATCGACGAGTCCGCCGCCTGCTGCGATGCGTGCACCGCGCTCGGTGCCGGCGGCGCGTCGCGTGCGGACACCTGCATCGGCGGTGGCCCGGGCGGAACCTGTGCGTGCGCAGGGCAGGGCGCCGGCACTGCGCCGTGTGCGGCGGGCGAGACCTGCTGCTCCGACGGATGCTTCAACGTCATGACGGACGTGCGCCACTGCGGCAGCTGTTCGGCGTGCACCGATCAGTCGGATCGCTGTAGCGGCGGATCGTGCATGTGCGGCACCGGTCCGACGTGCGCGTGCAACGGGATCTGCACTTCAGGGGCGTGCGGCGGCTGCCATTGAAGGAGTGACCACGCGTTTTTTCGGAGCCCCTGTCGGCGTGACACGCGCGACCTCAGGTGGGCGGCGCGACGAAACTGCGGTACGCAGCCGGCCCGGCGCCAGTCGCACCGGCTCGTGTATCGTGAAATAGATGGCCTCCGATCCCCTCGATGATCTCGCCGACCTCGCGAGCGACCTCGACTTCGACGACGGCGAGATGGGGGCCACCTCGGTCGGGACAGACCTGTTCAAGGCGCAGGAGGTCCCGGCGTATCCGGCGATCGCGAAGATCGGTCGCTACGAGATCCTCGGTCGGCTCGCGCGCGGCGGGATGGCCGAGGTCTATCTCGCGCGCGCGCGCGAGGACGATGGGAGCGTGTCGCACATCGTCGTGAAGCGCGTTCTCTCCGAGGTCGAGAACGACCCGGTGATGCGCGCGATGTTCCTCGAGGAGGGGCGCACCGCGCTCCGACTCTTCCACCAGAACGTCTGTCATGCGTACGAGCTCGGCGAGGCGGACGGCATGACGTACCTCGCGCTCGAGTGGGTGCACGGCGTGTCGCTGCGAGATGCGGTGCGCCACGCAGGCGCCAAGGGGCTACCGATCCCCGTGGTCGTCTACGTCGCGGCGAAGGTGCTCGACGCGCTCCAGTACGTTCACACGGCCAAGGGCACCGATGGGCGCCCGCTCGGCCTCGTGCACCAGGACGTCACGCCGCACAACGTGATGATGCGCTGGACGGGCGAGGTGAAGCTGCTCGACTTCGGCATCGCCAAGTCGGCGGGCTTGGGGGTCGAGCGCGGCAAGGCGATCCAGGGGAAGTACGAGTACATGTCGCCCGAGCAGGTGCGCGGGCGGCCGCTCGACGGACGCTCCGACGTGTTCGCGATGGGCGTCTGTCTCTACGAGGCGCTCACGGGGCGTCAGCTCTACGGGCGCGGTGGCGCGCAGCTCTCGATGATGGCGATCACCAACGAGCCGCCGCCCTCGATGGAGACGGATCGCCCCGGGATCTCGAAGGAGCTCGACGCGATCGTGCGGCGCGCGCTGGCGAAGAATCCGAGCGAGCGCTGGGCGAGCGCAGCGGCGATGCAGGCCGCGCTCGAGAAGTGGCTCGCGGTGAACGGGCACTCGGTCGGCATCCAGCGCGTCGCGGTCGCGATCGGCACGCTGTTCTCTCCTGCGGACAAGGCGCCACTTCCTCCCGAGGCCAAGCGGATGACGGGCACGCTCCAGGCGATGAACGTGGCCGCCGCCGAGGCGATCCTCTCGGAGCGAGCAGAAGCGGAAGAGAGCTGGGCCGAGTCGTTCGGGCACGAGCCCTCGGAGCCGCCGATGGCGCCGTCGATGGGAGGCGAGCTCGCGCAGCCGCAGGTCCCACCGAGCGCGCCGCTGCCGGGCTCGAGAGGCGAGGCGCGCGTGTCGCAAGGGGCGCAGATCGCGATCCTGGTCGTCGTGTCGGTGCTCGTCCTGCTGACGATCGCCGCGTGCGTCGCGCTCGCGCTCTGGGCGTAGTCGGTCTCATCTGGGTGCACGTCGGACTCCGTGCGCGTCTTCGTGCGCGAGTCCGTCGATGACGAGACGAGCGAGCGCGGCCTGTGCGCGCGACGTCGGCAGGTTCGTGCGGGTGAGGAGGAGATCGCGATCGAGCGCGGTGTCGTCGAGGAGGGCGAGCAGCAGCTGCTGGTCGTCGTCGAGCAGCCCGAGCTGTGCGGCGCGACGGCGCTGGCGTCTCTCGGATCGTGGCGACTCACCGATCGCGGCCAGCACGTCTTCTGCATCTCGACACAGGCCTGCACCGCGCGCCAGGAGCGCGAGCCCACCTGCCGCGGCGAGCTCGCTCGGGGACCACGGCACCGCGAGGACGGGCACGCCGAGCGCGGTCGCATCGAACGCCGTGCGAAGCGCGCCCGAGCGAGAGGGAGCCTGCACGACGACCACTGCGCACGAGAGCGCCGCGATGATCCGGTTCCGCTCGAGGAAGCTCGCCTTGTAGACGCGCGCCGAGCTCGCGTGCTCGGTGACGCAGGCGCCGCGCCTCGTGATCCGCTCGAAGAGCGCGGCGTGCGCCCTCGGGTAGGGTGATCCGAGCGCGGTCGGGAGCACGGCGATCGTGCGTCCATGCTCGGCGTCGAGCGCGCCTTCGTGCGCAGCTCGGTCCACCCCTTCGGCTCCGCCCGACACGATGACGACGCCGCGCTCGGCGAGCGTGCGAGCCAGCTCCCGCGTCAGCGCGAGCGCACCGGGTGTCGCGCGACGGGTGCCGACGATGCCGACCGCGCGCTCGAGTCCTTCGAGCGTGCCGCGCATGTGAAGGATCGGCGGCGGGTCGCTCAATCGCCGGAGCGCGGCCGGATATTCGGCGTCATCGACATGCAGCGCGCGAGCGGAGAGCGGCCTCATACGCGCGCTTATCGCCCCTCTCCCTCGAACGTTGCCAAGGTCGCCGCGTTCTTCCGAGTCAGTCGCCACGGAGCCCGTGCTGTAGGGGCTCGGTCCCCGGTCTCTTCGGAGGTTCCCATGAGCACGCGAGCGGTCGCGCCGATGGCGCGCACGATGGTGTCGATCACCCTGAGGGGCCGTCTCTTTCGCCACACGGCGGTCCTGATCGCAGCGGCGCTCGCGAGCGTGAGCTGTGCGGGCGGCCACGAGGCGCAGTCCGCGGCGATGCCCGTGGTGCCCCAGGCGGCGCGCGCGGTCGACTCGTCGCCCGAGCCGCCGCCGCCGGTCGCCGACGTCGCGGGCGCCGCCGCGCGACCGAACGAGCCGGAGATTCCCGCCGACCTCACTCCGCTCACGGCGCGCGTCGCAGCCCGCCACCTCGCGATCCCCGCGCCCGGAAACGGCGGGACCTCGCACTTCAGCTTCGACGGTGGCCATCGCGGCTGGTTCGCGCGCGTCTCGCAGTACGGCGGACAGAACCCGCTGACGCCCGTCTACGGACACGACCGCGTCTACGTCGGCGGCGGATTCTCCAGCAACCAGTTCTACGCGTTCGACGCGCGCACCGGCGAGCTGGCGTGGCGTGCGTCCGCGCCCGATGGCGGGCCGACGGCGGCCATCGTCGAGGGCGACAAAGTCCTCTTCAACACCGAGAGCTGCACCTTGTTCGCGGTCGACGCGCGCAACGGACATCAGCGTTGGTCGCACTGGCTCGGCGATCCCGTGATGGGTCAGCCCGCCGCGAACGCGGGTCGCGTGTTCTCGGGCCACATCCGCAGCACCGGAGGCTACGGGTTCACGGCGCTGCGCCTGGGCACCGGCGACGAGATCTGGACGCGCGACGTAGGCGCCGACGTGATCAACGCGCCCGTGCTCGACGACACCAGCGTGTTCGTCTCGACGCTCGACGGCGTGGTGCACCGCTTCTCTCAGTCCACCGGCCGCGTGATCTGGCAGCGCAGTCTTCATGCGACGAGCGCGCCTTGGCTCGACGGTGAGACGCTCCACGTCACACGTCGCGCGAGTGCAGAGGACGACGACGGCCATCGCCACACCGCCGAGCGCTCCGTGGTGTTGAGCACGCGAAACGGAGAGACGTTGCGCGAGCTCGATCCCGTCGACGCGACGTTCCTTCACGGCCCGATCTTCGACGGCTCCACGCAGTCCGGCTGGGCGTTCGAGGGATCACGCCCGACGATCGTGGACGGCCGCGTCTACCAGACCATCGGCAACGAGGTGGAGTCGCGCGACGCCGACACGGGCGCGCTGTTCTGGCGTCGTCAGTACACCAACGAGGTGCACTCGCGGCCGGCCAGCTCGCCTGCGATCGCGGGGGCGCTGCTCGTCTTCGGCACCAGCGACGGGATCGTGTACGGGCTCGACATCGACACGGGGATGACGGCCTGGGCCTACGACGTGGGCGAGCCGATCACGTCGCAGCCGACCATCGCGCACGGCTGGGTCTATGCGTCGACCACGGCCGGTGGCGTCGTCGGCCTCGAGGTCGGCGACGACACCCTCGATGGCTGGCACATGTGGGGCGGCAACGCGCGTCACGCGGGCCCGGTCGTCAACGACAATGCCACGCCCGAAGAAGACGAGCGCCCCAGCGAGGGAACGCTCACGCTCGGCACGCGGCCGCACGACGGAGAGATCGCCGGCTTCCCGCTCGAGTCCACGCACGTCTCGGCGCGCGTGACGGGCTTCGTGGCCGAGGTCTCGGTCGAGCAGACGTTCCGCAATCCGTACACGCGTCCGGTCGAGGCCGTGTATCTGTTCCCGCTCCCGGAGAGCTCCGCGGTCGACTCGATGACGCTTCGCGCTGGCGATCGCACCGTGCGCGCGCACATCGATCGGCGCGAGCGTGCGCAGGCCGACTATCGCGACGCGCGCGAGCGAGGCGTGCTCGCGAGCCTGCTCGAGCAGGAGCGGCCCAACCTGTTTCGCGAGTCGGTGGCGAACATTCGCCCGGGCGACTCGATCACCGTGACGCTCACCTATGTGTCGGCGCTCGACTACGAGGAGGGCAGCTATCGGTTCACGTACCCGCTCGTCGCGGGACCGCGCTACGCGCCCGAGGAGGCGGGCACCGGGACGGGGACGGGCACGACCGGCGATCTCCACCAGGTGGTGCTCGCGGCGAACGGCGAGCGACCCGATCGCGTCGAGCTCACCATCGACGCCGACCTCGGGACGAGCGTCTCGTCGATCGACTCGCCCACGCACGCGCTGAACGTCGATCGACACGACGCGCACGTCGCGCACGTCACGCTCGCCCAGGCGGCGCGGCCGGATCGCGATCTCGAGGTCCGCTTTCACGTCGCGGGCGCGGCGCCGACGGTGGCCGTGGAAGACAGTCCGCCGCTCGACGGAAATGCCGGCACCTTCGCGCTCGCGATCCATCCGAGCCTCGCCGTCGCCGACAATCAGATCACGCCGCGCGAGCTGGTGTTCCTCGTGGACACGTCGAGCTCGATGAACGGGCGACCCATCGCGCTCGCGCAGGCAGCCGTCGAGCACGCGCTCCATGGCCTTCGACCCACCGACACGTTTCGCGTGCTCGGCTTCAGCGACACCGTCGATCCGCTCAGTGAGACGCCGCTGCCGGCCACGCCCGAGAACGTGACGCGCGCCATCGCGTTCGTGCACGACATGCACGCGCTCGGCTCGACGGAGATGGTGACCGGTATCCGCGCCGCGCTCTCGCCCGCAGGAGAAGACGGCCGCATGCGCATGGTGCTGCTGCTCACGGACGGATACATCGGTACCGAGACGGACGTGTTCCGCGCCGTGCGCGAGACGCTCGGCCAGTCGCGCGTGTTCGCGCTCGGTGTCGGCTCGGCGGTGAATCGCTACTTGCTCACGCGCGTGGCCGAGGAAGGCCGCGGCGACCTCCAGTTCGTGCCGCCGGGCGAGGATCCCGCGGCGGCGGCCGATGTCTTCGCGGCGCGGATCGCGCGCCCCTTCCTCACCGACGTCTCGATCGACTGGGGCGGGCTCGCCGTGAGCGACGTGTACCCGCGCCGTCTTCCGGACCTCTTCGCCGACCGTCCGCTACGCATCTCCGCGCACTACACGAATGGCGGACACGGCACGGTGATCATTCACGGTCGCATCGCGGGGCGCGCGTTCGAGCAACAGGTCGACGTGTCGCTCGCGTCGAGCGGCGATCAGCGTCCCGCCCTGACCTCGATGTGGGCGCGTGCACGCGTGGCCGATCTGACGACGGCGATGACGCTCGCCGAGACGCCTGCGCTGATCGAAGAAGTCACGCAGATCGGCCTGAGTCACCACCTGCTCACCGACTACACGGCGTTCCTCGCGATCGACGAGGGCTATCACGTCGACGGGGCGAGCGTGCGCGTGGACGAGCCGAGCGCGCTCCCCGACGGGATGACACCGAGCGGCAGCGAGCGGCAGCGAGCGGCGCGCACCATGCCGTCCGCGCCCGCTCCGATGGCGACGCCCGCGGTCGGTGCTGCGTCGCTCGGTGCCTTGGGCGGAAGTGGCGCGTACGCGGGGCCCACCACGCGTGCGATCGCGCCGGACTTCGGTGACGACCTCGCGGCACCCTCGACGGCCACCGCCGAGCCCGCGCGCGTCGAAGGCGCTCCGACAGACGCGCCGACCGGTGCGGCGACCGCACACCGCCATCTCTTGCACGCCTCCGCCGGCGGTCGTGTCGACTGCTACGCGATGGCGCGACGCGCAGACGGAACGATCGACGAAGAGGCGCTCCGGCGCTGTCTCGAGGCGCAAGGCGGAGGCGCCGCCGAGAAGGGCCTGAAGTGCGACGCAGGCAGCACGCCGACCGATCCCGAGGCGCCGATCCCGATGGGTCCAGCCGACGTCAGCGCCAGTCCATCACGAAGCGGCCGGCCAGGATCTCGCTCACGATCGGCCCGACGTCTGCGTGCGCGCGAGCGAGCGGAGGACACACCTCGCGCATCCGATCGGCGATCAGGTTGGCAGCGGCGAGATCGCGCGGGGTGATCGAGAGCTTGATGCGCTCCTCTCCGAGCGCCTCGAGTCGGTACTTGGAGAACGAACGCAGCGTAGTGAGGAAGCGCGCGACCGCCGCCGTCCCAATTCCCTGCTGCGGTCCCGACACGCCGACGAGCACGAGCGCCTCGATGGTGTCCGGCGTCGGTGCGAGCCCGAGCATCGGACCGTCGGCCTCGACCACGAGATCGTCGCGTGTGCCGAGCGCCCATCGAAACGCGGTCACGCCAGGCTCGCTGCGCATCGCGTCGAGCGCCGCATCGCTCGCATTCGTGAAGAGCCGCACGTAGGGATCGTCGTGACGTGGATGCGGAGTGAGCCCTCGCTCCGCCGCTCTCGCGAGCGCGCGCACGCCCGGGTCGCTCAACCACGCGCCCGCGAACCGATCATGCACCGCACGGCAGCGGTATTTCTCGGGGAACGGGCCCTTCGGCCAGCGCGGCGGTCCACTCACGCGCGGACCTTGGCCCGTCAGAGGCGGATGCGCAGGCCATGTCGTCATTCGGATCATGTCCTCGAGACGCGGCTCGGCCGTGCGCCATTCGGCGAGGATTCGCAAAGCGACGAGACATGGCCGCGAACGGCCGCGGCGCTATGGTCGCGCGCGATGTCAGTAGTCACGATCATCGGTGGAGGCCTGGCGGGCTGCGAGTGCGCGTTTCAGCTCGCCGCGCGTGGCGTCGACGTCACCCTGATCGAGCAGAAGCCGCATCGCCGCACGCCCGCGCAGACGGGCGATGGTCTCGCCGAGCTGGTCTGCTCGAACTCGTTCCGCGGTGCCGCGCTCACGAACGCCGTCGGCCTGCTGAAAGAGGAGATGCGCCGCGCGGGCTCGATCGTGATGAGCGTGGGCGACGAGGCACGCGTTCCTGCCGGCGGTGCCTTCGCCGTGGATCGCGAGGTGTTCTCGCGCCTGATGACCGCGCGCATCGCCGCCGAGCCGCGTATTCGCGTGGAGCATCGCGAGGTCGTGGCCATTCCGGAGGAGCGACCCACGGTGATCGCGACCGGTCCGCTGACCGGTGATGCGCTCGCGGCGGACATCGCGAGAGCGATCGGCGCCGACGCGCTCGCCTACTACGACGCCATCGCGCCCATCGTCAGCGCGGAGTCGATCGGCTGGGACTCGGTGTTTCGTCAGAGCCGCTACGACAAGGGCAACGACGACGCGTACGTGAACTGTCCGCTCGACAAGCCGCAGTACGAGGCGTTCGTCGCGGCGCTGGTCGCATCCGAGAAGGTCGCGCCGCGCGTGTTCGAGGAGCCGAAGTACTTCGAGGGATGTCTTCCCGTCGAGGTGATGGCGGAGCGCGGTCCGAAGACGCTCTCGTTCGGTCCCATGAAGCCCGTCGGCCTCCGGAACCCCAAGACGGGACATCGTCCGTGGGCGGTCGTGCAGCTGCGACCCGAAGATCTCGAGGGCACCGCGTTCAACCTCGTCGGGTTCCAGACGCGCATGAAGTGGCCGGAGCAGAAGCGCGTGTTCGGGATGATCCCCGGGCTCGAGAACGCAGAGTTCCTTCGGTATGGCTCGGTGCATCGCAACACGTTCGTGAACGCGCCCCTCGTGCTCGCCGACGATCTCTCGCTGCGCGCGCGGCCCGGTGTGCACCTCGCGGGACAAGTGACGGGCGTCGAGGGCTACGTGGAGAGCGCGGCCTGTGGGCTGGTGCTCGGGACGCTGCTCGCGGCGGGCCTGCGTGGAGACACGGAGCACCTGCCGCCGGGCACGACGGCGCTCGGTGCGCTCTATCGGCATCTCCGGCCCCGTCCCGAAGGCGGGGCGAGCAATCGGTTCCAGCCTTCGAACGTGCTCTGGAGCATGTTTCCGCCGCTGGACACGACGATGCGCGGACGCGAGCGGCATGGGCTCCTGGCCGAGCGCGCGATCGCGGACCTTCCGACCTGGCTCGAGGCGGTCGGTGCGGCAGCCGTGCTCGCGCGACATCCGATCGTGGCTCCGCGGGTCGTGCCCGAGGCGACGGCGTGAGCACGCCCGAGAAGAAGAAGACGCCTTGGTGGCTGCCGATCATGGTGGTCATCGGCGCGATGCCTGCCGTCTTCGCGCTCGGCATCTTCGCCTTCGTGATGCGGACCGGCTGCGCGCACGACGAGTCGCGCTGCCCCTTCCACGACGTCGAGACGCGCCAGCTCGACGGCCACGCGAGCGTCCTCGAGCAGTCGCGCCGCTGCATCGAAGAGGTCGAGGAGCATCGCTGGCTGGTGATTCGCGACGGCGGACGGCCGCTCGAGCTCGGCCGCATGCCGCTCGAGAGCGAGCGCCTCTCCGAGGGCTTTCCGTGGACGGCGCGCATCGAGAACAGTCACGTGATCATCGACGTGACGAACCTTCCCGATGGCCTGTTCACGCTGCGCGAGCCGTTTCCTGACGGGGGCACCGGCCAGCCGCTCCCTTAGCGATCCGATCAGCGACGTTTCGCGAGCCATTCCTTCACCGCGTGGCCGGTCCCGAACGGCCACGGCTGCAGCTTGTCGATCGCCACGCGCTTGTGCGACTCGAGCTCGGCGCCGAGCGTGATCGGTCCCGTCGCGCTCACGTGGTACGCGACGATGAGCTCGTTGCGCTGCTCGAACGCATACACGCCGACGAGTCCTTCCATCTTCGCGTCGAGGCCGAGCTCTTCTTTGACCTCGCGCAGGATGCCTTGCTCCGGCGTCTCGCCCGCCTCGAGAAAGCCGGTGACGATGCCGAGCCACTTCGCGGGCCAGCCGTGGTTGCGCACGAGGACCACGCGCGCCTCGTCGCTCGCGTCGAGCTTGTGCTCCACGATCGCGGCCACGACCGGCGTCGGGTTGCCGTAGTGTGTCCAGCCGCACGCGGGGCACTTCGGACGCGAGCGACCCTCTTCCTCGTTGGCGGCGAGCGCAGCGCCGCAGCGCAGACAGAACTTCGCTTCGCTCATGGTCGTCGCTCGCTCTCGTCGTCCCCTCCGTAGAAGAATCGATCGATCTGCGCGTCGATCACCGGCAACGATGCGAGCAGATCGTGTCCGTCGTCCACCTCGACGAGCGCGCGCACGGCGG
>JAYVCF010000328.1:0-9608 GCA_043750095.1 Deltaproteobacteria bacterium
TGCGCGACCTCGACAACGCGAGCGCCGAAGAAGGCCTCGGCCGCCCGCCGGTGAAGTACGACACCTTCCCGCTCAACGACCTCAGCACGTACCTTCAGCTCACCAGCGGCTGCGCGTACAGCACCTCGCGCGAGACGATGGCGCACATCGCCGGCCTCTCCGCCTACACGCCGCACATCGCGGAGGGCATCGGCGCCTCGGCGCGCAACGAGTTCCTCTGCCAGTCGACGGGCGCCTACGATCTCATCCAGCCGCAGACGGCGATGATCCACGGCGTCGGCCTCTTGCCGATCGACATGCAGCTCATGGCGTCCGCCGGCTCGACGCTGATCTGGTCGCCTCGCTCCAACATCTCGCTCTACGGCGACACCGCGCGCGTCGTCGAGTACGACCGCATGGGCGTGCCGATCGCCATCGGCACCGACTGGATCTACAGCGGCTCGATGAACATGCTGCGCGAGCTGCACTGTGCGGACGAGCTGAACGCAACCTACTTCGGCGACCATTTCAGCGACGAGTCGCTCTGGCGCATGGCCACGGCCAACGGCGCGATCGCGCTCGGTGTCGAGGACGTGCTCGGCTCGATCGTGGTCGGCCACGTCGCCGACCTGGCGATCTTCGACGGCACGATGCACGTCGATCATCGCGCGGTGCTCGATGCGACACCGGGTGATGTCGCGCTCGTGCTCCGAGCCGGGATGCCGCTCTACGGCGAGGACACGGTCGTCGCGGGGATCCCGACCGGTGGAACGACCTGCGACACCATCGACGTGTGCGGCCACCCGCGACGCGCGTGTGTGATGCGCGAGGTCGGCATGACGCTCGGAGCGCTCACCACGGCGAACGCGGGCCAGTACGCGCTCTTCGACTGTAGCGGCAGCCCGCTCAACGAGCCCTCGTGCCGACCCGAGCGCGACGGCATGGGCTCGTACCCGTCCCCGATGGTGATGGGCTCCACCATCTACTCGGGCATGACCAGCGCGACCGACATGGACGGCGACGGAATCCCCGACGCGATGGACGACTGTCCGAACGTCTTCAATCCGATTCGCCCGCTCGACATGGGCATGCAGGCCGACGGCGACATGGACGGCCTCGGCGACTCGTGCGACCCGTGCCCGCTCGTCGCGCACTCGACGTCGTGCGGCGGCGTGATGCCGGGCGACCGCGACAGCGACACCGTGCCCGACACGACGGACAACTGCCCCAGCGTCGCCAACACGGATCAAGCGGACGCGGACCACGATGGCCACGGCGATGCGTGCGATGCGTGCCCGACGACCGCGAACCCGGGGCCCGCGGGGTGTCCCGCCACCATCTACTCGGTGCAGAACGGCATGACGGCCGTCGGCGCACACGTGGCCGTCCCCGGAGTCGTCACGGCCACGGGCGACAGCGGCTTCTTCATGCAGGTCCCCGTCGCGGATCCCACGTACACGGTGCCCGACGACTCCGGTGTGTACGTCGACACCGGCGCGGCGCCCGCGGTCGCGCGCGGCGCCAGCGTCAGGGTCGACGGCATGGTCACCAGCACGGGCGGCGAGATCGCGCTGATGAGCACGATGGTGACCTCGTCGGGAACGGCGACCGTGCCGGATCCGATCGCGGTGACGTCGACGGACATCGCGACGGGCGGGCCGCGCGCGCGCGCGCTCGAGGGCGTGCTGGTGCGCATCACGGCGCCGATGGTGACGGACATCGCGCCGGCGCCCGGTGCAGGCGACACGAGCCCCACGAACGAGTTCGTCGTCGACACTTCGCTTCGCGTCGATGACGCGCTCTTTCTGGTCGCGCCCTTCCCGGTCGTGGGCGAGTCGTTCGCGTCGCTCACCGGCGTCGTCGCGCTGCGCAACGGAAACAGCAAGCTCCTGCCGCGCGACGTGGCCGATGTCGTCGGCGGCTCGCCGCGCCTCGCCTCGCTGACGCCCGCGTTCTCCTACGCGCGCGTGGGCGGCACGGGAGTGTCGACCTTCCCGATGCCGCTCACCCTGCAGCTCGTGCGCGCCGCGCCGAGCGATACGTTCGTGCCGATCACCAGCGGCGATCCGGCGTCGCTGACGGTGATGGGCGGCGGCGTCACGGTTCCGACCGGCATGACGAGCGCGCCCGTGCTCGTCACCGGGCTCACCATGTCGGCGTCGGTGATGCTGACGGCCACGCTGGGGACCACGCAGATGGCGAACGTCCGCGTGCTCGGCGCGGCGGAGGGCCCCACGAGCTTCACGCTCTCTCCGACGATGGCGACCCTCGCGATGGGCCGCATGGCGACCTTCGACGTGATGCTCAACGTGCCGGCGCTGGCCGGCGGACAGTCGATCACGCTGAGCGAGACCACGGGCGGCACACTGCAGACGATGGTGCTGGTCCCCGCGGATCAACTGAGGGCGAGCTTCGTGTTCACGGCGGGGACGACGCCGGCGACCGGCACGCTCACCGCGATGGCGTTCGCGACGACGCAGACGGCCGCGCTGACCATCACCGCGGGCCCGCCGCCCCACCTGATGATCAACGAGGTCGACTACGATCAGCCGCCCCCTCCGACCTCCGACTCGATGGAATTCGTCGAGCTCTACAACCCGGGCACGACGGCCCTCTCGCTCGCGGGGCTGCAGCTCGTCCTCGTGAACGGCGCGTCGAACACCGTCTACACCACCGTCGATCTCTCGGTGGCGGTCGACGTGCCACCGAACGGCTACCTCGTGGTCGGCTCGACAGCGTTGCTCGCCACGATCACTGCCGATCGCGAGATCGCCTTCGTGGCGGCGACCAACGCCGTCCAGAACGGCGCGCCCGATGGCCTCGCCATCTACGATACGGCGTCCGGCACGCTCGTCGATGCGCTCAGCTACGAGGGCGCGATCATGGCGGCGACGATCAGCGGCCACACCTTCTCGTTGGTCGAAGGAACCGCGCTGCCCGCCGCCGTCGCGGACGTCGGCGCCGGGTCGCTCTGCCGGATTCCGAACGGCAGCGACACGGACAACGCGATGGCCGACTGGAGCGACGTCCCGAACTCCACCCCGGGCGCGATCAACATGTGAGCGCGGTCGCGTGGCTCAGCGGTGCGCGTCGACGAGCGCGCGCAGCCGGGCCGGCGCCGAGACGGCGCGCACGCCGTACCAGAACAAGTCTTTCCCGTCGGCGAAGAGCACGCGCAGCGGAGCCGAGGCGACGCGGCGGATCTCTTCGGCGTCCGCCTCCGTGAAGCGGTACGGCTCGTCCGGAAGCAGCACGACCGCGGGACGCCGACCGAGCGCCTCCTCCAGGCGCATCCGCGGGTAGCGCGTGTCGCGATCGGCGGGAACGCGGACGGCCGATGCATCGCCGAGATCGGCGGCGAGCGGATATCGACGGGGCCGGGCGGCGCTCACGTTCTCGAGCCCCGCGTGCGCGAGCACGTCGGACGCGAAGGTGCGCCCGTCGAAGGTCATCCACGGCTCCTTCCAGATCGGAACCCAGACGCGCACCACGTGGCTCGGCATCGCGGCGCGCATGCGCGCGAGGCCGACGCGCGCCTCTCGCACGGCAGGATGCGTCTCGGGATCGAGCCCGAGGAGCAGCGCGAGCGACCCGAGGTAGTCCGCCGACTGGCTGAGGGTCCGTGGAAAGCTGACGTGCACCCGCAGGCCAGCCGCGATCAGCGCCTCGACGTCGCGCCGGCTGCTCTCCTCCTGGTTGGCGAGCACGAGGTCCGGACGAAGGTCTCGCACCGCGACGACGTCGACGTTCTTGGTGCCGCCGACCGTGGGGATGCGCGCCACCACATCCGCGGGCTCGATACAGAAGGTGGTCCGCCCAACGAGGCGGTCCATCCCGCCGAGCACCGCGACCGACTCGGTCTCGCTCGGTACGAGCGACACGACCCGCCGCGCTTCCGGCCGGAACGCGACATTCCGCCCCAGCGCATCGATCACCGTGTTACCGCGCTGGCTTCGCACGGTGTGTGATAACATGCGCTCGCTTGGGCCACGATGTTGGCGCGCGCTCTGGGTGTGATCGAGGATGTCGACGGACGTGAAGCAGTTGAAGGCGGAGCTCAGCTCGGCCGGGATCGAGATCTACCGAACCAAGAAGACGGAGATCCAGATCGCGGAGCGCGTGCGTCTCCACATCATGGACTCCGGCGTACGGCTTCAGGTCCTCGACACCGATGCAGGCGCGGACAACCCGGCCAGCTCACCGAGCGGTGAGCGACTTCGTGTCGTCTTCACCGCGCGCTCGCAGCGCTCCGACTTTCCTGACGTCGCCGTCGAGACGCTCTTCGAGAAGGTTCGCGCCGCCGTCGGCCCGCCCGCCAGCGCGCGCGGATTCGCCGAGCAGTCCGCCGGCACCATCGAGGTGAAGGATCCCATGGACGCCGCGCGGGTCCTCGATGTCTGGCACGAGATCACGTACCAGAAAGACACCGAGGACACGAACGCGGCGCTCGATGAGATCCGCTGGGCGCTCGGCGTCGAGCGCTACATCCAGCGCTAGGCCCGAGTCGCGATGAGCGATCGTGCGAGCCGACCCGGTCAGTCGACGCGAACGACCTTCTCCGCGAGCGGCCCCTTCGGTCCGTCGCGCAGCTCGAACTTCACGACCTCGCCCTCGCGGAGCGTGCGGAAGCCGTCGCCACTGATCTGCGAGTAGTGAACGAACACGTCTGGGCCGGTCTCCTGGCGGATGAACCCCCAGCCCTTCGCGTTGTTGAACCACTTCACCGTCCCGTTGATCATCTGCATGTCGTTCATCTTCGAGCCCTCCCAAACTGCAACCGACTGACGGAGACCCCACGCGCAAGAAAAGCGCCCCAACGACAGACCGAACCCGACAAGCAATCGCTCCCGAGGGAACAGTCGCCGATGCGACGCTCCGTCGGTGCGGACTCCGCCACTCACTACGAGCGGAGCCAGAAAACGAGAACCACAAGCCCCCTAAAGTCTCGGCAATCGTATTGAGATCGCGCGCGCGGTCAAGAGGGTTTCCGGAGATCGACGCCATGGCGCGCGAAGAGACGCGCGAGCCTTGGAAACGTGCCGTGAGCGTGCATGAGCAGCCCATTTTCCGGGCCGTTCGGGACCACGTCGCGGGCGATGGTGGGATCGGCCAGGAGCCGCTCCCGAAGCTCTGGATCGGCGATCGGCACCCACCTCACGAGCTCGCTCGCCTCCACGACCGCGCGCGGCGGGGGCAGCGCGGCGAGCGCGGTCGCTGCGACCGGGGGCGGACATCCCGCGGCGACGAGCGCTGCGGCGAGGACGTCGCGATCGATCGCCAGCGGAGCGGCGCGCGCGGGGTCGAGGACGAGGATCAGCTCGGGGTCGAGCCCGGTGTGGGACACGCCGGCGAGCGCGAGCGCGTGCGCCACGAGAACGTCGCCTTCGAAGTGGGCATGCGTGTCCTGCCAGCGCGGCGTGGACGCGGGAGACGACGCGAGGGCCGCGGGCGCGAGCGTCTGGATCGCGCGCGCGGCGAGCCGGACCGAACCGTCGGCGCTTCGATCGACGAGACCGAGGGCGGCGAGTGACGTCTCCACGATGGTCTCGAGCGCGCGATCGAGCGAGCCGCTGACATCGGAGGGCGCGACGCGCGCGAGCTCGCGCAGGCCGAGCTCGATGCCTTCCGCGCGAAGATCGCCCCTCGCCGACGCGAGCACCTCCGCCCGAGAGACGAAGCGACCGCGCGGCAGGCTCGCGAGCGTGTCGATCGCAAGCTCGCGCATCGCCACGATGCCCGTCGCGAAGAGCTTGCGCGACGGGCGTGCAGGAAAGAGGCGCGTCTCGTCGCCGAGCGCCGTCGTGCGATAGAGCGCGACCAGCGCGGGGCCGACCTCGCGCATACGAATGCTTCGCAGCGGGAGCGTGCGCGCGAGGGACACGAGGAGCTCGGCGCGCTCCGGCTCGACGTGCTGCGCGCGCGCGACGCGCGTCATGGCCGAGCGCGGGATGGGGCGGTCCGGCCGCTCGAGCTCTCGCGTGGCTGCGAGCTCGACCAGGAGCGCGATCGCGAGCGGTCCCGGGTCGGACGCGAGGCGTGCGCGGAGCGTGTCCTCCTCGCGGGCGTCGATCCCCGCGCGCAGATCGGAGAGCCGGCGCGCGAGGACCTCGCGACGCTCTCGCCCGACGATGTTGGCGACCTCGGTCGGGAGGATGAAGCGGTCGTGGCTCAAAGGTACGACGTAGCCGCCCGCGAGCAGCGACTGCGCCGTGCCGCGCATGGGCAGTCCCGCGCTGACCGAGTAGCGACCCGGCTCGCGCGTGAGAGCGAGGAGCCCGTCGCGAGTGACTTCGCCGCCGCGCGCCTCGATCGCCGCGAGCGCGACGCGATCCTCACGGCTCGACCACTCGATCTCGCGCGCCAGCGCGATCGGATCCTCGGTGCGCTCGAGCAGCTCGCCGAGGCCGAGCGGACGCGGCCCGCCCGCTCTGTCGCGAAGCGCACCGTGATGAAGGAGGCGGATGGCCTCGTCGGAGAGACGTGAATAGAGGGCGCGCGCCGATCGCGGATCCTCGCCCGGTGCCGCGGGCAGCTGCAGCCGAACGGCGGCAGGACAGATGATCTGATCGCCCACCGCGAACGCCAGCCCGGCCTCGACGAGCGCGAGCGCACCTCCGCCGAGCTCTCTGCGCGCGGCGCTCCCTGGCGCGGGCACCAACCGATCGAGCGCCGTGCGGGCCGAGGACGACAGCGACGCCCAGCGCTCGCGCGGCACGATCGAGAGCACGCGGAGCGTCTGCTCGCTCGCGCTGAGCACCTTCTGCGGGTCGATGCGCGCGCCCCGCGACGCGAGCAGCCGCTCGCGCGTGGTCTCGCTCAGCATCTCGACGAGCTCGGCGAAGGTCGGCACGGGCCGGCCTCTCTAGCGCTCACACGCTGCTGCGGGTAGTCCGTCGCCATGCGGCTCGCCGTGATCGACCTCGAGACGACCGGCCTCTCCTCCGCGAGCGATCGGATCGTCGAGATCGCCATCGTGCGGACGCGCGGGCTCGTCGAAGAGGAGCGCTGGTCGTCGCTCGTGCATTCCGACGTCGCCGTCGGGAGCTCGGCGCGCGTGCACGGGATCTCCGACGCGATGCTCGAGGGTGCGCCCACTTTGACATCGCTGCGCGAGCGCGTCGCCGAGCTCACGAACGGCGCCACGCTGGTCGCTCATCGCGCGGCGTTCGACGTCGGGTTCCTCGAAGCCGCCGCGACCCGAGGCGAGCTCGCGCCGCTCGACGTCGGCGTGATCGACACGGCAGCCATCGCAGACCGCGCGTTCGGCGAGACCGGCCTCCTAGCGATCGCGCGCCGCATCGCCGGACGCGCGCCTCGTCATCGCGCGCTCCCCGACGCGCTCGCCGCACTCGATGCGCTCGCGGCCGCCATCGACACGCTCGGACCGATCGATGCCGCCGAGCTCGTCGCGCTCTCGTGCACGAAGGCCTCGCTGCGATCCGAGGTCGAGGCGGTGCTTCGCGCGGGGGCGCAGGCGGGCGAGCAAGTGGGGATCGTCTACCGGCCCGCGAGCGGTCGCCCCCAACGCGACCTGCTGCGGGTCGAGACCGTCCACCCGCCCTACGTGACCGGCGTGCTCCAAAAGAAGAACGTTCGCCGCGTGTTGCGAGGCGACCGAGTCGTTCGCGCCTGGATCGGCGATCCGCCGCCCATGCGTTTTCTTTGACGGCGCACCCACCGATGCGGCATGCGTGGACGTGGGAGATCGTCGTCCATGAGCGCACATCAGACCACCGACTCGCGCGTCCGCCATCACGAGCTCAACGTCCGCGTGCTCCGGTTTCGGCATCGGCCGGAGCGCGAGGAGCCGGCCCTGCTCGCACGTGAGCTCCTCCACGTGGGTCGCCACGCCGACGCGCTCGAGCTCACCGAGCTCGCGCTGAAGAACGACCCCGGCGACGCCGACCTCGAGCTGGTGCGCGCGCAAGCGCTGCTCGCGGCCGGTGACGAACGCCGCGGCGAGGAAGGGCTCCTTCGCGTCGCCAAGGCCGCACCGCAGTGGGCCGCGCCGCTGAGCGCGCTGACGCGCTTGCTCTCCGGCCGCGGTGACGAAGCTCGCGCGCTCCGTGTCGCGCATCGCGCACGTACGCTGGGCGCCGACGACACGATGGTGGGGCGCCTCGCCGAGCAAGGCGAGACCACGCGTCGCCTCGACGAGCGGATCGATCGGTTCCGCGCCGACGAGGTCTCCGAGGAGCCCGTGCTCTTGGCGCGCGCGCTCGAGCTGGCCAAGCGCGAGCAGGACGCGGTCTCGGTGCTGCGTCACGCACTCGCGCGCGACCCGGAGGACGCCGACACGCTCGCCGCGCTCGCTCGCTTCGCGCGCGCCGAGGGACACGCGGAGGAGGCCGTCGCTCTCTATCGGAAGGCACGCGCCGCCGCGCCGGGATGGGAGCCGGTCGAGCGCGCGCTGCTCTCGCTCGTCGGTCTCGAAGTGCCGATCGAAGTCATGGCGCCGCGCGGGGCCTCGGCCTTCGGAGACGAACCGTCGGTCGTGGTGGACGAGAAAGTGTTCACCGAAGCGCGCGCGTGGGACCTCGACGCCGAGCTCGACGCCTTGCTGGGTCAGGGCCCGGGCCGAGCCGACAGCACGATTCCGTACGCGTTCGAGCCCCGGGACACCGCGAACGGCGCGTCCGCGGCAGAGACCACGCTCGTCGGCGCACCCGCCATCTCCCGCGCCACCACGACGCGCGGCAAGCCTCGCACGGAGGCACCCGCGCCTGCGCGCCGGACCACGAGCGGCTTTCCGACGCGTCCGATCAAGCGCAGCGCGGTGCAGAGCCAGATCGCGTACGTTCGGGTGATCGCGGGCGACGCGCGACGTCACGTCGCCAGCTGATCGATCATCGACGCGACGCGCTCGCGTCTACCAGCAGCCGAGCTCCATCACGTCTTCGGCGTTGTCCTCTTCGAGGTGGCCCTGGCGAGCGAGCTCGAGTGCCTCGGTGAGGGGCAGCGCGACGTAGATCTCGCGGTCCGCGTCCGAGCGAAGCGGCACGAGCCGCTCCCGGACGCCGAAGCGCTCGAGCAGCGCGTTGAGCGCACGGATGAGGCCACGCAGCGTGACGGCTTGGCCGGGCGTCGACTCGACGTCGCGGAGATCGACCTCTCCGGTCTCGAGGTTCTCTTCGTAGTCGTCGAGCAGCGCCGCGAAGTGCTCGCCCGCGCGCAGCACCAGCGGGCCTTCCGCGCCACCGCCGATCCGCTCGAGCGCGATCTCGCCGAGCTCGGGGGCGAGCGCGCCGAGGTGATTCAAGAGCGCGCTGGTGCCCACGGCGTCACCCACGCGCTGGCAGAGAAAGCGATCGACGCTGCGACGCGCGACCGAGACGGCCTCGTCGCCCGCGGCCTCGTAGTAGGCCTCGAGGATGTCGATGTTCCGCTCGATGCCCGGCTCACCCCGCGCGGCG
Source organism: Deltaproteobacteria bacterium (assembly GCA_043750095.1). Lineage (GTDB taxonomy): Bacteria > Myxococcota_A > Polyangia > Polyangiales > Sandaracinaceae > JBBSAT01. The sequence continues at coordinate 9,393 of JAYVCF010000328.1, forward strand.
CGCGCGACACGCATCAGCTCTTCGCCGGCCAAGTCGGGCGCCAGGCCGACGCTGCGAAGCGCGTCCGCGAAGGCTTGGTCCTCGGACGTCACAGGGGAGCGCGCGGTCGGCGGGGGACTATTGGCCACGTGGGTCTCGGGGGGCGAGCTCTGCATGACGTCGCGGGGCAGTCGATTCTGAGGGGTTGAAGCGCGGAGATCCAGAGTCGATCGCAGG
>JAYVCF010000329.1:0-4964 GCA_043750095.1 Deltaproteobacteria bacterium
CTCGACCGCGCGCACCGTCGACAACTTCGTGTCGCGCCTGCGGAGGCACTTCGAGATCGACGTACAGACCCCCGCACACTTTCTCTCGGTGCGCGGCGCGGGCTACAAGTACGCACCTTGAATCGCGTCCGCGGCCTGGTCCTCATCGTCGCCGCATCGTTCGTGCTCGCCGCGCTCGTCACCTGCATCTGCGTGAAGATCGTGGGCGACATCGGAGGCGGTGTCGGCCTGCAACACGGCGACCTCGTGACGCTCGGGATCGGCGGGCTCGGTGCCACGCTCGTCTTGGGAATCTCGGGACGCGCGCTCTGGCGCGAGCGGGCCGCGATGGGCTGGCGGATCTACGGCGCCCTGGTCGTGCTCGTCGTGATCGCGGGTGTGGTCTTCGGCGCGATCTTCGGCGCGCGCATCTCGAGCGAGCGCGTCGGCTACGTGCGAGCGGAGGCCGCAGCGACGTGCGCGGCGTTCGGCCTCGTTCACCCGACGCTCACGACCGACTGCGAGGTGCGCGCGATCGCATGTCGTGCCGAGGTGCGGGAGCATCCACCGGTCGTCGAGCGCGGCCTCCGCCCAGGTGACACGCCCCGCAGCGCCTCCGAGCCGACCCAACCCGTCGAGCGCGCGGTCTGGGCATGCCTCGAGCGATGACGATCAGGTACCCACCGGCGCGCCGCGACCGCGCAGCCAGAGCGCACGCACCACGAACGCCGCGTTGATCAGGAAGAACGTGCTGAGCGTCGCGAAGGGGTGACTGGGATCGTAGGTGAGCAGCGCCGCGGCGAGGAAGTGGAGCACGACGGTCGGCCAGAGCTCGGGCAAGAGACTGAGCGCGCCGACGGCAACGAAGAACGCGAGGCCGAGCATCATCGGCGCGAGGTCGAGATGGTCTTCGCCCCGCGCGATCGCGAGGAGCAGGTATGCCGGGCCCGACACGTACCAGAGGATGAAGAACGCGAAGAGGCGGCGTGTTCCGTCGGTCGCGAGCAGACGGCGTCGCATGACGGCGGCGAGCCCGAGGAGCGGCATCGAGAGCACGTTGATCGCACCGAGCGAAGAGCGAGCGTCGACGGGCGCCTCGTCGAAGCCCCGGACGGTGAATGCCCAGCCCACCCACGTCGCAGTCATCAGGCCCATCGCCACGAGGAGCGCGCGGGACAACGGAGACGTGTCGCGCTCGGCGCGGGCCTTCTTGTCGCCTTCGATGGCTCTCTGTCTCGCGTCGATGGCCGCGATCAACGCCGGACGCTCTGCCTCCATCTCGGTCGCGTACGTGCGCGCGCCCGCTGGACTGCCGAGCTCGAGATCGCGCTCGGCGAGCCGCGCGAGGCAGTCGTCGAGCGCGCTCCGCGCCTTGCGATCGTGAGGGCGTAGGCGCAGCGCCGACACCAGCGCGAAGCGCGCCTCGATCAGGCGACGGAAGCCGAGCGTCGAGGTCAGGCCGTCCCTCGAGAGCGCGGCCTCCGCCTCGTCACGCGCCGCACGAGCATCGGCCACCAGCACGTCGGCCTCGCGCGCTGCGAGAAAGCGGGTGAGCCCGATGCGGAAGGCCTCCGCGCTCGCCGTGCGCGTGTCCCGATCCGCGATCATCGAGGCACGAAGGAGATCGACGAGCTCCGGCGCGAGATCGTCGGGAAGCGGCGGCATCTCTCCGAGCAGCGCGGCGACGAGCGCGGCCACCACCGTCGGGGCCTCGTGTGGCATGCGGCCCGTGACGATCTCGTAGAGCGTGGCGCCGAGCAGGTACACGTCGGTGCGCGCATCGACGAGTGTCGGCACACCGCGCGCCATCTCGGGCGCGAGGTAGGCGGGGGTTCCGACGATCCCTTCCGGCTCCGTCGCCGCATCGGCCAGCCGGAGCGCGACACCCCAGTCCAAGAGGTACACCTCGCCGAAGCGACCGAGCATCACGTTGTCGGGCTTGAGATCGCGGTGCACGACCCCACGATCGTGCGCGAAGGCGAGCGCGCGACAGATCTGCGCGAGGATCTCCACGTTCGCGCGCAGCCGATCGCCGTGGCCCGCGAGCAGCGGCTGCCAACCCTCGTGCGCGGGATCAGAGAGGAGCGCTCGCCACGTCACGCCCTCGATGCGCTTCATCACGAGGACGGGCGCTCCTTCGGGATCGATCCCGAGCGCATGCACGGGCACGAGGCTCGGGTGCTCGAGCGAGCCCATGATGCGCGCCTCGCGAACGAGCGCCGACGTGATCGCGCTCTCGCTCGTGCGCGCGGTCTTCACCGCGACCTCGCGCGCGAGCGAGCGCTGCTCGGCGAGATGAACCACGCCCATCCCCCCGCGGGCCAGCTCGCGAATGATGGTGAGGTCCGTGGATGCGTCCGGCACCAGCGAGACACGTGGCAGCGACGAGGGCAAGGGCGCATCCGTCGCGCGTCGCGCGATCGTCGTCGAGAGCGACCCGGCCGCCGTATCGGCCAGGGCGAGACGTCCGATCGTGGCCTCGATCGCCGCGCGCGCTTCGTCGGGGCTCATCGAGCCGCATGGTAGGCCAGCGGCGGCTCGCGCGATCGCTGTACCGGTGGCCCTCTCGCGTTCAGGCGCTCGCGCTCGCGAGCTCGGCCTTCTGCTTCGGCGCGACGGGGGTCGATGCGTGCACCGTGAGCGCAGGCGGCTTGCCGAGGCCCGTGACGAGCCCGAAGAACCAGTCGGTGATGAACGTGGGGACGAGCGCCATGAGCACGGGGCCCATCGCGTTGTAGAACGGCGCGACGTAGCGAGCGCGCGGAAAGCGCGACACCGACGCCGACTCGATCGCACGAGACACGCTGGAAGGACCGACGGCGAAGCGCTCTGCGCCGCCACCGGCGTCGGCCACGCGCGCGAGCACCGCGGCATAGGGCGAGCTCTCGTCGGCGACGTACTTGCCGAGCAGGTTCATGGTGGTCGCCGTGAACTCGGTCTTGATGTAGCCGGGCTCGATCACCGACACCTTGATGCCGAAGCCGCGGAGCTCCATGCGCAGCGCGTGGCTCATCGCCTCCACCGCGTACTTCGTGGCGTGGTACGCGCCGCCGAGCGGGAACGTCATGCGGCCGCCGACGCTCGACACGTTCACGATGCGGCCGCTGCGGCGATCGCGCATCGCGGGAAGGAACGCGCGCGTCACGGCGAGAAGGCCGAACACGTTGGTGTCGAACTGCGCGCGCACGTCGGCGTCCGTGAGCATCTCGAGCGGGCCGAAGAGGCCGTAGCCTGCGTTGTTCACCAGCACGTCGAGCCCGTAGCCGTTCGTCAGGCGATCGACCTCGGCCTTGGCCGCATCGATCGACCTCTGGCTCGTCACGTCGAGCGAGAGCGCGTCGATGCCGGCGGTCTTCAGCTCCGCGAGCGCCTTCTCGTTGCGGCCGGTACCGATCACGCGGTGGCCCTTGGCCTTGAGGTGGATGGCAGCAGCCTTGCCGATGCCTGCGGTCGCGCCGGTGACGAGGATGACGAGTGAACGGGCCATGATGATTTCTCCTTACTTCTCTGCGTGGGGGTCGATGCGGGTTCGAGCTGGTCGGACTGAACGTTCATTCTACGAATGGGCAGACGAATGCCGATGCTGGCGAGCCAGACACCGGCGTGATCAGGCGCGGAGCGCTTCCCAGGTCAGGCTCTCGAAGCGATCGAGGACCTGCGGCGAGAGCTCGAGCATCCCCGAGCGAGCGCATCGAATCAGCTGGATCAGCCCACCCCAGACGAGCGAAATGAGCAGCGCGGGGTCTTCGTCTCGCGTCGACTTCAGGATGCGGCTGGCACCGAGGATCGACTGCGCGAGCGTGAGCACGCGGTTCTCGAGCGCGCGGCTCTCGTCGTCGAGATAGGGCGCGTGGTGGTGGAGCTCGAGAAAGTCGAACGCCTGCGGGTTCTTCTGCGCAAAGTCCACCGCGCGGCGAAACACATGCGACCACTGGGCGCGGGTCGCCTTCTCGATCGGAAACTCGGCCGAGACGCAGTCGATGAAGGCCATCTTCCAGTGCTGGTAGAGGGCGTTGACGAGCGCCTCCTTGCTGGCGAAGTAGCGGTAGATCGTGCCGGCGCCCACGCCCGCGCGCTCGGCGACCAGCGGGACGGGCGTGCCGTGGAACCCGCGCTCGGCGAACAACGAGAGCGCCGCGTCGAGGATGCGGTCTCGCTTGTCTCCGCTCTCGATGGTCTGGGTCGCGGCCGCCACGGGATGAACGTTCATTCCCATAGAGGCGCTTCGTGGTCAAGCGCGCATTACGACTTTTTCTTCGCGGCAAACCTCTCCGGCTGACCCCACTTCGGACCGGGTCTGGGGCTCGCTGTCTCCACCGAGGCGCACGATCTACGCACTTTCCTCACCGGGAGATGCCTCTTCCCACGGGCATGGACGTTGCGGAAGGATGGCTCATGCGGTCTTTCATCACCTTCGCGCTCGCCCTCCTCGCGCTCGGTATGTCGTCCTGCTCGCCGCGATCGGCGCCCACCGGCGCCGCCGATCCCGCGTACAGCGCCGACACGTACTGTCAGATCGCGAGTACGCCCGGCCTCTTCGACTGGACCGGTGGCGCCCTCGTCACGTGCCCGCACCTGATGCCGAGCTCGAGCGACGAGCCGGTCGACGGCAGCGCGTGCAGCGTCTCCACCGTCGGTGCCGATGGCCACCCGCAGTCGACGACGCTCCTGAACGTGCGCGGCGCGCAGGTGCTCGCCGACGGACGCGTGCTCGTGTGGAGCTTCGACGGCTCGCTCTCGCTGCGCACGGGCACCTCGCCGTCGCACATCATCGCGGACCTCGTCCTCGATCCCTGGCTCGACGCGACGCGCAATCGCGTTGCCTTCGTCGCACCCAGCGCCGGCGCCACCACGCTCGAGCCGGGCGACGATCGACGCGTCGTGATCTACGACCTCGGCACGGGCACCGAGCTCGAAGTGCTCGCCGATGCGACTGCGTCCTCGCCGCTCGCGCTCCCCGGCAGCGACGACGTTCTCTACGTGTC
>JAYVCF010000330.1:0-6668 GCA_043750095.1 Deltaproteobacteria bacterium
CGTTCGAGCGGGCGCTGGCCGAGCTGCGCACCGATCTCGCGGTCACCGACCGCTTCGATCGCACGCTCTGGGTCGGCGAGATCGAGGTGGATCTTTCCCGCGCGATCTCGTCGACGGAGGGAGAGAGCGATCGGGCCGTGACAGGGGCTGCGCGGAAGCTCGTCGAGATGCTCCCAGGCGGCGCCTCTGTCGAGGTCGGCGTCGAGGAAGCGATCGCGCGCGTGTTCCCGCGTGTCGTGGGACCTCGCTTCGATCTGCCCGTCGCCGCCGCGAGCGTGGCCGAGGATCTCCGCGTCGCGTGGGTGCTCGCCTACGAGGGCCGCGCTCGCTTCGTCACGGCGAGAGATCTCGAGCGATGGTCGATGAGCGCGCGCGAGCTGGGAGGACACGCGCTCACGAACCTGGCTGCGAGATCAGCGTCCGCGAGATTCGTGCGCATCGACACGGAGTACGGTCCTTGGGTCGTCGCTCGCTCGGGCGATGGCCACGACTCCGCGCGCATCCTCTTGCCCGCGCTCGCCGAGACGCTCGCGCCCGAGATCGGATCGCCTTCTGTCGTCGCCGCGCCGCATCGTGATGCGCTGCTCGCCTGCCGCGACGAGCCTGCGTGCGTGGCGGCGCTCGCGGCGAGAGTGATCGACGATCACGCACGCGCGCCCCACGGCGTCTCCTCGCGTCTCTATCGCCTCTCGAGCGCGGGCGTCCTCGAGGCGCTGCCTCGGTAGCTGTGTAACGTCGTCAGCTCGTCGCGCCGATCGCGATCGTTCATGCCGGTGCCGGGGGCTGCGCGACGGTTACGCTTGACGTAACTGCGGCCGCGGCGCAGAATTGCTTGGTGATTCTCGGATACCGCGATGCTCGCACTGCGCGCTTCGCGGCGGGGGAGCGCGTGAAGGCGTTCGAACCGTTTCGACGCCAAGCCGAGGGGCGTCTCGAGCGACTCGATGCAGCGAGCACGACCGTCGACCTCGCGGCGCTCCCAGGTAACCGATTCGAGAAGCTCAGCGGAGATCGCAAAGGCCAGTACAGCATTCGCATCAACGACCAATGGCGTATCTGCTTCGAATGGCCGGACGGATCGCCGGGCCCGACACGGGTCGAGATCGTCGACTATCACTGAGGAACACGATGGCGCGCACTCCCATTCATCCCGGACACATCCTCGCCGAGGAGCTCGCCGAGCTCGGTGTGACCGCGGCCGCGCTCGCGCGCGATCTCGAGGTCCCGAAGAACAGGATCACCGGGATCCTGAACGCCGAGCGCGCGATCACGGCCGACACCGCGCTTCGGCTCGGGCACTGGTTCGGCACGAGCGCAGAGATGTGGCTCAACCTGCAGAAGTCGTACGAGCTCCGCTTGGCCGAGAAGAACAGCGGGGCAGCGATCCGACGACTTCGGCGCCGCGCCGCCTGAGCGGCCGTCGGTTTGGGGTGGCGATCGCCGCGCGCGCGACGTCGTCGCTACGCCGGACGCGCACGTGTAGAACGGATCATCGTCGCCGAAGGCTCGCCGGCAGGCCCGCCCAGATCTCGCCGAGCGGAATCGAGAGCCCACGTAGGCCGCGCGGCTTGAACGTCGTGTCGCCCTCGGCGGTCTCGCGCACCGAGTACACGCCCTCGTCGAGCACGCAGCGCTCGAGCGTTCGCGCCTCGGGATCGACGATCCAGTACTCCGGAACGCCGATGGAGGCGTACCAGCCGAGCTTGCGCACGCGGTCGTGACCACGACTGGCGGGCGAGATCACCTCGACCGCGATCTCGGGACGACCGCGTGCGAGACCCTGGTCATCCGCGTCGCGGTAGGTGGCCTCCGTCAGGACTTGCACGTCGGGCATCGCGCCGCGCCGGTTGCTGACTCGCACCTTGTAGCCGGAGCCGAGCACGACGAGCTTGCGACGCCGTGCCCATCCCGTGAGGTGGAACATGAGCTGCGCGATCACCCACTCGTGCCACTTCGTCGGCATGTCGATCTCCACGAGCACGCCATCGACGAGCTCGCGCCTGTCCTCGTCGTCGAGTGACACGAAGCGCCGCCAGTCGTCCCGTGCGATGTGCCGAGCGCGTTCCACAGCGAGAACGATACCTCAGGCGTGTCGCGTGCGCCGCGTAGCAGGCTGAAAGCGCCCTCGGTCCCGCTGCCTTCCTCCTCAGCGGCCGAGCCGCAGCCCGACGCCGAACGCAACGTAGAGAGGCCCCCGGGGAACGCGAGCAGCGCCGTGTCCCAGAGGGGCCAGGGCGGACTGTCCTTTTCTCTGGCTCGCCTCCGAGCTGGTGGCTCGCCAAGCGGAGTACGTCCACACCGAGCCCCTGTTTCATGCAGCCAAGGCGTACGTGGCCGGAGTGGCGGCGACGATCACCTGAGGCGCGCAATCCGCCGCGCCTTGCGTCGACTCGGTGTCTGACCGCGTCCCTTCGCGCGCGACTCAGCGCGGCGTACGGACGTGGCGGGCGGCTTCGACCAGGCTCCGCAGAGCCGCGTTCATTTCGTCCGCTCCTCCGAAGTGCTCCCACAGATCGAGCGGGACGGCGACGCGAACGAACGCGGCTTTGCGGGCCGCCGGGCCGCGGCCTAGCAGGCGGTAGCGTGCCTCCGAGAGATCGATCTCGGGCATCTCGGCTTCGGCGGCCTCAGTCGGCTTCGTCATAGAGAACTCGCTCACGGGGGCTCGCCTTACGCGCGCTGATTATTCTGGTCCGATCGCCTCGCTCCGTCGAGAGCACCAGGAGAACCCGAGCGAGGGCGGACACGCCGATCGTGAGGATCGGCGAGCGGGAGCGAATCAGAAGCAGTGAGCGGCTCCCCGAATCGGTGACCTAGCGGCAGCCGCACCATCGGGATGCTCCGGATCCGTAACCTAACGGCCGTCGCACCATCGGGATGCTCGCGATCCGTTACCTAACGGCTCCGGCACCATCCCGATGCTCCCGGCCGCTCCCCTTACCGCCTCCCCCGCCTCCCTCGCCAGACTTTCTCAACTTTGTTTTTCACCATTTTCGGCGACTGCCCGATGTCTTCTTTGAAGGGTTGGTCGCGTTGACCGGCTCACCTCCACGAAGAAGCAGAAAGGGAGTCCGTCATGTCCAACAAGAATGCAGCTGATCTCATCCTCAACGATCCCCAGCCCGTCACGTTCGCCGACTACGTAGACGGAGTCCGCATCGCGGCTCCGTACATGAAGTCGGCGGCGCTCACGCTCTCCAACGCCGCGCCGCACGATCTCGACTCCGTCGGGAAGAAGCAGCTCGCGCTCATCCTCGAGATTGCCAAGCACGGCGACGACGTGCTCGATGAGCGGCAGAGCGTGGCCAGCGTCAAGCCGTGGTTCGTCGACTTCGGCAACGCGTGGGGCGGGCTCTACGACTCGCTCCTCGGCAAGAGCCGACTGCCGGCCTCGCTCAGCGATCGCGGCGAGCGCGCGAGCCGAGTGCTCGCGCGCCTCTTTCCCGATGGCGTCATGTTCGCGCGGCGAGATGCGCACGCGGCGTGGTCCGAGGGCGACCGGCGACTCCTCCAGGTGGTCGAGCTCGATCTCAAGCACGAGCTCGACGAGCTGGTCGGCAAGGAGTTCTTCGACGCCGCTAAGAAGGCGACCGCCGCGCTGGGCGAGGCGCTCGGTGTCGGCAGCACCAAGCGCGAGACGCCCAAGAGCACGGATCTGCAGGGCACGGTGCTCCGCTTCTCGCGCGAGGTCGCTCGCTATGCGCGTCACCTGGCAGCGGAGGTCGACACGAGCGAGCCGGCGTCGGTCGAGCGGTTCCGCGAAGCGGTGGCGGTGCCGATCGATGCGTTCCGCTCGCGTCGAGCTGCGGCCGACGGCGTCGCCGATCCGGCGGCGGCCGATCCGGCGGCTCCCGTGGTGGCGACGAGCGCGGGTGCGACGACGGCGCCGGGTGCGACCGCGTGAACGGCCACGCCCCTCTTGCTGTGCAACCCCGCACGAAGCCCTCTCTCCGCTGATGGGGAGAGGGCTTGGTGCTGCCGGGCCCCGGCTAGGGCGTGATAACGTTCGCTCTTCATGGGTAGCCGTGACGACCTGCTCGCCGAGCATGGCTCGATGGTGGAGAGGGTCGCGCTCGCGCTGCGCGCCGAGCTCGAGCTCGACGTCGATCTCCGTGACCTGAAGAACGACGGGCTCATCGGCCTGCTCGAAGCGGCCGAGCGGTTCGACCCGAGCCGCGGGAGCGAGCTCGGAGCGTTCGCCTATCAACGCGTTCGCGGCGCGATGATCGACGGCTTGCGCCGGATGGGCCGACTGCCGCGACGCGCGCACGATCGCTGCAAGCGGACCGGCGCGATGTGCCAGACCCTCCAGCACGAGGCCGAGGTGCGCACCGAGGAAGGCGCGCCCGGCGGGCTCGCGGCCGACAGCGGTGCGGCCGAGCCGGATCGCGAGGCGTACGCGCTCGCGTTCGACGAGATGATGAGCCGCGTCGCGGCCACGTTCGTGGCGACCGCGATGGCGCAACAGGAAGGACGCGCCGATCCCGAAGAGGCGCTGATGACGGAGCTCGAGAATGCGTCGCTTCATCGCGCGCTCGGCGGGCTCGGCGAACGGGACGCACAGGTGATCCGGGGCGTGTTCTTCGACGAGCTCACGCACGCCGAGCTGGCGGCCGCGCTCGAGGTCGAGCGGAGCACGGTCTCCAAGATCTGCGCCAAGGCGCTGTCCGAGCTGCGCGACAGGCTCGGGTGACCCGCATGCGGCTGTCGCGTAGAATCGAGCGAGGCTGACGCCATGGCAAAGCGTGAAGAGGCCAGCGAAGAAGACGAGGTCGCCTCGGCCGGCGAGCCGTCGTCGGGCACGCGCAAGAAGGCGCGGCCGTCGGCGCGCGTGCAGCTTCATCTCGCCGATCTGCGCGGCAAGACCGAAGGGCTCGAGGGAGCAGCGCTCGAAGCGGCCATCGATGCCTGGGTGGACAAGACGATCGAGCGGCACTCGAAGACCGCGCCCGCCGCGCTGCGCGACGAGCTGCGGCGCGCGATGCGTGTGATGCTGGAGAGCGATCCAGTGGTCAGCGCGGTGGTGCGCGGGATGAAGACCGCGACCCGGTGATCGCTGACTCAGGCCGCGCGTCGCTTGCGCTTCGGGCTCGGCGCCACGAGTCCGCGCACCTTCATCGTCATCACTCGGATCGCCGACGTGATCACCTCGCTCGCCCTGGGGTGATCGGAGGCCTCGTCGAGGCCGAAGGGGATCGTCCTCTCGGGCCGGCGAGGACGGAGCACGGAGACGCTGGACGTCGATCACCACCGGGACCTCTCAGGAGGCCCGATGGCTGCCGAGCGACTGTCCATGAGGAAGACGAAAGAGATCTTCGTCGGGATCTCGAAGCGTCCCCATGCTTGCTACAGACGACTACGCCCTTCTCGGCTGAAGGGCGCGGACTAGGGACCGGCGCGTGCGGTGCGGCGCTGCGCGTTCACCGCCTCGCGGTCACCGAGATCGATCACGAGGTCGACGAGTCCTGCAACGCCGGGCCAGCGCTACCGAGCGTCACGGCGCGGGCGAGAACGCCGAGCGCGGAAACCGCAGGATGGTGGTCTGCGGGCGGCTCACCCCCGCGTTAACGGCGACCTCGTCGGCGGTGACCCAGAGCGGGTTACCATCGAGGTGCCAGCGAAGCGGAACGCCGGCGATCGGCAGGACGATCCGGCTCCGGCTTCCGTCAGCGAGCAGGACGAGGTCGAGGTAGCTCGGATACTCGGGGGGCACCGCGTAGGCGTACGCGACCGCATCCGGTCCGAGGACGGGAGTGAACCCCTCGCTGTCGACGAGGCCGCCGCGGAGTACGCGGGGATGAAGATCGGCCGCGATGGTCGCGTAGGGTGCGACGAGCACGTCTCCGCCCGTCGGCAGCCCGGTCGGGCTCGTCGAGGTGACGAGGTACCAGGCCATGTTCGTCCCGTCCGTCGTGAAGTTGAAGATGTCCTGGTTGGTCGCGACCCCGTCGATGAGCAGGTCGTCGGTGTCCGACGGACCGGTGTGGTAGATGCGCGTCGTGTTCCGGCCGTCCTCAGCCGCCGACTCCCAGAAGAGATCGTCCCCGATGATCGCGTGCTGCAGGGCGTAGCCGGGCGTGGCGTGCGTCGTGGGATCGCCGCCGCGCCAGACCAGCAGGTACTGCGCCGGCACGATCAGGCTGACGGTCACGGTGGCCGACGTGCTGAAGTTCTGGGCGCTCGCGCCCATCGGCAGCGAGTCGAACGTCGCGACCGAGAGCGGGTGATCGAACCAGTCACTGGGCGCTCCGCGGAACATGTGGACCGGGTGGGGAGGTGGCATTGCGACGCTGTCCAAGTGGTCGATGCGTACCGCGAGTGCAGCAGCGGACGCTGCCGCCGCCGCGAAGCACTGTGTCGTTAGGAAGTCCGCCTGATAATCGCGAACCGCTGCGAGGACGTTTCCGTCGCTCGCCGCGACTACGCGCGTGTGGATCAGCTCGTTGCCGGTGCGAGTCTCCGCGGCGAGCAAGAACCCGCCGCGGCCCATCGCCGGGTCCCAGAACGAGTTGTCGTTCTGGACGTAGTACTGGATCGGATCGAAGGGCTCGACCCAGAGCCGCGTGCACGCCGGCAGGTAGCTCGGGCAGGGGAGCCAGCTGAGGTAGACCACGCACTCCGGGTGCGAGGCGTACTCGACGTAGCAGGTGTCTGGCATGCCCGGAAAG
>JAYVCF010000331.1:0-10386 GCA_043750095.1 Deltaproteobacteria bacterium
CTCGGCGCGCTGCTCAGCGCCGCGTCGTTCATGGGCTTCCGCTATGCCGCGCAGACGGCCATCGGCGTCGCGGTCGGCATGCTCGCGTACGGGCTCTACGTGCTGGGCTCGATGTTCGTGCAGTTCACGGGCTATGGCCTCTGGACCGTGGCCGGCGGCACGTTCGTGATCCTGCTGCTCGGGGTCATCACCTACATGCTGGCCAAGCGCACCGAGTCCGACGACGAAGACGAGGACAAGGAAAGCTCGAAGGACGACGCGCCCAAGGCCGCAGCGAAGGCGTGAAACACCCGTGGGTCTCTTCGACGTCCACGCGCACCTGACGAACCACAAGCTCGCGGCGAGAGAGAGCGACGTGCTCTCCAATGCCGCGCGCGTCGGCGTCACGTCGATCCTCGTCAACGGGCTGAACCCCACCGACAACGAGGCCGTCCGCGCGCTCGCTCTGCGCTCGCCCATCGTGAAGGCCTGCTTCGGGTTCTATCCCGTGGACACCGTCCTTCCCGACATGGACGCGCTGCGCCAGGAAACGGGCGGAAAGCCCTATCCGCGCGAGGTCAACGCGTGCTCGATGGAAGAGGGCATCGCCTGGGTTCGCGACAACGCCGAGGAGGCCTTCGCGATCGGCGAGATCGGGCTCGATGGCTACTGGGTCCCGAAGGAGCTCTGGGAGAAGCAGGAGGTCGCCTTCCGTGCGCTCATCGCCATCGCGCTCGAGCACGACAAGGCGATCATCATCCACACGCGCCGGCGCGAGAAGCGCGCGCTCGAGATCCTCGACGAGATGGGTGTGAAGCGCGTCGACTGGCACTGCTTCGGCGGCAAGATCGGCCTCGCCCGCCAGATCGCCGAGCGCGGGCACTGTCTGTCGATCCCGTCGAACGCGCGCAGGCACGAGGGCTTCACGCGCATCCTCGAGACGCTGCCTCGTGATCAGATCTTGCTCGAGACGGACTGCCCGTATCTCGGACCGATGCCGGGCGAGGACAGCGAGCCCGCGTGTGTGGCGGAGACCGCGCGCTACGCCTCGGAGCTCTGGAAGTGCAGCGTCGAGGAGGCGAACGCGCAGCTCGAGAACAGCTTCGAGAGGTTGTTCCGCGTGCGCCCCTAGATCCTACTTGGCGCGGCGTGGGCTTGCTCCTCCTCCTCCTCCGACTCCGGAGAGAAGCATGCTCGAGAGTTGCTGCTTGAACGCCGCGTCGCGCTCGACGCTGGCACGACGACCGAGCGATCCCCAGAGCGCACCGCGGCCCAGGTTGTAGCCGATGGCCGCGCAGAACCCGATCAAAGTGCCGCGCTCCAGCGTGTCGCGATCCGTCTCGCTGCCCGCGGCCTTGAGGTAGGCCTCGAGGAGATCGACGGTCTGCGCCATGCCGCGATCGCGCAGCACCACGAAGTCCTCGCGCTCGAGCCGCCCCGTCAGCATCGCCCAGATCAGCAGGCGCCCCGTCAGCGGATTGGCGAGCTGATCGAAGGCGATGTCGAGCCACGCCGCCGGATTGGGGAGCGCGCGGGCCATCCGAGCCAGCCCATCGACGCGCTGCCGTGTGAGGTGATCGGCGAACGCGGCCTCCACCAGCCCGTCGTAGGTCCCGAAGTAGTGCGAGACGAGCGCGTGCGAGACGCCGGCCTTCTTCGCGACGTCCTTGAGGCCGATCGCGTCGGGCCCGTGGTGCGCGAGGAGCGCGAGCGCCGCGTCCAGGATCGTGCGCCGGGCCTCGTCCGGAGAGCGCCGACGCCGCTCCTCGGCCGGGCTCGCCTTCGGGCGCGGGGTGGAAGGCGCCGATGTGTGCACGCGCGAGGTCGCCCTTTTTCGCAGGTCCGCGCGCCCGGTCTTCTTCGATCTCGCCATCGGCAGAATATACAGGGCTCGCTTTCTGTTGTCAGCGTTGACAATAACGACCGAGCGCTTATTGTCACCACTGCCAATGAGAAGGAGCCCGCGATGATGCCTGCCCACGAATCGAGCGAGAAGACGACGGAAGCCGAGGCCGCCCGCATCGCACTCTCCGGGAGCGTCGGCGAGCGGGCGCGCCTGGGTGCGCGAGCCCTCTTCGATCTCTTCCGCGATCCCAACGACACGACCCGCGTCTTCGTGCTCGGTCTGGTCGTGAGCCGTCGCGCGTATCCCGAGCTGCTCGCGCGGATCACCCTCGACGATCGCGGCGCACGCCTCTTGCGCGAGCGTCCCTCCATCGACAGCGCGCACGTCGACTTCGATCGCCTGCGCGCCCTACCCGCGACCACGCTCGGCGGCGCCTACGCCCGCTACCTCGATCGCAACGGGCTCGATCCGGATCTCTTCCAGGCGCCGCCCGGCCTGCCCGAGGTACCGACCTTCATCACCAAGCGCATGCGTCAGGTCCACGACATCTGGCACGTGCTCACGGGCTACGACACCGGCGTGGGCGGCGAGGTCGCGCTCCAGGCCTTCACGTGGGCGCAGACCGACTCGCCCAGCTCCGCGATCCTCACGATCGGCGGCCTGCTGCGCTTCGGATTCGAGGAGCGCGGGCTCTTCATCCGCGTGGTCGACGCATATAGGCGCGGAAAGAAGGCCGAGTTTCTCGCGCCGCTCTGGCTCGAGGAGATGTGGGATCGTCCCCTCGACGAGGTCCGCGCCGAGCTCGGGATCGTGCCGGCGATGGCGTCGTAGAGCCCCTCTTGCGTGGAGGTCTAGGGCAGGCCCGTCTCTAGGGCAGGAGGGACACGACGATGTCGCCCGAGCTCAGATCGCCGTCGGCGCTGTGCACCAACGTGCCGGCCGGATCCCAGACCGCGAGACGATAGAAGTCGTTCTCCGGCGCGACGAACACGAAGGGCGTGACGGCCAAGCCGAGCGTGACGGTGGTCTGCGCCGCGTGGCGGTCGGGCAGGTCATTCGCTCCGTTGTGCACGTGCACCGTCGCGGAAGCGACCTGGAGCTCGGCGCCCGCGATGATCGCCGTGTCGGTGCACCAGTCGTCGTGCTCGCCGTCGTCGTCGTCGTGCTCGCACGCGTGGTGGTCATCCCCACGCGCATAGAGGTGGCCGCCGTGCTCGTCCCCGTCGTGGTGGTGTTCGGCGTCCGCGTCGTCGTCGTCGTGAGCGTCCGCGCAGGGGCGCTGGCAATCGACGAAGTGATACGAGAGCCCCGCCGCGATATCGCTCGCGCTGTCGGGGTCCTGCCCGCGCGCACCGCCGCGATATCGACAACGCACCGCGTAGCCGAGCGATGCAGCACCGCCCGGATCAGGCGCGAACGTGACCCAGGCCCACTGGTTGGCAGCATTGCCGACCGTCACGGGCAGCGTGTTGGGCACCGTCGCGTAGGCGCCTGCGGCCCAGCTCGCCGTTCCATCGGTCCAACGAGTCGGCGAGTAGTTGCGCGTGGCGACGATCGTCGCGGTGGTCGGCGGACCTTCGACGCGCGTCGGCGCGCCGGGCGTCCCGCGGTCCTGCACGTGAACGCGGAACGTGTAGCCAGGTGCGCCGTTCCAGGTGCCCGTGCCCGTGAAGTCGGCGACGGTCGAGCCATTGACGCGGCACTGGAGCCAGTTCGGTGTACCCACGAGCGAGCTGCCGGTCGCCGAGCTCTGCCACGAGCCGGTGGGTGCCGTCCCGGTGTCCCGGATGTTGCCGGTGATGGCTTCGCCACTCGGCATCACACCAAGTGCGCTCACGGAGCAGTGCCCCGTCACGATGAGTGCCTGCGGGTCCCCACTTGCACCGTCGTCCAGCCGCGCACATCCGGCGCAGGCGATCACGGCGAGGGCCACCACCATGCTGCGGATGCTCGATGTCGAGGCCACGCGGCGAGGAGTCGAACTGAGAACAGACGTACGTCGGACCACTCCACCTCCTGATTGTGCTCGGTAGATACTGCGCCGAGCTCGGCGGAAGACGACCAGTTCTAAAATGCCGAACGCTCGCGGTGGAGTCAACGATTAGCAGCGAGCCGCCGCTCGATTGCGCGGGACTTGTGGGTTGATGTCGTTGATCCGCGCTCGTGCGGACGAGGCCCCGACCAAGCTACGCTCGACCCATGGTGCGAGTTCCGCCGTGGCAGCGCGTGGTCGCGCTGGGGCTTCTGGCCAGCGCGTGCGCGGCGCGCCCCGAGCTCGCGCTGGGAAACGAGTGCGAGCTGGCGACGCAGTGCGCCGCTCCGCTCGTCTGTCGGCTCGGCCACTGTCGCGAAGAGTGCCGCCTCAATCGCGACTGTCGCGCGGGGCTCGTCTGTCTGCGCGACGCCGCGGGCCTCGGTGCGTGCGAGCTGCCCGAGCAAGATCGTTGCGCGCTGAGCAGCGACTGCGCCACACCGCTGGTCTGCTTGATGGGCCATTGCTCGGAAGCGTGCGCGCGCGACGTCGACTGCCCCGCGGGCGCGCGCTGTGTGATGGACACGAGCGGCGGCACCGGCTGCCGCGACGCGTTCATGATGCAGTGCGAGTACAACACCGACTGCGGCAACGTCCTCATCTGCGCGCCCGATCGCGTCTGTCGCGAGCAGTGCCACACCGATCGCGACTGCCGCGACGGACTCGTCTGCGATCGAACGATGTCGCCCACGGTCTGCGTGCGCGGCGTGGCCGACGCAGGGATGGACGCGGCGATGGGCGACGGCGGCGCACCGGTCGACGCGACGATCGACGTGGGCATGTCGATCGATGCGGCCGTCGATGACACGGGCGCCGACGCGGGCATGCAGACGGACTCCGGCCTCGATGCAGCGGTCGTGACGGGCCCCGCGCCGACGCCGCTGCTCGTGGCCGGGCAAGAGCACAATTGCGCGACGCTCGCGGGACAGCTCCGCTGCTGGGGCGCCGGCCTCGCGGGCGAGATCGGAGACGGTGCCTTCGCGAATCGACCTAACTCCACGCCTCTCGCGCTCACGTCGGTGACGATCCTCGCCGCGGGCTCGCTCCACTCGTGCGCCTACTCGACGACGAGTGGGCTTCGCTGCTGGGGCGAAGGCTCGTCGGGACAGATCGGCGATGGCTTCACCATGCGGCGCGGCGTGCCCACGGTCGTCCCGGGCGTCGCGAGCCCGGCCTGGATCTCGGCCGGGAGTACACACACCTGCGCGGTGACCGGTGGCAACGTCGTCTGCTGGGGATCGAACGCCTCGGGGGAGATCGGCGATGGCACAACGATGCCGCGTCCGAGCCCGACACCGACGCGGCCGCTCGCGGCGATGGCGGTGGAGGTCGCCGCGCGCGGTCAGTCGACGTGTGTTCGCCTCGCCGACGGGCGCGTCCAGTGCTGGGGCGACGGAAGCGGTGGCCAGCTCGGCGTCGACCTCGCCGTGGCGCCGATGTACTCGACGATGCCGCTGCTCGTCGCAGGCGTCTCGAACGCCGTCGAGATCGTGCTCGGAAGTCAGCATGCGTGTGCGCGTCGCGTCGACGGAGTCGTGCTCTGCTGGGGCAACAACGCCATCGCGCAGCTCGGCGACGGAACGTTGACCACGCGCGTCGTGCCCATGCCTACCGCCGCGATGCCTCCGGCCGTCGAGCTCGCCGCCGCCGGCGATCACACCTGCGCGCGCACGACCGCCGGCGACGTCTACTGCTGGGGCGACAACTTCCTCGGTCAGTGCGGACGCGATCCGCTGGCGTCTCCCACCAGCGGGACGCTTCGCTTGCCCATGATGGTCCCAGGCGTGTCGGGCGCGACGGAGCTCACGACCGGCGACAATCACACCTGCGCGCGCGTCGCCGCGGGCTTCGTCTGCTGGGGTGAGAACACCAAGGGTCAGCTCGGCGACGGAACGATGGGGAGCCATTACATGCCTGCGCCTGTGGGGTGGCTATGACGACTCGCGCCTGCGTCCTCGTCATCGCCGTGCTCGCGCTCTCCTGCTCGCGGCCACACGTGAACCTCGGCGAGGCCTGTCAGATCAACAGCGACTGCGCCGATCCGCTCGCGTGCGTCATCGGTGTGTGCCGCCGTCAGTGCGTCGACTCGCGCGACTGCGGCGCGGGGCTGCGCTGCATCGTGAGCTCCGGCTCTGCGCTCGGTGGCGGCTGCCAGCTCCCGGTCGAAGCGATGTGCACGCTGACGAGCGAGTGCGGCCGCGCGTCGCTGGTCTGCCAGAACGGAACGTGCACCACGCCCTGCCGCGACGATCGTGATTGCTCGGCGAGCGCCCACTGCACGACGGACAGCCACGGGACCGTCGGTTGCTTCGACACGTCCGTGCAGCCCTGCATCTACGCGAGCGACTGCCCGGACCCGATGATCTGCGATCGCGATCAGACGTGTCGCTTCGAGTGCGTCGGCGACCGCGACTGCAGCGCGCCGCGGCTCTGTGTCTCTCACCTCTGTCAGCTGCCGGATGGCGGGACCACGGGCGACGCCGGACCGTGACCGAGCAACACGCGGCGGCCGCCGAGAGCGGAGACATCGGTCCCTATCGGCTCGCGACGCGCATCGCGGCCGGCGCGACGGCGGACGTGTTTCGCGCGCTGCGTCGGCAAGCGGCGGGCGCCGATCGCGCGGTGGTGATCAAGCGCATGTTGCCCTCGCTCGCGGCGAACGCCGAGGCACGCGCGATGTTCGAGCACGAGGCCAAGCTCGGCCTCCGGGTTCGACATCGAAACGTCGTGGAGGCGCTCGACTATCAGATCGACACGGACACGGCCGGGGGCTGTCCGTATCTCGTGCTCGAGTACGTGTTCGGTGTGGACCTCCGTCGTCTGACGCGCTGGCTCGCCCGCGAGAAGCGCACGCTTCCGCCTTCGCTCGCGGTGTGGATCGCGCGCGAGCTGCTGGCCGGGCTCGAGGCAGTGCACTCGGCCGTCGACGAGCACGGCGCGCCTCTGCGCATCGTTCACCGCGACGTGAGTCCCTCCAACGTGTTCATCTCGGTGCACGGCGACGTCAAGCTCGGTGATCTCGGCATCGCGCGCACGCTCGGCGACCTCGGGCGTGCGCTCGGGCCTCGCTCGGCAGCCGCGAAAGGAAAGCTCGGGTACCTCTCTCCCGAGCAGGTCGCGGGAGGCGCCGCCGAGCCTCGCTCGGATGTGTTCGCGGCGGCGACGATCGCCGCGGAGCTCTTGCTCGGACAGCCGCTCTTCGCGAAAGGCAGCGACCTCGACGTGCTCCTCGCCATCCGCGACGCGCGCTGCGACGCCGTCGCCGCCGCGGCCTCCGGCTGGGCCGACGGGCTCGGCGCCGTGCTGACCGCTGCGCTCGCGCGCGCACCAGAGCATCGGACGGCGAGCGCCGACGCGCTTCGCCATGCGCTCTCGAGGTTCGTGACGACGACCGATCCCGAGCTGCACGCGATGCTCGGCACGCTGGTCGTCGGTGCCCTCGACGCGGCGCCCGACGACACGGATCGCGCGAGCCTCGCGCGAACGGTGGAGGCCGACTCGAGGCACGCGCGCAAGACGGCGCAATTGGAACCCACGTCTTCCAAGCGACGCGAGCCCGAGACCCGCAGGCCCGGCGTCGGCTCGCTCTATTCACTGCGCAGCGGGACGACCACGCTCGGACCCTGGCCCTACGCGCGCGTCGTTCAGGCCGTCCACACCGGAGAGATCGAGCGCGCGAGCTTCGTGTCGATCGACGGGGGCGCGGAGCGGCCGCTCGCGGAGCTGAAGGAGCTGGCGGCTCATCTTCCTCCTTCGTCGCGCATCTCCACGCAGCCGCCGCCCGCGCCGCGCTCGCCCTCGCTCGGTCGCACGGGTGAGAGCTGGAATCTCGCGGAGCACGGCCTCGGTACGGTGCTGGCGCGCCTGCTGGCCGAGCGCGAGACCGGGTTGCTGGTGTGTGAGCACGGCAGCGCGCGCAAAGAGATCTTCGTCGAGGATGGTGCGCCGACCTTCGTCACGTCGAACCGGCTCGGTGAGATGCTGGGCGAGCACCTCGTGGAAGCGCAGATCATCGATCGTGCGGAGCTCGACGTCGCGCTCGCCGCCATGCCCCGCTTCGGAGGTCGGCTCGGCGACACGCTCGTGGCGCTCGGGCTCGTCGAGCCGCTCGAGCTCTTCCAGCACATCGCAGCGCTCGAGCGCGCGAAGCTGCTCGATGTGTTCACGTGGGAAGCAGGGCGCGCCGCGCTCTATCGCCAGGCCGAGCGCCCCACGCGCGGGTTTCCACTCCAGCTCGGCGCGTGGGATCTCTTGCAGGCGGGGCTCGCGCGACGCCTCGGCAGCGGCAAGCAGCGCGTGGGACGCTACGACGTGATCGTGCGCGCCCCCGACTGGAGCGCGCACGCCATGGCGCTGCCCGATCGTCTCCAGGCGCTGCTCGACTCCATCGAGACACCGCGCGCGATCTCGGAGATCGCCGCGACCGATCACGAGCGTGCCGACGCGCTGGTGCTCGTCGAGGTCGGCGCCGCGCGCGTCTCGGACGGTCCTCGCACGGGTGTGACGTGACGACGCCCGCGAAGAGGTCGGAAGGGGAGGCGCCCGCGACGCCCGATCGCATCGGTCAGGTGCTGATGGGCAAGCTGCGCGTGCTCCGACACGTGGGCGGCGGGGGCATGGGCGACGTGTACGAGGTCGAGCACCTCCTCACGCACCACCGGCGCGCGCTGAAGATCGTGCGCCCCGAGCTCGCGCGGCAGCCGCGCTACGTGGAGCGACTCCTGCGCGAGGCGGGAATCGCGGGGAAGCTCAAGACCCAGTTCGTGGCCGAGACGCTCGACGCCGGTCGGCTCGAGGACGGATCGGCGTACGTGCTGATGGAGCTCCTGACCGGTCGCTCGCTGCACGAGGTGCTCGAGCTCGATCCGCGCCTCGCGCAGCGACGCGTGGCCAACATCATCTCGCAGGTGGCCGAGGGGATGGGCGTCGCGCACGCCGCGGGCATCGTGCATCGCGATCTGAAGCCCGAGAACATCTTCCTCGTCGGCGACGAGGGCACCGACCGCGTGAAGATCCTCGACTTCGGGATCTCCAAGATCACCGATGCGCTCCGAGAGAACGCGACCCGCCTCACGCGCGAGGGCACGGTGATCGGCACGCCCTTCTACATGTCGCCCGAGCAGGCCGCAGGACGCGACGTCGACGCGCGCACCGACATCTGGGCGATGGGCGTGATCGCGTACGAGGCCCTGACGGGCAAAGTTCCGTTCAACGGGAACACCGTCGGCGAAGTGATGATGATGATCGCGTCCGGCAACTACCCACCGGTCACCTCTCGCAGGCCGGACGTGGACGGAGGGTTCGCCGCGGTGATCGATCGCGCGCTCCGGCCCGATCCACGCGACCGCTACGAGAGCGCGGAGGCGATGCGACGCGATCTGCTGCTCTTCGCCACGAACGAGCCCGCCGCGCGCGCCAAGACGATCTCCGATGGGGCACGCGCGGAGCTGACGAGCGATCGGCCGCTCCCGCTGCCGCCGCTGATGCCTCGAGAAGAGCGCCCGACGGGCTCGAACCCGCCGATGCCCGCTCCGGCGACACGTGCGTCGTCCGAGGTCGCGGCGAGCGCGCGACGCGCTCAGGGGATCTTGCTCGGGCTGGCGATCGTCCTCGCGCTCGGGCTGACGATCTTCATCTCCACCTCCCATCGCACTGGGGAGGCGCCCGGCATCACGACGCCCGTCGCGTCGAGCGTTCCTTCGCACGAGACGGTCCCGATCGCGCCGCCCTCGACCGCGAGCACGCGCGCCCCGGAGATCCAGGACGCGGGATCGATCGCGACGACGCTCGCGCCGCCGACGACGAGGATCGCGAGCCCGCCTGCGACGGGCGGCGATGCCCGTCCCCGAGTCCTGCGCACGCGCGCCGAGATCGTCGGCCTCGACGAGAACCCCTACGGCACCCACTGATGCGGCTCACGATCGCGCTCGCCGTCCTCGTCCTCTTCGTCGCGCCTGCTCTCGCGCAGACCGATCCGCGTGCCGACGCGAGCGCGCACTTCCAGCGCGGCACCGATCTGTTCAACGAGGGTCGCTACGACGCCGCGCTCGCCGAGTTCGAGCGCGCCTACGAGATCGCCCCCGCGCTGCCCGTGCTCTACAACCTCGGACGAGTTCATGCCGAGCTCGGTCATCCCGTCGAGGCCGCGCGCGCATTCGAGCGCTACCTGAGCGAAGGCGGCGACACGCTCCCGAGCGCGCGCCGCACCGAGGTGGAGCAAGCGCTCGCTCGCCAGCGCGACCGCATCGGCCACCTGCGCGTCGAGGCCAACGTCGAGGGCGCGATCATCAGCATCGACGGCAGCGACGTCGCGACGACCCCGCTCACGGCGCCCATCGACCTCGGCGGAGGCACGCACTCGGTCGGTGTGCGCGCACCCGGCTACGAAGGCGTGACGCGCGACGTCTCGATCGCCGGCACCGTGGAGGCCAGCCTGGTCGTGGAGCTGCGTCGCGAGATCGAGCCGCGCGGCACGCTGCGCGTCAGCGCCGCGCTGGACGGCATCACGGTTCGCGTCGACGGGCGGGAG
>JAYVCF010000332.1:0-5830 GCA_043750095.1 Deltaproteobacteria bacterium
TGACCGGAAACCGGTCGGACCTTGTCCTGTTCCAGCGTTTTCACGCTGGAACTTGAGATCTGTGAAGGGTTCTGACCGGGTTTCCGGTCAGCCCTTCAGTACCCGGTGCGGAGCTCGGCGCGGTCGCCGACCTCCACGGTGCGCGTGGCCCGCGTGATGAAGAGACCCGCACTGTGCGGACGCAGGGAGACCACGCGGCCCTCGGCGATCACCTCGTCCGGGTAGCGTTCCGCGTCGTCGGTGGTGGTCGCGGTGCCGCCCAGCGTGGCGGCCGAGGCGCCGATCGCGGTCAGCCCACGCTGCCACTCGTCGCCCCGGCGGACGATGTAGAGGCGATTGCCCAGCGCGAGCCCGGCATCGGATCCCACGGGGACGAAGACGATCTGATCGGTGCCGAGGAGCACGTGCGGAATGAGCTCGGCCACGACCGTCGTGTCGACGTCGCGATCGGCGCGCACCGGAGGCACGACGTCGAACCGGCGCGGAACCGCCGCCACGCGAAAGCCACGCTCGATCGGCTCGAGCGCTTCGATGAGCGTCGCGCGGGCCGTGTGGCGCTCCGCGTCCCAGGTATCGACGCGCAGCGTGCCGAGGATGCGAACGAGCGTCCCCTGCTCTCCGGCCTCGCGCGCGCCCGCCTCGATCTCACGGAAGATCGTGAACTCGCCCTCGGGCGTGCCGTCCGCATGATCGAAGCGCACGTAGCACTCGTCGTAAGGCGAGAGCAGCATGTGATCGGTCGGCGAGCCGATCACTTCGCCGGCTTCCTCGAGCGCGTCGGCATCGAGCCAGCCTTGCTCGCGAAGCCAGATGGTGTCGTCGTCGTGATGCTCCGTCGAGACCACGCGGGGATGCGGGGCCGAGGCCGACACGGGCGCACCTTCGGCGGGCACGAGGCGCACCTGGTCCTGCGGATAGATCCAGTGCGGGTTGGTGATCTCGGGGTTGTACGACCAGACGCGCGGCCACTCGTAAGGGTTGCCGTAGTAGTGCTGGCTGATGTCCCAGAGCGTGTCGCCTCCGGTGACCGTGTGGGTCGCGGGGATCTCGTGACGCGTCCCGGTGATCACCATCCCACCGCCGCTCTCGCGTGCTTCGGCGAGCGACGCGGGGCCGGACGCATAGGCTCCATGGTCGTCGCCATGATCGCGGACGTCGATCCAGGTGTCGGAGTAGTCCCCGGCCGACTGCGCGCTCGCCACCGAGGGCAGCGCGATCAACGACAGAGAGATGGACATGCGCATGAGGCGCGCGCGCAGGGAACGTCTCATCACGCATCCTCCCGCGACGCCGTACGCGCCGCCACGGTCCCAGGGTACTGCTCGCGCACGCGGCGGAAGATGTCCCGCGCGCGCTCGCTCTCGCCGAGCCGTTGGTAAGCGAAGCCGATGCGCAGCAGCGCATCGGGAACCTTGTTGCCGCGCGGAAAGCGCTCGATCATGGAGGTGAGCTCGGTGATCGCGCCCGCGTAGTCGCGACGCGCGTAGAGCACCTCGCCGCGCCAGTACATCGCGTTGTCCGCGTAGGCGTGGTCGGGGTGCGCCTCGACGAAGCGAGCGAGCGTGTCGAGCGCGAGCTCCCATTCGCGCGCAGAGACGTGCGCGAGCGCCACGCGATATTCCTCGGCGGCGGCCTCGTCGACGACGGAGTCCACGGCGGTGGCCAGCTCGGGCGCGACGAAGATCGGAGACATGGGGATCGCGGGCACGAGATCGGGCTCGCCGGGCGTGAGGACGACGGGCAGGCGCCCGATCGCGCCCGGTGGCGGAGCCGCGAGGTAGGAGGGCGCAGGCGGTCCCGCGAGAACGGAGACCTCGGCCGCTGGCGCTCCGTAGAGGCGCAGCACGGGCCGCGAGCCGCTCGAGGCGGAGTCGTCGTCGTCGCTCGCGAGGATCGTGAAGTCGGGCGCGGCCTCTTCGGTGCGCGCGCGCGGCGCAGCCGGTGGGCCGATGCGAACGCTCTCGCCACGCTCGCGCGCCTCGTCGAGCTCGGAGCGCAGCGAGTGCAGCTCGGAGGTGCTCATCGCGAGCCGCGACTCCAGCTCACGAATGCGCTGGTCGCGCGTGTCGGGATCCTCGGTCACGGCGAGGCCCACTTCGGCACCGCTCGTGGCGCTCGCGACGCTCACTTCTTCCGCGCGCGCACCGCCGCATCCGACCATCAGGCCGGAGAGCGACAGGAGCAGGAAGCAGACACACGCGCGCCGCATGCCGCTACGGTACGAACCGACTGGGACGGCGGTCAAAAAACCCGGACTCAGTTCTCCGGGGCCCACGTCCCGCCGAGGCGGCGCTGGTCGGGAGCGGCGATGGCCTCACGGAGTGCGACCCCCAGCGGCTGCACCGCCAAGAAGTAGGCGACGGCGAGCACACCACCGAGCGTGCTCAGGCCCGAGAACCATGGCCGTGTCACCGCGAGCGCGGTGACGCCCGCGAGCACGGCGATGCTCGCCACGATGAACGCGAACGCACGCGCCCGTCCCCCGCCGAGGACCGCACGCGGATCGCGATCGGAGATCAGGCGCACCCGCATCGCGTCCTCGTCACGCGTCCCGGCGAGCCAGACCTCGGCGCCGCGCGCGCCTATCGAGATCGCGAGAACCGACGCGTGCCCACGGCTCGTGCTCGCGGCCGCATACGCCGCGTCGAAGTCCGAGTCGCTACGTGTTCCCTCCGACGCGACGCACCACACGCGCGTGGGCTCCTCGACCGTGAGCGCGATGCGCTGGCCCTCGAGCTCGACCGCGCCACCGTGCAGCTGCGCGCTGCGCGAGGCCTCGGTGAACAGGATCCGAGGGGTGCCGCCGCTGGTCATCGCGCGTCCGATCTGCGAGACGCTCAGCTCGGCGAGGCTCGAAGCGCCGCCCGTGTCCACCACGCGGGCCCGGATCACCGAGCCGAGCGCGGCCTTCTCTCGCGCGAGCGCGCGCTGCGCCTGCCAGACGTGCGCGGCGATGAGCAGCGTGTTGAGCCACACCACGCCCAGACAGAAGGCGCCCATCCACTCGTTGGTCAGCACGGGCGCGCTACTCGGTGAGCGCGTCCGCTTCTGCTTCGGCCCGTCGCTCGGCGCGCGGTGCGAGGTCTCGACCCGTTGCGCTCGCGCGATCCCCAGGCTTGCCGTGCGTGCGCCCGAGAACGAAGCGACGCACGAGGTAGACGATCATCGATCGCTCGTCGAGCGCGGCGTCGATGCGCGGCGTCACCTCGCGACGATGCGCATCCGCGAGCACCGACCAGTGCAGCCCCGCACGGTTGTGATGGATCGTGTGATAGCCGTTGTTGCACATCACCCAGTTGAACGCGCGACCCACGAAGTTGCGCGAGTGGTTCCAGTCGCTCGTCGTGTCGCAGCCCTCGTGCTGGATCAAGTTGATCCGCAAGATGCCGCGCGCGCCCCAGAGCTGCGGCACGAGCACGAAGAACACCGTCCCCCAGAAGTCGTAGAGCATCAGCGCGCCCGTCAGCCCGAACGCGACGACCTGCTCGAGGTGGTACTGCGCGCGGAAGTCGCGCTGCCGTGTGGTGCGAGCCCAGCGCGACACGCCTGCGAACGTGCGCGGCCCCGCGACGTTCGGGAAGTGGAGCAGGTTGAAGAGCGGAAACCGAAACGTGCTGATGTCGGGCGCGGCCCAGTCTTCTTGTCCGTCGTCGTCGAAGTGATGGTGCACCAGGTTGTGCGACGACACGTTCGCGCTCGCCGGATAGAGCGAGCCGAAGGAGATGACGCAGCGGAACGCGCGGTTGAGCGCGCGGCTCTTGAAGATCCCTTTGTGGACCTGGTTGTGGATCACCACCGAGTTCAGGAAGCTCAGCCAGCACGCGAGCGCGAGACAGAACACGTTCCGGCACTCGGGAACCAGCACCATCGCGAAGAGGAGCGACACGTAGATCGAGACGATGCCGATCTGCCGGCGGTCGGCGCGGTTGTGAAGGAGCCACGTCTCTTCGGTGCGGCGCCTCGCCTGCGCCGAGTCGAGCGTTCCTTCTTCGATCATCCCCCCCGCCGCGCTCACGTCCCGCTCCTGCTACGCGGCAAGCCCGCCGCCCACGTCGGACGCGGTCTCACGCGGCCGCTGGTCGGGGACCTTCATGGGGTTGAAGACGACCGTCATGCGGTGGTGGTTGCCGTGAAAATAGATGCCGAAGAACATCCGGTTTCCGAGCCAGAACCACCCGTGATCGAGGTTCGTCGGCTCGATGGCGCCCTCGCGCGTGTGCGCGTTGTGGCCGACCCAGTTGAAGTGGATCACGAAGAGGGCCGCGAGCACCCAAGACGGCCCGACCACCTCGAGGAAGAGCGGCAGTCCGACCAGCTGCTCCCAGAAGAGCGCGAGGACGGCGGCGCTCACGAACGAGTAGACCGATCGGAAGCGCTCGTAGCGGCGACGCTCGGGCGTGTCGCCGTGCACGTCGAAGTACTCTTGCTGCAGCTGCTTCTCGACGTTGATGAACGTGTTCAGCGCGTAGCGCCAATAGCCACGCTCGGCCGGGTGCGGATCGCGCGCCGCGTCGTCGCTGTAGCGATGGTGCCGACGGTGGACGATCTCCCAGCTCGCGAACTTGGTCAGCACCCAAGCGCCGCAGAGCTCACCCGCGATGCGGTTCACGACCCTGCCCGCCGTGTCGCGGCCCCACGCTCCGTGCGAGGCACAGTGCGCGAACACGTGCGACATGATCGTCAGATAGAGGACGATCGGAAAGAGCGCGAGGTGCCAGGGCGCGAGCCACTCGCTCGAGGGCGTGTACCCGCTGAGGTGGAGCGCCGCGATCCCGCCTAGCGCCAGCACGAGGAACACCGTGTCGTGCTTCACGTAGAAGTGCGGGTCGCGCTTGAACTGCGCGTAAGGAAGCGTGGTCCACCAGCTATTGGAAGCGCTCACATCCGCCCCGACAGCAATCCCTAGGCCTACGTATAGGTGCGACAAAAGCGCACAGCCAACGTCAGTTCACGATGTGGATCAGCTGCACGTCGAACACGAGCATGCCGGCCGGCGGACCCGGGCGGCCCTGATAGGCGAGCCCCTCGGGGATCCAGAAACGACGCGTTTCGCCCTCAACCATGAGCTGAACGCCCTCCGTCCAGCCCGCGATGACGTGGTCGAGAGGGAACTGGGCGGGGCTCCCGCGCTGCACCGAGCTGTCGAACATGTGTCCGTCGGTGGTCCAGCCCGTATAGTGAACCTCAACCACACTTGTGGACGCCGGATGACGGGTGCCTGTACCGGCGGTCAGTACGCGCGAGGCCAAACCGGAGGCCTCCGTGTGCGCGGTGGCGGGCACGGCGGCCACGTCCTCGGGCGCGGGGATCGCGGCCGGGCCGGCCGGGGGAGCAGCCGCGGCGGCGGCCGCGTCGAACGAGATCAGCTCGACGTCGAACACGAGCATGCCCGCCGGCGCGCCCGGCTGACCGCGGTACGCGAGGTCCTGCGGGATCCAGAAGCGACGCCGCTCGCCCACGACCATGAGCTGCACGCCCTCGGTCCATCCGGCGATCACGTGATCGAGCGGGAACGTCGCGGGCGCGCCGCCGCGCGACGAGTCGAACTGATGACCGTCCGTCGTCCAGCCCGTGTAGTGCACCGACACGCGATCGGTCGGGCCCGGATGCGCGGTGCCCGTGCCCGCGGCGAGCACGCGCGAGGCGAGCCCCGACGCCGTTCGCGCTGCGTTCGCGGGAGGCGCGGCCACATCCGGCGGCGCGGCTTCGGCGCCCTCCACGACGGGCGCGGCAATGTCCGTGGGCGGCACGTCGGTGTGGATCGCGCTCCCGCGTGGATGGAAGCGCGGTTCCTCGCGATTGCAGGAGGCGAGGACGAGGAGTGCGGCGA
>JAYVCF010000333.1:0-26182 GCA_043750095.1 Deltaproteobacteria bacterium
GGAATTGATTCGCGGCGGCGCGTCGCCGAGGACGGTGATGGGCCGGCTCATTCACGAGCACGGAACGCCACGCAACGCGGCCTACAAGCTGGCGCACGAATTATCCGCCGCGGAAACGAGCGGCGCGGCAACGAAACCGACAATCCGAGTGACAAAAAGAGATGAGCAAGACAGCTGACCGCCCCGGGAAAATCGTCTGCGTTGGCAGGAACTATCGCGAGCACGCGAAGGAGCTCGGCCACGACGTCCCGAAGGAGCCGCTCCTGTTCTTGAAGCCCCCGAGCGCGCTGCTCGCACCGGGCGCGGCGATCGAGCTGCCGCCGCAGAGCGAGCGCGTCGAGCACGAGGCCGAGCTCTGCGTGGTGGTCGGCCGAACCCTGCGTCGTGTGTCGCGCGCCGACGCAGCGTCCGCCGTGTTCGCCGTCACGGCTGCGAACGACGTGACCGCGCGAGACCTGCAGAAGAAGGACGTGCAGTTCACGCGTGGCAAGGGCTTCGACACCTTCTGCCCCATCGGCGCTGCGCTCGAGACCGAGCCCGGGCCGCTCGATGCGCTGCGCGTGATCGCGCGTGTCGGCGGCGTCGAGCGACAGAACGGCGCCGTCGCGGACATGATCTGGCCAGTCGACGAGCTGCTCGCGTACATCAGCGCGGTCATGACGCTGAACCCCGGCGACATCGTGCTCACCGGTACGCCGGCCGGAGTCGGCCCGCTGGTACCGGGCGACGAGGTCGAGGTCTTGATCGGCCCGAGCATCGCGACCCTTCGCAACACCGTCGTCGCCGCGCCGGCGTGAGCGTTCCGAGGGTCTCGGCGTGCTTTTTCTGACAGCCGAGCCAGGCTGACCGCTCGATTTCGCTTCGTTTCCCTCGCGGCCGCTGGCACGGCCCTTGTGTAAGAGGCCCCCGACGATGCGTGCGTTCGTTCTCGCGGCTGCCGTATCGATGCTGGGGGGCTGCTACCTCGCGCATCAGCGAGGCGAGGACGACGCCGTGTTCCCGGACGGCGGGCGTCCGGATCGCGCCCTCGGCACCGACGCGGCGATCGTGGGCGATGCGGACGCGCGGACCGACGCGTTCGTGCCGATGGACACGGGCATCGATGCGCCCTTGCCCGATGCGTTCGTTCCGAGCGACGAGGGCGTGGATGTCTGGGCGCCCGACGCGCCGCCTCCGCTTGAGCCCCCGCCCGACCCCGCGACGTGCCGCGTCGTCCCCGTGATCGATCCCTTCACGGCGCCGATCCTCGAGACGCGCTGGCCGGACTTCAGCACCATCTCGAACCCCTCGTCGGTCCAGGTGTGCGCGACGCCGGTCGTGATCGATCTCGATCCGCGCGTCGGGGATCTGCAGCCGGTCGTGGTGTTCACTTCCTACGACGTCGTGGGCGAGGGCAGCGAGAACGGCACGCTGCGCATCTGGGATCCGCGCACGCAGATCACGATCAGCAATCCGGCCGATGGAACGCCCACGGGCACGCTCGAGGCCTCCACCAACCTCGCCGCGGGCGATCTCGACGGCGACGGCGTCAACGAGATCGTCGGCATCGGCGTCTCGTCGAGCACGTACGCGTTCCACGCCGACGGCACCTCGATGTGGCAGTCCTACTATCCGACGGCCGTGGACCGGGGCCTGCGGCGCGATCGGACGATCGGCGGCGCCATCTCGATCGCCGATCTCGAGGGCGATGGGACCGTCGAAGTGATCGTGGGACGCAACGTGATCGACGGTGCGACGGGCGTGCATCGATGGACGGGCGGCAGCGACACGAGCCGCGGCGCGAACGGCATCCTCGGGCCCATCTCCTGCGTCGCCGATCTCGACGGGGACGGCATCCAGGAAGTGATCGCCGGCCGCAGCGCCATCCGCGCGACCGGCACCACGATGTGGGTCGACGAGGACGCACAAGACGGCCTCTGCGGCGTCGGCGAGCTCGACGCTCGATCGCCGGGCCCCGAGGTCGTGCTCGTCTCGGTCGGCTACATCTACGTGATCGCGGGCCCCACGGGCCGAACGCTCTGGACGCAGGCGCTGACCACGGGCGGCGTCGACTCGGCCGGTGGCGCGCCGACGATCGCGGACTTCGACGGCGACGGCCGCGCGGAGATCGGCGTAGCGAACGGCGCCTCGTACGCCGTGTACGACCACGACTGCATCGCGACGGGCGTGCCCGACGCCTGGTGCAACCAGACCGGGATCATCTGGGAGCGAAACACCGAAGACGGCTCGTCGGCGACGACGGGATCGAGCGTGTTCGACTTCAACGGCGATGGCCGCGCCGAGGTCGTCTACAACGATCAGTTCACGTTCCGTGTGTTCGACGGCCTGACCGGCACGATCATGTTCTCGGAGCTGAACTCGTCGCGCACGCGCACGGAGAATCCCGTGGTCGCGGACGTCGACGCCGACGGCCAGGCCGAGATCATCTTTGCGGCCAACAACGAGGCGAACTTCCTGCGCATGCCGCGCAATCGCACGACGGCGGCAGGGGTCATGATCTACGGAGACCGGCTCGGTCGCTGGGTCGGAGCGCGCAGGATCTGGAACCAGCACGCGTACCACATCACCAACGTGGACGAGAACGGGCACATCCCGCGGCACGAGCAGCCGAGCTGGGAGCTCCTCGACGCGTATCGCCAGAACCTGCGCCAGGGCGGCGACGTGCTGGTCTCGCCCGACCTCTGGGGCGGACGCGGTCGCTATGCCTGCACGGGGCACGCTCGCGCGACCTTCAGCGTGGACGTCGCGAACTACGGGCTCGAGCGGGTGGGCGCAGGCGTCGTGGTCGGCTTCTATCGAGGCGTGCCGGGAGCTGGCGGCGTCCGCATCGGCGAGTCGGTCACGCGGGGCGTCCTCTTGCCCGAGGGCGGCAGCGAGACCGTCACGTTCGACGCCATGCTGCAGCTCCCGGTCGTGGACTACTACGCGGTCCTCGACGACCCGGCCGACGGTATGGGCGGGGCCATTCGCGAGTGTCGCGAGGGCAACAACGACGTTCTGATCTGGCGCCCGCTCTGTCCGTGATGAAGGCTGCACGCCCATGACGGACGAAACCACGGCCAAGCCCGAACCGAAGCCTCACGATGCCGACGCGAGCCCAAAGGACGAGCTTGCGGCGGCGCTCTCCCACCTGAGGAGCGCGGCGGACCTCATCGCGCGTCGTATCGACCCGGCCGTGCGAAAGGCTGCGAGCGACGCCGAGCGCGCGATGGAGCGGATGGCGAGCGAGACGGAGCGAACGGCGAACGAGATCGGGGCGGCGGCCAAGCCGTTCGCATCGAAGGTCGGCGCAGAGCTCGGCAAGCTCGCCGACGAGATCAAGAAGTCGGTCGCGCATCTCGAGGCGGCGTCGGCGTCGAAGGACGCGCCTGCCGAGCCACCGAAGAAGACGCCTCCGGATCCCGATGATCCGGGCACCCTCCGTTGACTCCGACTCCGAGGAGCGCGCCTTCCGCGGCTCCTCTGGGGATGGATCAGAAGACGTAGTCTTTGAGGCGCGCGACGTCGGTGAGCGCTGCGAGCTTGCCGAGGCCGGCCGTCTCGACCTGACGCACACGCTCGCGCGTGAGGTTCATGATCTCGCCGACCTCTTCGAGCGTGATGCCGCCACGATCCGCGATGTCGAGCGCGCACGTCTCGGTCATCTCCCAGACCTCGAGGTCCGTGAAGTTCACCTTGATCGATCCGCGCACCGGATGGACGTCGACGTAGAGGTGGTACTTGCACGACACGAACGGGCAAGGCCGCTCCATGTCGACGCACTCCGACCGCATCTTCGGCTTCCAGTAGTCCGTCTCGGGGTAGAGCATCTTGCCGCGCGCGAGCTCGGTCTTGCTCAAGCGGCGGATCGAGATCGTGTGCGCACGCGCGCGATCACGACGCTTCCGTCGCCCGTCTCCCGAATCGCCGTCTGGCGACTCGTCGCCCGAGACGTCGTTCGCGCTGGCCAATGCGAGCGCGAGCGAGCCTTCCGTCGCCGCGATCACGCCCTCTTCTTGCCGCCCATGTACCGCTTCCGTCCCGTCGCCCATGTCGTCTCCCACCTTCCTCACGCGCGCCTCTCGCCTTCGCCCAGCGAGATGCACGCCGCCCATCACACGTGCGCGCGCTGCATTCGCGCGCGCATCGACATCCGCTGCTCGATCTCGTCGAGCCGCCGCGTGAGGTCCGCCCCGACCTCGCGCACTTCCGCCAGCTTCCGCTCGGTCAGCTCGTCGCCGCCGCGCGCCTCGAGCGCACGCTCGAGCCCCGCGTAGAGCCGATCGAGAATCCGGCCGAGCTCTTCGAGCTCGCCGCGCACGAACAAGAACTCGCGCTGGATCTGATCGATCGTGTAGCCCTGCCCCATCAGCCGCCGGATGGCGTCGATCCGACGCACGACGGTCGCGGGATAGAGCCCCTGCGAGCCTCGGCTCTTGCCCTTGCGCCCGACGCGGACGCTCCGCGGAAGGAGCCCGATCTGCACGTACTTGCGGAACGTCGCCTCGGTGAGCGCGGCCCCGACCGTGTCGATGATCTGCTGCACGGTCACGCCACGCGGGTGCGCGCGCTCGAAGCTCGCGAGCTTTTCCTCGCTCAGCTCCGCGTCGCTTCGCTCGTCCCGCCCGTCGACCACCCGGACCTCCAGAACTCGTCTTCGCTTGGAGATGGTCTGCTCATGCGACCACATCTGCCGAGCGCGAGCGAATATGTTCTATTGAATAGAACGATGTCAAAGAAAATGCGCATGGACCCTCTCTTTCAGTTAAACAAAGGGTGATTCTGGCGGACGCCCGCTCGCGCACCGCATCAGCAACGAGCGTTTGGGACCTCGGGAAGGCGTCGGCTCGCGATCGCCGATCCCGCACATGGATCGCGCTTGCGGCGCCGGAGGCCGTCGGGGCAGCATCCGGCCGATGCGCGCTGCCACCCTCGCCGTGCTCGTGTTGGCCGCCTGCGGGGGCCGCGGCGAGCGACGGTTCGGTGAGCACTGCGCTTCGGACCGGGAGTGTCAGCGCGGGCTCTGCGTCGGCGGCGTCCACGGTGACGCGCCCGTCTGCACGTTGAGCTGCGCACGAGGTAGCGACTGCCCGGAGGGCTGGTCCTGCCACGGGGTCACGCAGGGCAACGTGCTCGTGTGCGCCTCGGGCGCGAGCACTCCCTTCGGAATGTAGAGATGGACCCGCGCGCTCTCGGACGTTTCCGGAGGAACGCCGGCGCGATGCTGGGTACCGTGCTGGTCCTCGTCATCGCGCTCGTCGCGATGTTCGGGCCCTTCTTCGCGCCCTACGATCCCGACCATCAGTTCGACGATGGGCTCCGTGACGACGGGACACCGCTCGGCCCTTGCGCGCAGCATTGGCTCGGAACCGATGCGCTGGGGCGAGACGAGCTCTCGCGGCTCTTGTTCGGTGGTCGCATCTCGCTCGCGGTCGCGCTCTCGGCGACCCTGCTCGCCGTCGTGATCGGTTTGGCCGTCGGCGTGATCGCCGGATACCGGCGCGGCACGTTCGACGCGCTGAGCATGCAGGCGGCCGACGTATTTCAGTCGGTGCCGTTCCTCTTGCTCGCGATCGCGATGAACAAGGTGATCGATCGCCCCGAACTGTGGAGCCTCGCGGTCTTGCTCGGTGGGTTGTCGTGGACCTCTCTCGCACGCGTCACGCGCACCAAGACGCGCCAGGTGCGGGAGCTCGACTTCGTCCACGCTGCGCGCGCGCTCGGCATGAGCGAGGGACGCATCGTGCTTCGACACGTGCTGCCGAACGTGCTCGGCCCGGCGATCGTGCTGGGCACGTCACTCGTCGCGCAGATGATCCTCGCCGAGTCGGCGATGTCCTACCTCGGCGTCGGTGTGCAGCCGCCGACGTCGACGTGGGCCAGCATGCTGCGCGACGGACAGGACCTGATGTCGCTGGCGCCGCGGCTGGTGCTCTATCCGGGTCTCGTCATCGCGATCACTTCCTTCGGGTTCAACCTCGCGGGCGAGGGGCTGCGCGATGCGCTCGACCCGAAAGACGCAGTCGGGCCGGTCCTCGAGAAGACCGAGCGGAGCATGGGCACGGTCGCGATGGGAGCGCTGGTCGCGGGAGCGCTCGCGCTCTTCTTCCTCCTTCCGCCCGTGCCGCCGGGGCCGATGTGGACGGGCGCCGGCACGAGCGAGGCGCATCCGCATCATGGCGGCACGTTCGTGTTCTTCCACGAGTCGGACGTCCGCGGGTTCGATCCCCATACCTCGTACGACGAGATCTCGGGCATGGGCGAGAAGCTGCTGTTCGAGGGCCTCATCGACTACGACCACGATGTGCACTTCGTGCCGCGGCTCGCGCGCGAGCTCCCGACGGTGTCCGACGACGGGCTCGTGTACACGTTCCGTCTCCGCGAGGGCGTCTACTTCCACAACGGACGCGAGCTCGAGGCCGAAGACGTGCGCTGGTCGATGGAGCATCTTCTCGCGCCGTCCACGCACTCGCCGGGACTGGCGTTCTATTCGCTGATCGACGGCTACGACGCCTATCAGAACGGCGCACCGCACCTGCGCGGCGTCGAGGTGCTCGATCGCTACACGGTGCGCTTCCGACTGAGCGCGCCCGACCAGACCTTCATGAACGCGATGGCGATGATCTTCGCGTACCCCGTGCCGCACGAGATGTACGAGCACCAAGACCCTGCGCGGCATCCGATCGGCACCGGCGCGTTCATCCTCGAGTCTTGGGAGCCCGGGCTCCGCGTCACCTTCCGGCGCAACCCACGCTTCTTCCGCGCGGGCGAGCCCTTCGTGGACCGCATGGTGTACGAGCTGAACCTGCAGCGCGGTGCCGCTTTCATGCGCTTCGTCCGCGGCGATCTCGATCACATCCATCGCATCGCCCCTGCCGATCGCTACTGGCTGGCGCATCAGGCGCGCTGGGCGCCCTATCGGATCGAGCGCCCGCTCATGACCGTCTGGGGCGTGGGCATGAACTGCGAGATGCCACCTTTCACCAACGTGCACGTTCGGCGCGCGGTCGCCGCCTCGATCGATCGTGAACGCTGGCAGCGGGCGCGCGCGGGACGCCTCCTGCTGAATGGTCAGCCACTGCCCCCGAACGTGCCCGGGTTCGATGGCGCGCGGCCCGACCTGCATCACTTCGATCTCGAGAGGGCCCGCGCCGAGATGGCGCTCGCGGGACATCCCGTGCGCGAGGTCGACGGGCACTGGGTCGCGGACGGCCTCGAGACGCCGGTGGAGATGTGGGTCGGCGAGGGCGACACCGGTCAGATGTTCGGAGAGCTCACCCAGCAGGACCTCGCGAGCATCGGGATCGAAGTACGCATCCGACAGGTCGCGTTCCCGATCTACCTCCAGGAGACCGGACATCGACGGACGGTGCAGCTCATGCTCGCGGGCTGGAGCGCCGACTACCCGGACCCGTCGAACTTTCTGGACGTGCTCTTCAGCTCGAGCTCGATCCACGAGACGACGTCGGAGAACCGCACGTTCTATCAGAGCCCCGTCGTCGACGAGATCCTCGCGCGCGCGCGGATCGAGCGCGATCGCGACGTGCGGATGCGCCTCTATCACGATGCGGTCGGGATCATCCTCGCCGACGCGCCCTGGGGCTTCGTGTTCACCGACACCAAGCTCGAAGCCTGGCAGCCCTACGTGCACGGCTACCAGCCGCATCCGGTCTGGGACCAGATGTACCGCGACGTCTGGCTCGACCTTCCACGGCAGCGCGCGGCGCGCGAGCTGGGCGCCCTGTCGGGACTCCCTCCCGCGGCACCCTTCGGAGGCGCGCCCTGATGCGCGAGATCCTCGGCCACCGATTCACGCGGCGACTCGTGCGGAGCGTGTTCGTCGTCTGGGTCGCGATGTCGCTCGTCTTCGTGCTGACGAACCTGATCGGCGACCCGGCCATCGCCACGCTCGGGCCGCGCGCGCACGCCAGCCAGATCGCCGAGTTCCGCGCGGCGCATGGCCTCGATCGACCTTTCTACCTCCAGTACTTGTCGTACTTCGGCGGGATGCTCCACGGGGACCTCGGGCGCTCGTTCCGCGACGAACAACCGGTGCTCGACGTCGTGCTCGTGCGATTGCCGCGGACCGTCCTGCTCGGCGTGCTGGCGATGGGCTTCGAGCTTCTCCTCGGGCTGACCATCGGCCTCGTCGCGGCGCTGCGACGAAACACCCTGATCGACACGCTCGCGATGAGCCTCTCGTTCTTGGGCATCAGCACGCCGAGCTTCTTGATCGGCCTGGTGATGATGCAGGTGTTCGCGTTCCGGCTCGGCTGGCTTCCGGTAGGCGGCTACGGCACGACGCCGATGGAGCACGTGCAGCACGCGCTCTTGCCCGCGATCACGCTGGCCGTCGTCGGCGCGGCGACCTACGCCCGTATCCTGAGGAGCGAGATGATCGAGACACTGCGCGCCGACTATGTACGGACCGCGCGTAGCAAGGGGCTCTCTCGTGCTCGGGTCGTGATCGCTCACGCGTTGCGGAACGCGCTGCTGCCCATCATCACGCTCGTGGGGCTCAGCATGCCGCTGCTCGTCGGCGGCGCGATCGTGACGGAGACGGTGTTCGGCTGGCCGGGGATCGGGCGGCTCGCGATGGAGGCGGTCTACTCGCTCGATGTGCCGATCCTGCTCGGCGTCGTGCTCATGTCGGCGATCACGGTGCAGTTCGGGAATTTGCTCGCGGACGTCGTGGTGTCGCGCATCGATCGGCGCGTGAAGACGGAAGACGATCTGCCCGGTCGCTGAGCCGCGAAAGAATCAGCGCTTCGCGCGTGGTCGAAGCGGGAAGATCCGACGGTCGCCGTC
The DNA here is from genome assembly GCA_043750095.1 of Deltaproteobacteria bacterium. Taxonomy (GTDB): domain Bacteria; phylum Myxococcota_A; class Polyangia; order Polyangiales; family Sandaracinaceae; genus JBBSAT01. Next base: position 8,788 of record JAYVCF010000333.1, read on the forward strand.
GTGCCGCGGCGGCAGCACTTCGAGCACGTCGAGCTTGATGTGCTTCCGCATCCCGCTCGGGAGTCGAATGATGACCGCGCCGTCCGGGTCCTCACCGTCCACGCGACAGAGCCCGAACTGACGGTGCTCGACCCAGTCGCCCTTCTTCGGCTCGGCAACGCGATCCTCGTCGAAGCTCGTGGACTTCAGCGGCTTGGTCCGTTCGACGTCCGCGGACACCGCCGCGACGTGCGCCCAGGCGAGCGTGGCCGCTGGCGCCGTCGCGGCTGGCACGGTCGGCTCCGTTCGCGCCTCGGGAGCGCGCATCGGTTCCGGCTCGCGCGCCCCGCGCGTGATCTCGCGAACCACGCCGCCACGCGCAATCACGCCTGGCGTTCGCTCGCCCTTCCAGAGCGAGAGGCCCGTCGGCGGATCTTCGTCGCGATCGAGGCGCGCGTCTTCGAACGCGTCGATCACGAGCTCGAGCGCGAGCGCCGAGCCCGCGATGAGCTGCCCACCCACGACGCTGACACCGGTGTCGGACTCGCGCGAGAAGGCGCCGCGCAGCACCACGTTCGGCTCGCCCATGCGCATCGAGACGTTGCCCTCGAGCGCCAACGCGAGGAGCGGTCCGTGGATCCGCCGCGGCCGAGTCTCGGCCTCCCGCTCGGGGTCCCAGTGCACCAGCTCCACCCACTCCATCGGGCCGGTGCCGCGGATCCAGGCGGCGCGGACGCGCTCGCTCTCGCAGAACTTCTTGATCGTGGTGAGCACGTCTTCGCCGCGATCGACGCGGGCGATGAAGCGGCGTGCGTGGCGACTCTCGACGACGAACATGCGGGCGAGGTAGCACGCTCGGACGGGCAGGCCACGCTCGTTCGGAGGCGGCGTTTGCGCTACACCGCGGCCTCTAGGAAATGCCATGACGAAGAAGGTTCGAATCGAGGATCTCGGCGGCCACGTGGGCGAAAAGGTCACGGTCGAAGGCTGGCTCTACAACAAGCGCTCGAGCGGCAAGCTCCACTTCCTCGAGGTTCGCGACGGAAGCGGGATCTGCCAGTGCGTGGTGTTCAAGGGCGACGTCTCTCCCGAGCTGTTCGCGGCGGCCGACAAGCTGACCCAGGAGGCGTGCGTGCGCCTGGTCGGGGTCGTTCGTGAGCACGGCAAGCTCAAGGGGACGTTCGAGATCGGTGTGAGTGAGCTCGAGACGCTCGCCCTCCCCTCTCGCGAGTATCCGATCTCGCCCAAGGAGCACGGCACCGACTTCCTGATGGACAACCGTCACCTCTGGCTTCGCAGCAAGAGGCAGCACGCGATCCTGCGGGTGCGCGCGGAGATCATCGCGGCCATCCGCGACTACTTCGACTCGCACGACTTCACGCTGGTGGACGCGCCGATCTTCACGCCGAACGCGTGCGAAGGAACCTCGACGCTGTTCTCCACCGAGTACCACGGCGAGGCGGCGTACCTGACGCAGAGCGGCCAGCTCTACATGGAGGCCGCCGCCGCCGCGCTCGGCAAGGTGTACTGCTTCGGGCCGACCTTCCGCGCCGAGAAGAGCAAGACACGCCGCCACCTCGCCGAGTTCTGGATGGTCGAGCCCGAGGTCGCCTTCATGGATCTCGAGGGCGACATGGCGCTCGCCGAGGATTTCTTGTCGTCGATCGTCGCACGCGTGCTCGAGAAGCGCCGCCGCGAGCTCGACTCGCTCGAGCGCGACATCAAGCCGCTGGAGCGGGTGGTCGCCCCGTTCCCGCGCATCACCTACCGCGAAGCGATCGAGACACTGGCCAAGGCCGGTCATCCCGCGAAGTTCGGCGACGACTTCGGTGGTGACGAGGAGACGGTCATCTCGCAGGGCTTCGATCGCCCCGTGATGGTCCATCGGTATCCGATGGAGATGAAGGCGTTCTACTTCAAGCGCGATCCGAACGACTCGACCGTCGCGCTCAACGTCGACGTTCTCGCGCCCGAGGGCTACGGCGAGATCATCGGCGGCGGGCAGCGCGAGGACGACCTCGCCAAGCTCGAGGCTGCGATCGACACGCACAAGCTGCCGCGCGACGCGTTCGAGTGGTACCTGGACGTCCGCCGATACGGGTCGTTCCCGCATGCAGGCTTCGGCCTCGGCGTCGAGCGCACCGTCGCCTGGATCTGCGGCCTTCCACACGTGAGGGAGACGATCCCCTTCCCGCGCATGTTGAACCGCCTGCATCCCTAGGCGCAAAAGCAAGCCGGGCGTTGCGGGAGCGCCGCGCGCACATCATCCTCAGGGACCGTTTGCCCCTCGGAGGACGCGATGAATTGCCTGAAGGCCCGCCGGTCATGAAGCTACGCCTGAACCGCGAGTGGTCCTTGCTCCTCGAGCGCTACAAGGGCGATCACCGCGATCCACGCAACCAGGCCACGCACATGATCGGCATTCCGATGATCGTCGCGTCGCTCCCCATCGCGGCGACCATCGTCGGGCTTCCGCTCGGCGCGAGCATGTTCACCGTCGGCTGGGGCTTCCAGTTCCTCGGGCACTACTTCGAGGGCAACGACCCCGCGTTCTTCAGCGACCGCCGCAGCCTCGTGATCGGTGTGATCTGGTGCGCGCAGAAGGCGGGCCTCGTCGATATCGAAGTCGAAGGCGCCGCGAAGCCGCGTCCGGCGAGCGCCTCGACGGGTGCGAGCGCCTGATCAGTCGACCTTGGCGCCGGCGCGCTCGTCTTCTTCGCGGTCCTGCTCGGCGAGGCGACGTTCCTTGTTCTCGACGGCGTCCACGAACAGCTTGACGTACTCGCCGCCGCTCCAGATGGCGAAGAAGATCGAGATATAGAGCGTGACCAGGCCCACGCCGTTGAAGTCGACCAGGAACGACGCGACACCGAAGTCGAGCACGTACGGGTAGTGAACCATCAGGAGCAGGACCGCGATCATCTGGAGCGCGGCCTTCTCCTTGCCCCCTTGGCTCGCCGCCATCTCGACGCCCTCGCTCATGGCGATGACACGCAAGCTCGTCACCGAGAGCTCGCGCGCCACGATGATCACCACCGCCCAGGTCGGAACCCAGCCCATCGCGATCATGACGAGCAGCGACGAGATCACGAGCAGCTTGTCGGCCAGAGGATCGAGGAACTTCCCGAGGACGCTGATGAGGCCCATCCGGCGCGCCAGCCAGCCGTCGAGGAAGTCGGTGATCGCGCTGACGGTGTAGACGGCACCGGCCCAGAAGCAGGCGCGCGGCGTTCCGTCGGCGATCAGCCAGAGCGCGAGGGGGATGAGCACGACGCGCAGCATCGTGAGCAGGTTCGGGAGGTTGACCGCGTCCTCGCGGATCGTGCGGCGCCGCGCGCGACGCACGGCGAGGCTCGGCCGATCGTTCGGCCGATCGTTCGGCCGATCGCTCGGAGGCAGAGGCGTGTCGGACTCGGTGGTCACGGAGGTGGTCATCTCAGTTGACGAGGAGCGTGCCCTCGCCGCGGAAGGCGAGCATGCCCGAAACGGACACCGCTGACCGGTCGGCGGGAAAAAGGCGCCCGGTCCAACCGACGAGCGCATCGCGATGAACGTGGGCGAGGCCGCCGTCGCGCACGACGAGCGCAGACGGCTCGCATCGCAGACGCAGAACGACGATCCCGATTCCGCGGACCGAGACCATGTCCAGGTCGGAATCGAGCCGGTTGTGCTCGTGCACGAGCGAGCCGTCGAACGCCTCGAGCGCCCGCTCGGTGACGAAGAGCGCCTCGTCGGCCAGTGCGATCGCGACGAAGCGCAGCCCGTCCGCGGGCGCGATGAGCGCGTGAAGCCCGGCGTTCGCCCGGACGAGGGCTGCGTCACCGCCAGGAGCCACAGCGCCGTCGCCGTCTTGCCGAGCGCGCCGCAGGACCGGCTCGACGACGACCGGGCCCCAGGCCACCCGCATGCGCTCGTTTCGGAACACGACCGGCGCGCGGGTCGTGATCACGAGCAGTCCGTTCGCAGCGACGCAGAGAGACGGTCCGTGCTCGACGGCAACGCTCCACGCGTCGAGATGCCGCGCGAGAGTGTTGGGAACAGGTTGCTCCTCCAGACGCTCGGTGTGGACATCGACCGCGAGCGGTGTCGTCTCGCTCGCGAACCGCTCGAGGGCATCGGTGGCGGCGGACGGTACCTCAGCACGCTCCGCGGCTCCGGCGGCGTCCGGCGCGCCCGTCGACGCCGTTGGCGCGGCATCCGGGACCTCGCCGAGCATCTCCTCCATGCGCCGCGCCATCGTCACCTCGCCGCCGCGCAGGAACGACTCGCGTGCTTGGTCGAGGTTGCCGCAGCGCCACTCGGCCAGGCCGAGGTAACGATACGCGCGTGCATGCTTCGGATCGATCTCGGTGGCGCGGAGAAAGTTCAGACGCGCTTCTTCCGGCTGTCCGGTCTTCAGGAGAACGAGACCGAGGTTCACGCGCAGCGCGAGGTCGTTGGGATGGGCACGCGAGAGGCGCGTCCAGATCTCGATCGCTCGCGGGTGCAGGCCGAGCCGGAAGTAAACGCTCGCGAGGAGATCCTGGCCCTTGCCGTCGTGCGGCTGGTAACGCAGCGCTCGCTCGAGCTCCTCCTTCGCGCGCTCGACGTGGTTCTCGACGAGGTACTCGCTGCCTCGCGAGAGATGAAAGAGGAACTCCTCTTCGAAGGGCGCGGTGCCGAGCGCTCCGCTCGGACGAATCTCGCGCGTACCGTCGTCCATCTCGATGGAGCGTAGAGGGCACGCCCGAGCAGGTCCAGCGTCCGCCGGGTGGAGCGCTGTCACGAAGGTCCGATGAGAGAGGTCGCGGGCGAGAAGCGAAGGAATCAGAGCGAGAGGAGAGGTGCTCAGTGCGCGACGCCGAAAGGCGTTCGCGGCGTGGGCCGGCCGTCCGTGACGACCGGGGGATCGCGTGGGCGGTCTACGAGGTTCGACGGGACGAGGCCCATCATGTCGCCGATCACGACGTCGTGATCGTCCGTGTAGACCGGCTCGCGCCCGTAGATCGTGTAGACGCGAACGTGCCCGATGCGGGAATCGTCGCGATCGTCCTCGCGATGCAGCGTGACGTCACGAATGATCTCGATCGACTCGCGAATGTCGAGCGCCGACTCGCGCACACGCCCGCCCACCGCGAGATGGGAGCGCTGGATCCACGGCGTGAGTGCGCCGCGACCCGTGGCGATGATCACGCCCGGCGATGGGGCCCGATAGACGAGCCACTCGATCTCGCCGAGCGGCGCGCGACGCGTGAGCTCGACGTGCGGACCGCGGAGGTCGAACACGCGAACGTCGGTGCGCGCGTCGGGCGACTGCGGCCCCGGCGCGGTCGAGCGCCGATACGCGCGGAGCGGTCGGCGGTCGGCATCGAACACGATGTCGAGGTCGAGCGCGCCCATGGCCCACTCTTCGTGGCCGGTGTAGACGACGTGACAGCCCGCGGCAGCGAGCGAGAACGTTTCGACGACGCTCTGCTCGGTCGTGCCCGGTCCTGCGCGCAGCTCGCGCTCGACCGGATCGACCTGGGCCGCCGCCGCGCCCTCGGCGCAGGTTGGATAGCCGCGATCGGCAAGCGACCGGACACGCTCGCGTGGCATCTCGACGCAGGATGCGAGCGTCGCGAGGCAGAGGAGCGCCGCAGCGGGTGTGGCCCCCTGCCGCGGACGCTTCATGGTGTCACTCGCCGTGCTCGGCGCCTTCGCCGTGGGCGGCACCCGCACCGTGCTCCGCGCCCTCGCCCTCGTGGTGCGGCGGCCCCTCGCCGACGCGACCGCCGGTGAAGTCGCCGACGCTCACCGCCATGATCGTCTCGCTCTCCCAGATGCACACGTAGCCGCTCGCGGGTACGACGCCGTCCTCGACGAACACGCAGGGCACGACGTGATGGAGGTCGGTGAAGCCGCAGATCGGCAGGCCGGTGATGCCTGGCTCCGGCTCCTCGCCCTCGAACCGGCAAGCGACGCCGCCGGGCGCGCGCTCTCCCGTCGTCGGCAGCACGTGAACGCCGTAGAAGGGATCCCCGTGACCGCGGTTCGCCGTGTCGTTCATGGTGTACGCCAGGAAGACGCCCGCGAAGAGCACCGAGCCGACGAAGACGAGCGCGTTGAAGCGGCTGTCGTCCTTGAGGTGCATGAAGAAGGTGACGACGAAGCCCGCCTTCACCGTCGCGATGAGCATCGCGACCGCGAGGTTCACGCCGCCTGCGCCCTGCGGCGTGCCCGGTACGACGAAGCCGTCGATGTCCACGAGCGACGTCGCCACGGTCAGCACCGTGAGGATGATCAGCGTGACGAGGATCGCCGCGTAGAACTTGATCGGGTGGACGTGGACGTGCACCGCGCCGTCGTCGTGGTCGTGGTCCGACTCTAGGTGGGGAGTTGCCATCGCTCGCCTCGCTTCAGATCAAATAGAGGAGGGGAAAGAGGTAGATCCACACGAGGTCGACGAGGTGCCAGTAGAGCGCCACGAGATCGACGGGGGTCCAGTACTCCTTGCTGAAGTCTCCGCGCTCGTTCCGGCGCCAGACCCAGAAGATCACGCCGATACCCACGGCGACGTGCACACCATGAAGCCCGGTGAGCAAGAAGTAGATCCCGAAGAACACGTGCGTGTGCGCGGGAAGCGTGTGGTCGAGGTGCGGGTGCCAGTGGATGCCCGGAAGGAGGCCGTGCTCGAACTTCAGCGCGTACTCGAAGTACTTGATCACCAAGAAGGCGACCGCGCAGACCATCGTGATGATGAGGTTCATCGAGACGCCGCGCTTGTCCCCCAGCTGCGCGGAGCGGACTGCACAAGCCGCCGTGAAGCTCGAGAAGAGCAGCACGATGGTGTTGCCGCCGCCGATGAAGCGGTTGAGCTCGTGCGAGCCCGCGGCGAATGCCTCCGGATAGCCGACCCGCACGATGCCGTACGCGACGAACAAGCCGCTGAAGAAGAGCACCTCCTGCGCGAGGAAGAGCCACATGCCCAGCTTGCTCGACTCGAACTGCTGGAGGGGCGTGTCGAAGTGGTGCTGAAGCCACTTCGGCCCATGGTGGCCATGCTCTTGAGAAGCAGAGCCGTGGCCGGGATCCTTCGTATCGGATGAGGTGGCCATGATTTACTCGTCGTCGTCCTTCGACTTGCCGGCGTCAGAGTCGTCACTGTCCGAGTCGCCGGTGTCCCGTGTCGCCGAGCTGGTCGTCGCAGCGAGGGCGGCGGCCCGCTTGCTCGCGGTCTCCCCCGGAGGCGTCTCCTGACCCGGGAAGCCGCGGGAGAGCTCCGCTTCGGTAGCGAGGTGGTAGTCGTAGGGGCCGCGCGTCATCACGGGCGTCTCCTCGAAGTTGTGCGGATGCGGCGGCGACGTGGTCGTCCACTCGTACCCGGCCGAGCCCCACGGGTTCGGCGGCGCCTTCGGCCCGTTGCGAATCGCGTCGATGAACATGTAGAGCATGATCAGGAAGCCGACTCCGAGAACGTACGCGCCCACGCTCGAGAAGGCGTGCAGCGGCTGGAAGTGCGGCAGGTAGTCGTAGTAGCGGCGCGGCATGCCGCGCGACCCCAGGATGAACTGGGTGAAGAACGTCATGTTGAAGCCGAGGAACACGAACGTGAACGCCACGCGTGCGAGGCGCTCGTCGTACATCCGGCCAAACATCTTGGGCCACCAGTAGTGCAGGCCGCCGAGGAAGCCGAACACCGTGCCCCCCACCATCACGTAGTGGAAGTGGGCGACCACGAAGTACGTGTCGTGCAGATGAACGTCGACGGCGAGCGTGCCGAGGAAGAGGCCCGTCAGCCCTCCGATCGTGAAGAGCACGATGAACGCGAGCGCGTAGAGCATCGGTGACTCGAACGAGACCGAGCCGTTGTAGAGCGTCGCGACCCAGTTGAAGACCTTCACGCCCGAGGGGATGGCGACGAGGAACGTGAGCCCCGAGAAGACGAGCTGCGCGTAGTCGCTCATGCCGGCGACGAACATGTGATGGCCCCAGACGAGGAAGCCGAGCAGCGCGAGCGAGACCGAGCTCATCGCGACGAACATGTAGCCGAAGATCTTGCGCTTGCTGAACGTGGCGATCAGCTCGTTCACGATCGCCATGCCAGGCAAGATCATGATGTAGACCGCCGGGTGCGAGTAGAACCAGAAGAAGTGCTGGAAGAGCACGGGGTCGCCGCCGAGCTCGGGATTGAAGATCCCGATGGTGAGCAGGCGCTCCATGATCAACAGGAAGAGCGTGATGGCGAGCACCGGCGTCGCGAGCACCTGGATGACGCTCGTCGCGTAGATGCCCCAGACGAAGAGCGGCAGGCGCTGCCAGCTGATGCCGGGGGCGCGCAGCTTGTGCACGGTCGCGATGAAGTTCAGGCCGGTGAGGATCGACGAGAAGCCCATGATGAACGCGCCCGTGGTCATGGAGATGACCGACGCATTCGTGTGCTGGCTGTAGGGCGTGTAGAAGGTCCAGCCCGTGTCCACGCCCCAGATGCTGAAGATCGCGAAGCAGGCGCCGAACACGTAGATGTAGAAGCTCGCGAGGTTCAGCCGCGGGAACGCGACGTCCTTCGCGCCGATCATGATCGGCAAGAAGAAGTTACCGAGCGCGGCAGGAACGCTCGGGATGATGAACAGGAACACCATCACGGCGCCGTGAAGGGTGAACGCCTGGTTGTACATGTCCGGCGTCATGAACGGGATCGTCGGCCCGGGCGTCAGCAGCTCGGTGCGGATGGCGAGCGCGAAGAAGCCGCCGACCCCGAACATCGTCATGACGCTGACGAGGTACATGATGCCGATGCGCTTGTGGTCGACCGTGCTCATCCACGACCACAGGCCCTTCTCGGCGTTGAGGTAGTCGATCGGCTCGTGACCGGCGGCGCCGGAGTGTCCCGCGGGAGCTACGCCTGTTTGCGTTGCCATGGTGATGCTCTCAATGGAGGGAAGAGATGTACTCGACGAGCGACTGAATCTGCGCGTCGCCGAGCCGGAAGTGGGACATCTGGGTGCCGGTGTAGCCGCGGACGATCTGCGCCTGCGGCTCGCGAATCGAGTGCTCGAGATAGGCCGCGTCCGCCGTGGCCGTCGCGCCGCCCTCGAGCTCGACCTGCGTGCCCGCGACGCCGAAGAGGTTCGGGCCTGGCGCGGTGGCCCCGCCCTGATCCACGTGGTGGCAGGTCGTGCAGCCGATGCGCTGGAAGTTCGTCTGGCCCCACGTCGCCATGTCCATGCCCGCGGGGAGCTGCGGACCGACCGCGAGGAACGCGTCGTAGTCCTCGCTGCGCATCACGTGCAGCGTCGCCAGCATCGCGGAGTGGCTCGTGCCGCAGTACTCGGTGCAGAACACCTGCGAGTCGTAGAGGATGTGGTTCTCATCCGGCTCGGTGCCCTCGGGCACGATGGCCTGGAACCAGAGCGATGTGAACATGCCCGGGACGGCATCGCGCTTCACGCGGAAGTCCGGCACGAAGAAGCTGTGCAGCACGTCGTCCGACGACAAGATCATCCGCACGGGACGGCCGGCCGGCACGTGGACCTCGCCCGTCTCGTTCACGCCATTCGGGTGCTCGAAGGCCCAGACCCACTGGCTCGCGCGAACGCGAATGTTGAGCGAGTCGTCCGGCGCGACCGACATGGCGACGTACGTCTGGAAGCCCCAGTGGAACATCATGAACAGGAGGATGAGGGGCGAGAACGTCCAGAACAGCTCGAGGGTGTTGTGGTGTCCGGTCGGCACCGACTTCACACCCGGACGACGGCGGAACTTCACCATGAAGTAGACCATCGCGCCGACGATGCCGACGAAGAAGATCAGGCTGATGATCGAGATGAAGTCGTAGAGCCAATCGACTTCGGGCGCGATCGTCGAGAGCTGCGCAGGGAGCTGGAAGCTGGGTACGGTCTGGGTCTGCATAGTCGTTAGCTCGCGACGGTGGACGGGCGCGTCGAGCGACGCCGCTCCCTCAGCCAGTAGGTTCCGAGAAACGTGCCGAGCAAGAGGACGGTGAGAGCGCCGCCCGCGCGCATGATGTTCTCCGCCGCGAGGACGTAGCGGCTGTCGTGCTCGCTGTACTGGAAGCAGAACATCAGCACGTGCTCGGTCGTGGTGAGCGAACGATCGCGCGATGCCTCGAGCAGACCGAGCCGCACGTCGTCCGCCGGCAGCTCGAGCCCATAGAGGTAGCGCGCCACCGCGCCCGAGCTCTGCAGGATCATGAGCACGCCAGGATGGGCGAACTGGCTGGTCGCGTCGTCCCAGCGGTAGCGATAGCCGACCGACTCGGCGAGGCGATGGATCTGATCCTCGTCACCGACCAGGAAGTGCCAGCCCCGCTCGGCCTCGGTTCGGCCGTAGCGCCCGAGCAATCGACCACGAGCCGCGGCTGCGTCGGACGGCGCGTCGTGCGGGTCCATGCTGACGGTGATGACGTCGAAGTCGACCCCGACCGTCCATGGCTGCTGCGTGAGGACGGTGGCCACGTTGTTCATCGCGAGATCGCAGACCGTCGCGCACGAGTAGTAGACGAAGTGCAGCACCACGGGCCGCGTCCCATCGACGATGTCGCCGATGCTCACCGTGCGACCCTCGTGATCGCGAAACGTCGCGTCCCGCGGGACGGGCGAATCGAAGCGCTCATCGACGCCGACACCCTGCAGCGCCATCTCGCGTCCGCCCGTGCCCGGCGCGATGTCCGGACGCGTCGCCGGCTGCTGCGCCTCGGCGCGGCTCGGCCCGAAGCTCGGCACGAACGACGGAACGCCCCACGCGCCCGCGAACGCAAGCCCGCCCGCGAGCATCGCCGTGCTCGAGGAGGGAACGAGCGTGGGGGACGCGAAGGTCATTGCGGTGCGGGGTCCGCCGGTGCTTCGGGAGCGGGCGCACGCGGAGCACGCACGTGCGGAGCCGGTGCATCCGGAGCGGGTGCCCGGCGAACTGGCGCTGCGGGAGGCGGCGCTTCGACGGGAACCGGAATCACGGGGACGGCGGGAATCTCGGGAGCGACGACCTCGACGTGCGCGCGCGGCGCGGGCTCGGGCGCGACGACCGGCATGGCCGCCCATCCCTCGCGTGGTCCCGTGTTCGTGTCCGCCACCGGACGAATCTGCGGGAACGCGGCGCGCCCGCGGTCCGCGAGCTGAGCGATCGCGTCGCCGATGGGCATCTCGCCCTCGCGTAGTTGGTCTTGCGCGTGCGCGCGGTACTCGGCGAGCTGTTGAGACGCGTGGCTCTCCGCGATGTGGCTACGGCGAACGTGGATGTTGCTGACGTCGAGGTACGAGTCGAACGCGTACTTAAGACTGAAGAGCGTGATCACGGTCATGATCGCGGCCGCGAGGATGATGCCGTTCTGCGGCGGCGTCTCGTCGCCTTTGAGGCGACCATGCGAGTCACGAACGAGCTCGACTTTGTCATCGTCTGACATGGCGTCTCCTCAGGTCCCCTTCTTCAGGTGACAGTGTGGTGGAGCGAGTCCGCCAGGCGCGGGTCGCCGACGGGGACAAGCGGGTGCTGGCCCATGCGGAAGAAGACGAACGCGAGGTATGCGCCGCCGACGGCGAAGAGCGCAGCGCCGTCCATCCAGTGGGGCGCGAGCGCGGTGCCGCCGTTCGTGTACGGCATCACCAGCCAGAACACCTCGAGCACGTGCATCACGAGCAGCCAGCCCGCTCCGAGCGCGAGGAGCGGAACGCGACGCTTGATGTTGCGCGAGAGGATGCCGAAGAACGGCACGAAGAAGTGACACACGAGCAGGAACCACGAGAACGTGCGCCATCCGCCGCTGAAGCGCAGGTGGTAGTAGGTCGTCTCCTCCGGGATGCTGGCGTACCAGATCAGCATGAACTGGGAGAACGTGATGTACGCCCAGAACACGAGGAACCCGAAGAGGAGCTTGCCGAGATCGTGGAAGTGCTCTTGGCTGACGGCGTTGCCCATCAGGCCGCTGTTCTGCATCAAGTGCGTCACGAGGATCGCGGTCGCGAGCGACGACACGCACGAGACGGCGAAGTACTGAACGCCGAAGATGGTCGAGAACCACGCCGGCTCGAGCGACATGATCCAATCGAACGCCGCGAACGTGAGGCTCAGCGCGAGCGCCATGATCGCGATCGGTGAAGACTTGTTGAGTCGCGTCGTGATCGCGCGATCCCGCGAGACGTCTTGGCGCGTGGAGCTCAGGTAGAAGTACCAAGACAGCCCGAGCCAGATGGCGAGGTAGATCGCCATGCGGACGAGGAAGAAGGGCTGGTTCAGGTAGCCCATCTTCGCGCGCAGCACTTCTTCGTGAGCGGCGTGCTCGGGCGTGTGCTCCTCAGCGCGGACGACATCGGCGGGCTCGCCCCGATCCTGCGCGTGCGCGAGCGACGCACCGACCAACGACTCGTCCGCGCGCGAGTGCTCCTCGCCGCCGTCTGCCTGCTGTGCCGCCTCCTGTTCGTGCTGCGAGTGCCGCCAGAAGGCCATCCACGGATAGAGGTCATCCATGTGCATCAGCATCAGCGGGATGACGAAGAAGGCGATCACGGTCACGCCGGTCGCGAACGTCTCGTGCGTACGCCGGATCACCACGCCCCAGCGGGCCATGGTGATGTGCTGCACGACCGCGAGGAAGAGCGAGCCGAGCGAGATCGCGAGGAAGACGAGGATCGCGAAGAGCCAGCTGAACGCGAAGCGATGCGGGTCGCTGTTCCACGCGACCGCACTGAGCACACCCCCCACGAGGCCGAGCACGCCGCAGTACTGTGCGGCGCGCGCCCATCCGCTCTCGCGCGGGATTCGATAGAGATCCGCCGCCGGCTTCTTGGCGAGCGGCTTCTCCGAAGCGCCCTTGCCCGCCTTCTTCGGCGAATTCTTGTCGGTGTCCTTGCCGGCCATCGTGATCTCCGCTCAGCCCGTCACGGGGGCAGAAGGACGTACGCGGGGAGCCGGAGGAGCCGGGACCACCGCAGCTTGGGGAGGAAGTTGATCGGCCGGGCAGCCCTGCGTCTCGACGGGGCCCGGGACCGACGGGCAGAGATCCGACGAGTCGACGACCGTGTCGCCATCGTTGTCGGGATCGGGACAGCCGTCCGCATCCGCGAAACCGTCGCGGTCCTCGGGCTGGTCGTCGCATCCGTCCACGTAGTTCGGCACGCCGTCGCCGTCCGTGTCCGCCGCGGCGGCCGCAGGGTCGGCTGCGTGCAGCTGGAGCGCGCGCACGTACGCGATGATGGCCCAGCGGTCGTACACGGGAATCTGTCCGCGATAAGACGGCATGGTGCGCACGCCGTTCGAGATCGTGAGGAACATGCGGCCGTCGGGCATGTGCAGGAACTGCTCGTCGTGGAGGTTCGCCGCGGCGAACGCGACGCCGAGCGCGAGCGCGTGCTGCGAGACCATGCCCTGCCCGTCGCCGGCGTAGCCGTGGCAGGGCGTGCAGTAGATGTTGAAGCGCTGCTGCCCACGCGCGAGCATCGCGCTCATGGCTTCTTCGCCCGCACCGAAGTGCTGCATCGCGCCGGGCGGGATCATGGCGACGTAGTTGCCGTTCACGTCGAGCCCATCACCGACGTCGCTGTCGATCACGGCTTCGACCGGGATCGTGCCCGGCACGGTGGGACGCATGGCGCGGCCGTCGTCGAAGTACGGCGCCTCTTCCTGAACGTCGTAGCGCGGCATCTCATGCATCCCGCGGAACACCACGATCGGAGGCTCGCTGGACGTCTGACCGCGACAGCCCGCGAGGGCGATCAGCACCGCCCATGCGAGAACGGCGCGGCTCATGCCGACCGGAGGCGTCGAAGGCGCGATCCTGGTCACGACTCCTCCTGAATGAGCTCGAGCGTCTCGGGGTGGAGCGACTCGAGGAGCTGCTTGGTCCCGTCGACGTCGAACTTCTCGTCGCCCGCCTCGATCGAGACGAAGAAGCGGTCGTCGCTGAAGCGCTCGAAGCGCTCCGAATAGAACACGTGGTGATGATGCCGCGGGAGCTGGTTGAGCCCGAGCATCCCGAGCACCGCGCCGAACGCGGAGAGAAGGATGGTCAGCTCGAACATCACGGGCACCATCGACGGAAGCGAGAAGCCCGGCTTGCCGCCGATGATGATCGGGTAGTCGATCCCGTTCGTGAACCACATCAGCAGGAACGCCGTGGCGAGCCCGGTCAGGCCGGACGCGAGCACGATCCAGCCGAGCTTGCTGTCGCCCATTCCCATCGCGCGATCCATTCCGTGGATCGGGAACGGCGTGTGGACGTCCCAGCGCTTGTAGCCCGCGTCACGGACCTTCTCGGCGGCGTGAACCACGCCCTTGGTGGTGTTGAACTCCGCCAGGTAGAGGACGGGGCGCTTCACGCGCGGGCGCGACCTTTTTTGGGTGTCGGCCATCTCAGGCCTCCCCGACGGCCGCAGTCGCGGCGGCGGCGTCATGCTCGTCTGCGTGCTCGCCCTCTTCGTGGTGCTCGCCCGCGTGCGGGTCGGCCTCGGGCAGCACCATCTTCACCTCGGCTACCGCGATCATCGGAATCCATCGGATGAAGAGCAGAAAGCACGTGAAGAAGAGCCCGAGCGAGCCCGCGAAGATCAGGATGTCGACGATCGTCGGGCTGAACATGCCCCACGAGCTCGGCAGGAAGTCGCGGTGCAGCGACGTCACGATGATGACGAAGCGCTCGAACCACATGCCGATGTTGATGAGGATCGACGCGATGAACATCCACGGGATGCTGGTGCGCATGCGCTTGAACCAGAAGGTCTGCGGCACGAGCACGTTGCACGTGATCATCGACCAGTACGCCCACCAGTAGGGACCGGTCGCGCGGTTGATGAAGCAGAAGCGCTCGTAGGGGTTGCCCGAGTACCAGGCGATGAAGAACTCCATCGCATACGCGTAGCCGACGATGCTGCCCGTCGTGAGCATGATGGTGTTCATCAGCTCGAGGTGATGCATGCGCACCAGCTTGTGCAGACCGAACGTGGTCCGCGCGATCAAGAGCAGCGTCATGACCATCGCGAAGCCACTGAACACGGCGCCGGCGACGAAGTAGGGCGGGAAGATCGTCGTGTGCCAGCCCGGCTCGACGGACGTGGCGAAGTCGAACGAAACCACGCTGTGCACCGAGAGCACGAGCGGCGTCGAGATGGCCGCGAGGATCAGGTACATGCGCTCGTAGTTCGACCAGTGACGGTTGCTGCCGCGCCAGCCGAGCGCGAGCCCGCCGTAGATCGCCGCGCGCAGGCCGAGCCGACTCGTCGGAGGGCCACCCTCGAGCGTCGTCGTGCCGAGCGCGCGCAGCCTCTTCGACGCGCGGTCGCGCAGCGTCGCGAAGTCCGGGATGAGGCCGACGTACCAGAACAACAACGAGACGGTGAAGTACGTGCTGACGGCGAACACGTCCCAGAGCAGCGGGGACTTGAAGTTCGGCCAGATGTTCATCGCGTTGGGGATCGGCAGCGGGTAGTAGATGTGCCACGGGCGACCGGTGTGGATCGTCGGGAACATCAACGCGCAGATCACGGCGAAGATCGTCATCGCTTCGGAGAACCGGTTGATCGCGGTTCGCCAGTACTGTCGGAAGAGATAGAGGACGGCGGAGATCAGCGTGCCGGCGTGACCGATGCCGATCCACCAGACGAAGTTGGTGATGTCCCACGCCCAGCCGACGGGGCTGTTGTTTCCCCAGGTACCGATGCCGGTCCACACGAGGTAGGCGAGCGTGAGCCCGAGCACGCCGGTCGTGCTCGCGGCGGCGATGAACATCACCCACCAACCACGCGGAGCGCGATCCTCCGTAACGCGGCTGACGATGTCGGTGACGTCGCTGAACGTCGTACCCGGCTCGACGAGATCGGCTTCACCGAGATCGTAGTAGGGCTTGCGGGCCATCAGACCGCTCCTTCCGACGACATGGCCGGATTCGTGTTGCGGATGCGTCCGAGGTAGGTCGTGCGCGGCTGCGTGCCGATGAGGGCGAGCAGCTTGTACTGACGGTCGCTCTGGACGAGCGTGCTGACGCGCGAGCCACCCTGGTTCAGGTCACCGAAGGTCAGCGCCTGCGTCGGGCAGGCCTGCGCGCACGCCGGCGTGATCTCTCCGTCGCGGATCTCGCGGTTGCCGTCGTTGCGAGCAGCGATGCGGACCGACTGCACGCGCTGGACGCAGTAGTTGCACTTCTCCATGACGCCGCGCATCCGCACGCTGACGTTCGGATTGAACTGCATGCGCTGTAGCTGCGAGGGGTGCGCCTGGAACGCGAGGTAGTTGAAGCGACGCACCTTGTACGGGCAGTTGTTGGCGCAGTACCGCGTGCCGATGCAGCGGTTGTAGGCCATCTCGTTGATGCCCTCGGGGCTGTGCTCGGTGGCGTTGACCGGGCAGACGTTCTCGCAGGGCGCTTCCTCGCAGTGCTGGCACGCGACGGGCTGCACCGCGACGGTCGGGTTGTTCGCGTCGTCGCCGAGGAAGTAGCGGTCGAGCCGAATCCAGTGCATCTCGCGGCCGCGCGCGACCTGCATCTTGCCGACGGTGGCGACGTTGTTCTCGGCGGTGCAGGCGACGATGCATGCGCTGCATCCCGTGCAGAGCGTGAGGTCGACCGACATCGCCCACATGTGGCGTGCGGGCGCGTCCTCGGCCGCCGGACGCGCGACGGGAACCAGGCCCCAGCTCGGCCCGCCCTGCGCGGGCAGTCGTGGCTGCGAGTAGTCGACCTCTTGCCAGAGCGGCGGAGTAGCCGGCGTGGGCTCACGCCACTGCGCGAAGTTGGGCTGCTCGCGGTACTCGTCGAGCGTCGCCTCGATCACGATCGGGCGATCGACGTCCGACAGCGCGTTGCCGTCGTTCATCGAGTGGTGCTCTTGCGTGATAGCCAGGGCGTACGAGCCGCTCGCGAGCGAGACCTCGAACCCCCTACCGAAGTTCAGCGCATCGCTCGTGCGGAGAGGGTAGGCGTTGAAGCCGCAGCCGTTGGCGAACGAGCCCGCGTGCGTGCGGCCCCAGCCGAGCGGCAGCGTGAGCGAGCGGTCCGCGTGGCCTGGCACGACGACGACCGGAATCTCGAGAGTGCGATCGCCCTTCGAGATGCGGATGAGCCGACCATCACGGGGCTCGTGGTGGCCCGTGGGGAACAGGCCCTCGTGCGTCTGGGGGATACCGAGCTCGTCGGCCGACGCCGGCGAGATCATCGCCGCGTTGTCCCAGGTGATCTTGGTCACCGGATCCGGGAGCTCGAGCAGCCACGGGTTGTTGATGACGCTTCCGTCGAACGCGCGCGAGCAAGAGGCGAACACGACCTCCCAGCCGTCGCTCGCGGGGGTCAGAGCGCGCATCGCCGCCGCCACCGCGGCCGCATCGACCGGCGTCCCCGGAAGCAGCATGGGCTCCGCACTCGGCACGACGCCGCTGTGCAGCGCGCGCCGCCACGCGCCGTCGAACACGCTGTCGCCGACGAGGTTCGCGAACGTCTGACGCACCTGGTGGTAGG
>JAYVCF010000334.1:0-15426 GCA_043750095.1 Deltaproteobacteria bacterium
ACGCGACCTCCGCGATGGGCAGCGTGGCCTGCGCGTCTGCCGCGGACGACAAGGAGAGGACAACCGTGAGGACGAAGCCGGCCCAGCGCATCGTGGCGCGCGAAGGTACCTCAGATTCCCGGCCCGAGCGCGGGCCCCGAATCACCCTCGATGGTAGGATGAAGCGCATGGAGCCGACCGACATCACCGTGCACGTGCTCCGAGAGATCCGCGACGAGATCCGCGAGCTCCGCACCGACCAGCGCGAGATGCGCACCGAGCAGCGTGCCTTCGCCGAAGAGTCGCGCCTCCGCTTCGAGTCAACGGAGAAGCGCTTCGAGGTGCTCGAGACGACGCTGCGAGATCTCGCCCAGCAGATGGTCATGCTCTCTCGCGGCATCCGCACCGCGCTCGACACGCGCGCGGGTCAGGACGGACGGATCGACGACCACGAGAAGCGCCTCGAAGCGATCGAGACCAAGCTCCGCACCGGTTGAGAGCGCGCGAATCCGGTCCCTCGCCACGTGTGCCCGCGCGCTCTCGCGCAAGCGGTTCGGCGGAGGTGGACGTCGCTGGTGGCGGCGCAGGAACGGTTACTTCGTCAGCTGAAGCTACGACACGGTCGGTAGCGTCACGCGGATCTTCCGCTTCTCGCCCTTGAGCGCGAGCTGTCCGCACGCGGCGGCGATGTCGTCGCCCTTTCGTCTTCGCACGAAGCTCGGGACGCCGCGCGCGCGCAGGACGTCTTGGAACGCGTCGACCGTCGGCCAGTCGGGGGCGCCGAGCGGGTTCTCGTCTACGGCGTTCATCGGGATGAGGTTCACTTTCGAGGGGAGCCCCTTGAGCACGCGGGCGAGCTCGCTCGCGTCGGTGGCCGAGGCGTTCACGCCCTTGATGAGCGTGTACTCGATGGTGATCCGCCGACGCTTCGGCAGCGGATAGCGCTTGAGCGCATCGAGCAGCTCGGCGAGCGGGTACTTCTTGTTGATGGGCATGATCGAGGTGCGCTGCGCGTCGTTCGCGGCATGCAGCGACACAGCGAGCTGCACCTGCCCGCCGAAGTCGCGACCGAGGCGATCGATCTCGGGGACGAGCCCGCTCGTCGAGACCGTCACGCGACGACGCGAGAGCCCGAGGCCATCCGGATGCGTGAGCAGGACGAGTGAGCGCGCCACCGCGTCGTAGTTGGCGAGCGGCTCGCCCATGCCCATGAACACCACGTTGCGCACGCGCTCGTTCGGATCGACGGCGCGGCGACCGAGGATCACCTGCGACACGATCTCGGCCGCCGTCATGTGGCGCTTCAACCCCGCGATGCCCGACGCGCAGAACACGCAGCCCATCGCGCAGCCCACCTGCGAGGAGATGCACTGCGTGACCCAGCTCGATTGCTCGGTGAGCTCGGCGCTGCCTTCGTCTTCGCCGCCCTCCTCGGGATCACTCGCGGCACTGAAGGTTCCTTCGGCCTTCGTGCTGCGCATGGGGATCAACACCGACTCCACGGTGCGTCCGTCGCTCATCCCGAGGAGCAGCTTGCGCGTGCCGTCTTCCGAGAGATGCGACGAGCTCACCTCCATCGGCGGCGCGAGCGAGCCCTCGCTCACCAGACGATCACGCAGCGACTTCGGCAGATCGGTCATCGCCACCGGATCGGTGACGCCGCGCTGATGCAGCCAGCGGAACACCTGCGGCCCGCGATAGCGCGGCTCGCCCCACGCACCGAGCACCTCGGACCACTCCTCGGGCGTGCGGACGAGCGGATGCTCGGCGGGCGTGAGTGGCGGGGTCAGCGGCTTGGCGAGCTTCATCGCGGCCCATGAACCTGGGGCGTGGAGGCTGGCGGAGCAACCGCCGCGTCAGCCCTTCGTCACGGCTGCGTCGGCGCGCTCACGGGCTCGCTGGAATCCGTCGGGAGGGACAGCGGTCGCACGACGAATCGCACCGCCGCGCTGAGCACCACGACGACGACCACGGTCGCGATCGCGAGTCGGATCCAGCGCGCGAGTCCCGACGCGCCATCGGGCCCATCCACCGGAGCGCGCGTCGAGCCGGATGGGCGGCGTGCGACGCGGCGGACCGCTCTCGCATCGAGCTCGAGGCTCGGCCCGGGGCCAGGAGGCGGCGTCGACGGCGTCGCCTCGAGCGGTGATCGGCGCGCCGCGGCCATCTGGACCGGCGCTGTCACCTGGGCCGGTGGCGGCGGTGGCGGCGGCGGCGCGCGCTTCGGCGGCGGCTTCGGTGGCGGTGGCGGCGGCAGCAGCTCGGCGTCCGGCTCGTCGAGGGTCGCCAACTGCGTGCGCTCCATTCGATCACCCGACGCGGCGCTCCCGAGCGCGATCGATCCGGAGGTGGAGGCAGGCGCAGGCGGGGTCCCGACATCGAGCAGCTGATCTCGCAGCACCTCGGCCGAACTCGGTCGCTGGGCGCGGTCTTTCCGCAGCGCACGGAGCAAGACCGCCTCGAACGCCTCCGAGATCCCCGCGCCCCGCGCCCGAGGAGGCACGGGCGCCGCGTTCAAGATCTCCTGGATGAGCGCGTTGTAGTTCTCGGCGTCGAACGGGACCTCGCCCACCGCGCACTCGTAGAGCACCACGCCGATCGCATAGACGTCCGCGCGGCGATCGATGTCGGTGCGACCCCTGGCCTGCTCGGGGGACATGTAGTGCGGCGTGCCGAGGAGCCCGCCGGTCACCGTCAGGCTCGAGACCTCGTCCGACTTCGACGAGATCCCGAAGTCGAGCACCTTCACCTTCTCGCCGCGGCGCCCGGCCGAGACGAGCATGATGTTGTCGGGCTTGAGATCACGGTGCACCACGCCCGCCTCGTGCGCAGCGTGGAGCGCATCGAGGAGCGGATCGGCGATGGCGAGGATCTCCGACTCCGAGAGCCGCCCTTTGCGCTCGATGCGCTGCGTGAGCGTCTCGCCCTCGAGAAACTCCATGACGAGAAAGGGCGCGCCCTCTTCCGTGCGATCGAGATCGAGCACGTCCACGATCGACTCGTGACGGATCGAGCTCGCCGCGCGAGCCTCACGACCGAAGCGCTCGACCACGCCTGCGTTCGCGAGCAGCCGATCGTCCAGCACCTTGATGGCGATGCGACGACCCGTGGAGATGTGCGTGCCCCGCCAGACCGAAGCCATCCCGCCCTTGTCGAGAGCAGCGTCGACTCGGTACTTCCCACACAACGTCTGCCCGGGGCGGACCATCTGGCGGGGCGAGCTTACACACGTCCGCGCCCCGCCATGCGGCGACGTGGTACACGCGAAGACCATGTCGCTCGAATCGCTCGTGTCCGCCGCGTACGTCGATCGATCGCTCCTGACGGACGCGGCGCACCGGGACGCCGTGCTGGAGACCATGACCGCGCTCGACCGCGGCGAGCTGCGCGTGGCGACCCCCGAGGCCGACGGCTGGCGCGTCCACGCCTGGCTCAAGGAGGCGATCCTTCTCTACTTCTCTCTGCGCGAGATGGAGCGCATCGAGGTCGGCCCCTTCGAGTTCCGCGACAAGATCCCCATGAAGAAGAACCTCGACAAGGCCGGCATCCGCGTCGTGCCGCCGGGCGTGGCGCGCTTCGGATCGTTCCTCGAGGCGGGCGTGGTGCTCATGCCCGGCTACGTGAACCTCGGCGCCTGGGTCGGGCGCGGCACGATGATCGACACGTGGGCGACGGTCGGCTCGTGCGCGCAGATCGGACGGGACGTTCATCTCTCCGGCGGCGTGGGCATCGGCGGCGTGCTCGAGCCTCCCGGAGCGCGCCCGGTGATCGTCGAGGACGGCTGCTTCGTGGGATCGCGCGCGGTGATCGTCGAGGGCGTCGTGGTGGAGCGCGAGGCGGTGATCGGAGCGAACGTGGTGCTCACGTCGTCGACGGCGATCCTCGACGTCACGGGCGAGAACGTCGTCGAGCACCGCGGCCGCGTCCCCGCGCGCAGCGTGGTGATCCCGGGGACGCGCCCGAAGAAGTTCCCCGCCGGCGAGTTCGGCGTCCCTTGCGCGCTGATCATCGGGCAGCGGACCGAGAACACCGACAAGAAGACGTCGCTGAACGCGGCGCTGCGCGACTACGCGGTGGCCGTCTGAGGTAACATCGAGCGATGCGCTGGCTGTCCGCGACGCTGCTGCTCTCGCTCGCGCTCGTCGGCTGCGCGCACGTCGATGGACCGCCGACCGACGGGGGAACGGGCGACGGGGCAGCGGGCGATGTCGGCCCCGTCGACACAGGCGCGCTCGCGCATCACGACGGCGGTCGCGATTCCGGGCCCATCCCCACCGACCTCGCGGGCTTCATCGAGTACCAGATGTCGCTCGGACACCTGCCCGGCGTCGCCGTCGCGATCATCGACCGCGGCGCCGTCGTCCACATCGAGACGCACGGCATGGCCACCGACACGACGGCAGTGGACGCGCACACGCTCTTTCTCGTCGCCTCGATCTCCAAGACCTTCGTCGCGGCGCTCGTGCTCGGGCTCGTCGAAGAGGGCCGGATCTCGCTCGACGAGCCGGCCGAGACGTATCTCGGGTATCCGGTTCGCGGGGCGCTCGCACCCGATCACCCGATCACCGTGCGCGAGCTGATGACGCACACGAGCGGCATGGTCGACGACTGGATCGCGCTCGGACAGGTGACCGTGACCGGGGACCCCACCGTCACGCTCCAGCAGTTCGCGCACGACTACGTGATGGTCCCCGAGCACTACATGACGCTCCCCGAGACGACGCGCGACTACTGCAACGCCGGGTTCGGCGTGCTCGGCGCCATCATCGAGCGAGCGAGCAGCGAGGATCTCCGCGCACGCACGGCGCGCACGCTCACGGGCCCGCTCGCGCTCGACGGCGCCGGCTGGTGGCTCGCCGACGTGGACACGTCTCGCCTCGCGACCGAGTACTCGACCGGCCGCATCGACCCGTCGGGGCACGCGCCCTTCATCGCCAACCCGCAGCGCGGCTTCGGGCACTACACCGCGACGTCGATGCGCATCAGCATCACGGGGATCGCGCGCTGGGTGCTCGCGCACATCGACAACGGCACGCTCGAGGGCGCCACGTTCCTCTCCCCCGCGAGCCTCGACGAAGAACGACGCGTGCAGTTTCCCTCGGTGTCCACGGGCCAGGGCCTGGTCTGGTACTACCGCAGCCTCGACGGCGCGCGCTGGCTCACGCACAGCGGGTCGAGCTTCGGTGCGAGCTCCGACATCCTCTATCGCGCCGATGGTCGGGGCCTCGTCGTGCTGACGAACTCCGACGCCTACGTCCGCGAGCGCCTCGGCACGACCGATGGATCCTCGGCCATCGCGGCCATCCTCACCCGGCTCGACCAAGAGGCGGACGTGCTGGCCGCGGCGCCCTGACCGGTGACCATCGTGGCGGGCGCGAGGCGCGCGTGCCACGGTCTCGGGGTGGCGACCGACCCGTCCAACGACCGCTGGGATGCGGCACAAGAAGGCGCCGAGCTGCTCCGCGAGGGCGAGAACGACGCAGCCGTCGTCGAGCTCGAGCGCGTGATCGTCGCGGATCCCGACAACGAGTACGCCTTCTTCTTCCTCGGCTCGGCGCACTTCGAGAGGGGTCGCTTCGACAAGGCCATGAAGGCGTACATGCGCGCGCTCGAGATCGCACCGACCTATCTCGGGGCGCTCGTCCACCTCGGGCACACGCTGCGCATGATCGGCAAGCACGGGGAGGCGCTCCGCATCGGGCGCGTTGCGCTCGAGCGCAGCCCCGAAGATGGCGATGCGCTCCATCTGATCGCGCTCACGCACTACGCGCGCGGAGAGAAGGCCGCGGCCATCAAGTACTTCGAGCGCTTCCTCGGCACCAGGCCCGAGCTCGAGGCGGCGAACGAGGCCGAGGGCTTGCTGCAGATGCTGCGCGGTCAGATCGTCCCGCCTTCGGCGGCTCCCGCCGAGACCGACGAAGCCAAGCCCGACTACGAGCTGAACTGATGCGTCCCTCGCGGATCGTGTGGCTCGTCGTCGCGCTCGCCTCCGCTCTCGCGGGATGCGGCGACGACGAACCGCCGACGCGCGCGGATCGCGGGCGAGGCCCCTTCACCGGCGTGGCGGTGTCGACTGCGCCTGCGCCGACCGACGTGCCCGGGGCGCGCCATCGCCAGGACTTCGACACGCTCGATCACGACTCGATCGCGCACGCGCATGCGCCCACGGCCGCGGGCGGCACACCTGCGCCACCGCCGAGCCTCGCGGACACCGCAGCGACGCCCGAGCAACGAAACCTCGGCGGCGAGCTCGCGACCGCGCTCGGCTCGCCCGCGACGTGCATCGACATCGCCACCGCGCGCACGCTGCACGGCCGGCTCACGATGCAGGTCACGGCGACGGTGACGCCGACGGGCACGGTCACGCGCGCGACGGCGAGCGGCGCGAGCTTGCCGGAGGCGACGCTGGCGTGCATGCAGGCGCGCGCCCTCACCGCGCACCTCGCCGCGCCTGTACCCGGCGCGCCGCGCACGATCTCGACGTCGCTCAGCTTCGACGTCACGACGACCGACGACACCACCACGCGCGAGACGCCGGAGTGGCATCAGCCGGGCGCGGTCGCGAGCCCTGGTGTGGTGCTCCCCGCGGTCGGTGCGCAGGGACGTCCGGTGGGCGCCGTCACGCCGGACTCCACGCTGCCTGCGGTCGGCGCAGCGGGCCGGCCCGAAGGCTCGGTCCGCCCCGACATCGTGACGCCGGCGCAAGGAGGAGGCGGCACGCTCTGGCCGTCCGGCGCGCCGCCACCGCCACCGACGTCGACCACGACGCGCTGACGTTCGCGTGCTCCTCCGAGAGCTTCGGAGATCTGCAGCTCAGGGCGACTGGCGCACGAGCATCTGCACGAGCGCCGCGAGGTCCGTCATGTCGGACGGCCCGATCCCCGTGAACACGCGCGCGACGTTGCCGCGCCGATCGACCACGACGAGCATCGGGATCGCGCGCACGCCGTACGCGCGCATCGTGTGCCCGACGTCGCGCGCGATGGTGTAGCCGACGGGCTCGCTGGCGAGATGGCGCAGGATGTCGCCCTCGGACTCTTGCGCCACGCCGACGATCGAGAGGCCTTGCGGGTGGAACTGCGTGTTCAGCCGATCGAGCTCCGGCATGATCATGCGGCAGGGCCCGCACCACGTCGCCCAGAAGTCGAGCACGACGACACGGCCACGCAGGCGCGCCAGCGTCACCTCGTCGGTTCCCGCCACGCGCCGTGTGTCGAGCTCGGGCGGAACCGCGCCGATCGTCAGCACGCCCGCCGCAGTGCCCGGAGGCGGCGCGGTCGAGGTCGGCTCGGCCCGGCCCGACGCCGTGACGGCGAGAGCACACACGAGCGAGAGCACTGGCCAGACGCGCTTCATCGATCCCTCAACGTAGCACTCGGACGGATGAGACCCACGTCGCATTCGTTCGTCGGACGCGGGCAGAGCGTTTCGCGCTAGTAACGACATGTGGGTCCGCTGCGCGAAGTGCTCGTGGTGTTCGCGGCCGTCGCGGCGCTCACGGCGGCGCTCGGCGCGATGCGCGTGCTTCCGTTGGCGGGCGATCTCAGCGCGCTCGGCATCGCAGGCCTGTTTCTAGGGACCGCCCTCTTCATGGCGCGGCGAACCGCGGGAGGTGCGGCGCGCTTCGGGATCGAGCTTGGCGGCTTGCTCGAGCCTTCGGACGCCGCCGACACGCGCCCCGCCGGCCCGCTCGGCCTCTACGATCTCGGGCGCACCATCCGCGCGGCGATCCCCAGCGGCGCGAGAGAGACCGCGTTCGCGCTCGCCGTCGCCGCGATCGTGTTTCCGCCCTTCGTGATCGGCTTCTGGATCTGGCACGGGCCCGCGCATGCCTTCACGTGGCGCTGGCCGCCCGAGTTCGGCTCGTTCGTGCTCTCGCAGTTCGTGCTCGTCGGTCTCCCGGAGGAGGCGCTCTTCCGCGGCTACGTGCAGACGCGGCTCGGCGACCACTTCGTCACGACCCGACGCGTGCTCGGCGCCGAGCTCTCGGTCCCCGCATGGATCCTCGCGGCGGCGCTCTTCGCGCTCGTGCACCTCGCGACCGAGCCGAGCGTCGAGAAGCTCGCCGTGTTCTTCCCCGGGCTCCTGTTCGGCTGGTTGCGAGCCCGCCGCGGGGGTATCGGTGCTGCGATCGTGTTCCACGCCGCCAGCAACATCCTCGCCGAGATCCTGATCACGGGATGGCTCGCACCGTGAAATTGCCTAAAGGCCTGTCGGGATGAGACGGGCCGCCTTCTTCGACATGGACAAGACGCTGGTGCGCGCGAACACCGGCGTGCTCTACGCGCGCTGGCGCTTTCGACGCGGCGAGAGCGGCCTGCGCGACATGGCGCGCGTGATGTGGTGGTCGGCGCAGTACGCGGCCGGGATCGTCGACGCAGGTGCCGTGAGTCGCTACGCGGCGAGCACGCTGCGCGGGATCGACGAGGCCGCGTTCGCCGAGCAGTGCCGCCTCTGGTTCGACGAGATGGTTCGCCCGATCGTGGCCGAGCGCGCGCGCGAGGTGATCGAGAAGCACCGCAGCGAAGGCGACGTCCTCGCCATCCTCACGGGCAGCACGCCCTACGCCGCCGGCCCGCTCGGCGACGCGCTCGGCATTCCGCACCGCATCGCCAGCACGCTGGAGGTCCGCGGCGGCGCCTTCACCGGCGTGGTCGAGACACCGCTCTGCTTCGGCGAGGGCAAGGTCACGCGCGCCGAGCGCTTCGCCGCGGAGCACGACATCGACCTCGGCGCGAGCACCTTCTACACGGACAGCATCAGCGACCTGCCCATGCTCCTGCGCGTCGGGCAGCCCATCGTGGTGAACCCCGACCCGCGCCTCGCCGTGCGCGCTCGCCGCAACGGCTGGCCGGTCCAGCGCTGGTAGGCGGGGCTGCGGTCGGAGGGAGTATTCTGCGCGTCATGTCGAGCCCTGCCCCCTTCGTGATCCGTGATCTCGTCGTCCGCGCGCTCCACGAGGACCTCGGCCGCGGCGACGTGACGAGCGAAGCGTGCGTGCCCGAAGAGCTCACCGGGGTCGCGAACCTCGTCGCACGTCAGCGCCTCGTCGTGTGCGGGCTGCCCATCATCGTCGCGACGTTCGCCGAGGTCGACGCGCGCGTGTCGGTCGCGCTGCACGGCAAGGACGGCGACCTCCTCGAGCGCGGCACCGTCGTGGCGCGCGTGTCCGGGCCTGCGCGATCGATCCTGATGGGCGAGCGCGTCGCGCTGAACTTCGCGCAGCGCTTGAGCGGCATCGCCACCAAGACCCGCGCCTTCGTGGACGCGCTGCCGGCCGGTTCGAAGACGCGCATCGCCGACACGCGCAAGACGACGCCAGGCCTGCGCGCGATCGAGCGCTGGGCGGTGCGCTGCGGCGGCGGGCACAACCATCGCGACGATCTCTCGTCCGCCGTGCTCATCAAGGACAACCACATCGCCGCGTGCGGCGGCGTCCGCATCGCCATCGAGCGCGCGCGCGCCCACGCGCCTCACACCTCGCGCATCGAGTGCGAGGTCGATCGCATGGCGCAGCTCCACGAGGCGCTCGACG
Organism: Deltaproteobacteria bacterium; assembly: GCA_043750095.1. GTDB lineage: Bacteria > Myxococcota_A > Polyangia > Polyangiales > Sandaracinaceae > JBBSAT01. Next base: position 9,515 of record JAYVCF010000334.1, read on the forward strand.
CGCGCGCCGACATCGTGCTGCTCGACAACTTCGACGACGCCATGCTCGCCGAGGCCGTCGCCATCAACCACGGCCGCGCCATCCTCGAGGTCTCGGGCGGCGTCACGCTCGAGCGCATCCCGAGGATCGCGGCGGCAGGCGTGGACGTGATCAGCGCGGGCGCGCTCACGCACTCGGCGGCCGCCGCGGACCTCGCGCTCGACTGGGCGACGTGATCGATCACGCCCGCCGCGCGTCGCATCAAGCGCGGGCGGACTCGGCGAGCCTACGAAGGCCCTCGGCGGTCGTGACGGGCGCGGCGTAGCCGAGGTCGCGCTTGGCGGCGGAGAGATCGAACCAGTGCGAGGTGCCCAGCTGCTCGGCGACGAAGCGCGTGAGCGGCGGCTCGCGGTCGGTGCGCGCGAGGCGATAGCCCGTCTCGATCAGCGTGCCGGCGAGCTTGGCGACCGAGAGCGGGATCGAGCGCACGCGGGGCGCGATCCCGTACGCCTCCACGATGCCGAGCACGAGCGCGCGCAGCTTCATGGGCTCGCCCTGCGCGATGAAGTAGGGCTTGCCCGCGCACGCCGCGTCGGGCGCGAGGCGGTCGAGCGCGCAGAGGTGCGCATGCACGCAGGAGTCGATGTACGTCGCGTCGATCGTGCTCTCGCCACCGCCGACCAGCACGAGCCGCCCCGCGCGCGCGCGCTCGACGATGCGAGGAACCAGGTTCGTGTCGCCCGGTCCCCAGACCAGGTGCGGACGCAGCGCGCAGGTCGCGAGCACCTCGCCGTTGGTCAGGCGCGATCCGTTGGCGCCCAGCACCGCGCGCTCCGCGATCGCCTTCGACTCGGGGTACGACGTGGAGAAGTGCGTCGCGTACGGAGCCGACTCGTCGAGCCCGACCACGTCGCGGCCTGCGTGTACGACGCTCGGCGTGCTCGTGTAGATGACGCGCGCGATCCCCAGCGCACGCGCGGCGGCGAGCACGTTGCTGGTGCCGCCCACGTTGGTCGCGAGGTACTCCTCGCGCGGACCCCAGACGCCCGCCTTCGCGCCCACGTGCAGGATCGCGCGCGCGCCCTCTGCCGCGCGCATGACGGCATCGCGGTCGGCGAGGTCGCCGCGCGCGATGGTGATCGTTCCGTCGAGCGCGAGCGCATCGAGCACGCGGTGGGTGGTGCGGCTCAGCGTGCGGACGTGCTCGCCACGCGCCACGAGCGCACGCGTGAGCGCGAGCCCGACGAAGCCCGATGCGCCGGTGACGAGGACGGTCATCCCGGCTTCTCCACCGCGGCGACTTCCTTCGCGAGGACCTCGCGGAGGATCTTGGCGTTGTGACGCGGGTCGACGGGGAGCGTGCGCCGGATCCGGATCACGAGCTCCGGGAGCCGGTGTCGCTCCGCGATCCGCCCCAGCGCGTGCGTGAGCGACGAGGTCGGCAGCCCGTAGCGTCCGACGGGCGTCGCCTCACGCCGCCAGATCTCCTCGTCGATGGGCTCGACGAGTAGGAACAGGACCTCTTCGCCCGGGACACCGAGCGCAGACCAGCGCCCCTTGACGAGCGCGCATCGCTTGACGTGCGGATGCGCGTTGAAAGGCCCCTCGACCTGCTCCGTGAACAGCGTCGTCCCGTTCCACTCCACGCGATGCGACTTGCGGCCACAGAACCAGAGCCGCCCCTCGGCGTCGAAGTACCCGACGTCGCCCACGCGGTGCCGCACGCGGCTGCCGTCGATCATCTTGTGCGCGCGCGTGCTCTTCTCGTCCTCGAAGTAGTGCGTGGTCACCTGCGGGCCGGCGACGGTGATCTCGCCCACCGCGCCGCGGCTCACACGCATCTCGGGATCGAAGCTGGCGATCGGATCGTCCGAGATGCCGATGATCTCCACCGCCGCGCTCGCGACCGGGTACCCGACGCAGATTCCTCTTCCCTGGTCGGTCGCGCTCCGCGTGCCCAGCTGCTCGGGGCTCGCCGCGTCGATGCCGCGGCCGAGGATCATCTCGTCATCGATGGAGGCGATGGGCAGCGCTTCCGTGGCGCCGTAGGGCGTGTGGATGCGCGCCGCTTCGGGCAAGAGCGCGCGGAAGCGCTCGAGGATGCGCGGATGAACTGGGGCGCCCGCGCTGATCACGCGCTTCAGCGTCGCGAACCGAACGCTCTTTCCCTCGCTCCAGCGCGCCACGCGATCGAGCACGGCGGGCGAGCCGAACATGTTCGTGACGCCCCAGTCAGCGATGGCCTCGGCGATGTTCGCGCCATCGACGGTCGCGGGCTTGCTGAAGTCCATGTCGGGAACGATCGTCGTCATCCCCAGCGCCGGATCGAAGAGCGCGAAGAGCGGGAACGTCGGCAGGTCGATCTCGCCCGGCCAAATGCCGTACATCGATCGGATGGCCTCGACCTGCGCGAGGAAGTTGCTGTGCCTGTAGACGGCGCCCTTCGCGATCCCCGTCGAGCCGCTCGTGAACAGGATCGCGGCCGTGTCGTCGAGCTTCACGCGCTCGATCTCGCTGTGCCCGCTCTGGCCGCGCCGCTCCACCGAGTCGAGCGTGTGCATGCGGGGGCCGAACATCATGGCGAGCGCGCGCGAGCCGACGATCACGTTCGTCTTCACCGTCGCGCGCGCCCAGCCCATCACCACGCGCGCCGCGTGTGCCTCGGGCACGCCGATGAACGCGTCGGGCCGCGCGCGACCGAGGCACGCGCCGAGGCTCTTCACGCCCATGCCGGGATCGACCATGACCGGGACCGCGCCGACCTTGAAGAGCGCGAAGGTGAGCGCGAAGAACGGCAGGCTCGGCCGCACCATCAACACGGTGCGTGTGCCGCGCACGATGCCGATCTGCCGCAGCCCCTCGGCCATCGCGTTCGAGCGCTCCTCGAGCTGCGCGAACGTGGTGCTCACGTAGTGGCGCTTTCCGTTTCCCCGCTTGCCGGGCATCACGATGGCCAGCGCGTGCGGGCGCTCGAAGGCCATGCGCGGCAGGTGCTCCGCGACGTTCGCGAACGTCTCGGCGGAGCGATAGGGCGTCACACGGCGGCTCCGTGCGCGCGAATGAACGCGGCGATCGCGGGGACGAGCACCTGCTTCTCGTCTTCGAGCACGTAGTGACCCGCGTCGGGGAAGCGCCGCACCTCCGCCTTCGGGAAGTAGCGCTCCCACTCGGCGAGGAAGTGCGCGTCGAACACAAAGTCCTTCATGCCCCAGCCGATCAGCATGGGCTTGTCGGCGAGGTCCCCGAGCAGCGAGGCCGTCTCGGCCACGATCGACCACGCGCGATCGCTCGGCGAGAGCGGGATGTCCTGCACGAAGCGCAGCGTCGCCACGCGATCGGCCCAGGACCCATAGGGCGCGAGATACGCCGCGCGCACCTCGCGCGAGAGCGGCGCCTTGGTCACGCAGACGCGCGAGGCCGTCCACGCGAACGCGTTGCCCCCGCGCACCAGCAGCGAGCCGAGCGGCGTGCGCGTGAGCGAGAGCGCAGGCGGAAAGCGCTTGGTCCCCGGCAGCGGAAACGCCGCCGTGTTGAGCACCGTGAGCGACGCGATCCGATCGGCGTGCTTGGCCGCCCAGGCGAAGCCGATCATCCCGCCCCAGTCGTGCACGACGAGGTGGATCTTGCGGGTCGGCTCGAGCTTCTCGATGAGCGCCGTCAGATCATCGACGCGCGAGCGCAGCGTGTAGTCGTAGCGATCATCGCGCGGCTTGTCCGAGAGCCCGCAGCCGACGTGGTCGGGGACGATGCAGCGATGCGTCGTCTCGAGCGCGCGCACCACCTCGCGGAAGTAGAAGGACCACGTCGGGTTGCCGTGCACCATCACCACGGGCTCGCCCGAGGCGACGCCGGCGTCGAGGTAGTGCATGCGCGCTGCGCCGCGATCGAAGTACTTCGACTGTCCGCGCTCTGGCCACGGGTAGAGCGCCGGAGAGACGCCGCGCATCATCGCGCCTCCGGCACCTGCCGCCGAGATCACCAGACGATCTCCGCCATGGCGCAGTTCAGCCCGCTCCCGATGCCCATCAAGGCGACACGCTCACCGCGCGTGAGCCGCCCCGCCTCTTCCGCCTTCGCGAGCACCATCGGCACGCTCGCCGGCCCGACGTTGCCGTGCTGCGGATAGATGGCGTGGATCTTCGAGAGGTCGATCCCCAGCGCCCCCGCGAGCCGCTCGGTGTGATGCCGCGACACCTGATGGATCACCACCTCGCCGAGCGCGGCCGGCGTCCAGCCGAACACCTCGCACGCGCGCGCGAACGTTCGCTGCGCCAGCTCCACCCCCGCGACGAGCAGCTTCTGCCCGTCGGTGATCATCCCGTCGATCTGCCCGCGGCAGAGCTGGTTGTGCTCGGTGGCCGCGAGCGAGACGCTGCCCGTGTAGCGGTGACCCGCCTCGCCCACGAGGTCGCTGCGGCCGAGCACCATCGCTGCCGCGCCCGAGCCGAGCGTGAGCGTGGCGAAGTTGTCGGCGAACGCGCGCGCATCACCGACGGAGTTGAGCTTGTCGATGGTCGCGCCCACCGCGTGCCGGCTGCCCTCGCCGTCCACGACGAGCCCGAACTCGATGTCGCCGCGCTCGATGAGGTTCGCGACGAGATCCATCCCATTCACGAACCCGAGACACGCGTTGCCGAGATCGAAGTTGAGGCACTCGCTCGGCAGGCCGAGGTTCCGATGCACGAGGCAGGCGACCGAGGGCTCGATGAAGTCGCGGCACACCGACGTGCTGATGACGGCGCCGATCCGCTCGCGCGCCACGTTCGCCCGACGCAGCGCTTCTTCCCCCGCCTGGGCAGCCACGTCGCTCGGCACCACGCCCTCGTCCCAGAACCGCCGCTCGAGGATCCCGCTCAGCGACGCGATGATGCCGTTGGGCATCGAGAGCCTGCGAAACAGCGGTGCCAGCCGCTCCTCGAGCGCGGACGACGATACGCGATGGGGCGCATCGATCGCGGCAACGCTGGCGATGGAGACACGGCTGAAGCGCATGGGGGCAGCCCGTATAGCGCACCCGCACCGCTCGCGGCACCGCCCCGGATGGGTGGCACATGGGCGGATGTGCGATCTGTAGGGGCAGATCGCACCATCTCTCGGTTTTTTGGACGGATCCGCACCGACGGCTAGGGTCCGCCGCATGAAGACCGACGCGATCGAGATGCTGGCCAAGGACCTCGCGGGTGCAGCGCTGACGATCGTGCTCGCGGAGGGCGAGGCCATCGCGCGCGCCAAGGCGATCGGCGAGGGCGCGTCGATCCCGCTCCTGCCGCCCTTCCACGTGAGCGACGACGACTGCTACCTGGTGCTGCCCGAGGACATCGGCAGCGAGCTGGTGGAGATGTTCAAGGACGGCGACCTCGATCTGCTCGGCGAGGCGATGCGCGATGGTCTCGTCGTCATCGGCGTCGTGGAGAAGGAAGGACGCGGCAAGGTCTCGCTGCACATCGACACGTGCGCGACGCCCGAGGCGCTGCTCGAGCGCATGCCCTTCGCACACCGACAGGAGGTCGGTCGCGGCCACGATCCGATCACCGAGCTCAACGACCTCGACCAGGCGCGCGTGACGGTGGCGAGCGAGCTCATCGACGAGGCGGGCCTCGAGAAGATGCTGCGCGCCTGCTCCGACAAGGGCGAGCACGCGGGCGTGAGCTGGCGCGCCCCGAAGGACCGCAAGGACCTCACGGGCGTGGATCCCACGTACGCGTGGAGCAAGCGCATGGACGGTGGCATCGGCATCGAGGCCGTGCTGTTCAGCGAGTACGAGGAGATGGTGCTGCTCCTGCGCCCCGCGATGCTGGTGGCCGCCGAGGCGCCCGTCCGCACGCGCGCGCTGCATGCCGTGACCTGAGCGCGGTGCACGGCCGGTAGGTGTGGATTTAGGGCGTCGGACGGAGTGGGTGTGCAGGCCGCGTCGCGTGGCGGGTGCGCCCGTT